>JAEWNA010000312.1 GCA_023392975.1 Pseudomonadota bacterium | reverse complement strand
CCACTTCTTCATCACCTGATAGCCGCCGATGGTGAAGTCCCAGACGGCGGGCGGCACGTTGCGCCAGTACGCGATGTCGTTGAGGTAGACGTCGTACGTCTCCGCCGCCGTGCCCGCGAGCGCAGGCACCAGCTCGCCCGCGTCCGCCGCGCGCGTGAGCAGCTTGCCGCGGCCGGGCATGGTGACGCCCGCCTTCCCCGCATGGCCCCAGCCGGCGGTGAGCCGGAATTCGTCCGGTTGCAGCGGGCCGCCGCCGAGGCGGGAGATCACCGCCACCGGCTTGAGCTCGTTGCGGATGACGCCGGCGGTGACGCCGGGCACTGCGCTCTCGGTATCGAGCAAGGCCGCGACGTGCCGCCCCAGTGCCGCCGAGGCCAGCAGCGCGTCGCGCGCGGCCGGCAGCGGGATGCGCGGCCAGTCGCCGCGGATGCCGTCCGCATGCTCGGCCAGATAGGCCGGGCTGTAGCCGATGGCGAGGGCATGCATCCACAGCAGCTCGGCCGTGTCGCGGTCGGCATCGGGATCGGGCAGGCTGAGGGCAGCGAGATAGGCGCGGGCGGCTGGCGAGAGGTTGGCGGTAGTAGCAGGCGTGCCGGCGAAGAGTTCGAAAGTATTTTGTTCAGCCTTGCCAGTTGCTCCAGCGGTGCGAATAACGACTGGAAAATGCCTCGCATGCCCAGAGATGCTGTCGTAGTCAGAGATCAGTCTTGAGAAAAGAAATGGTGGCCCCTCATCATCTTTGTCTGCGGTGTCGCGTGTGATGAAAAACAAATTTTCCGGCTCCGATTGTTTGAGAAGGTCGGGGCTTGGTTCGCTGAAAAGCGGCCGCAAATTTTCCAAATAGCACCAACGAATATCGAAAGGTTTGAACGGGTATCGCACAATCTTACTTTTGTCGAAAACATGTTCGATCAGAATCTTCTTTCTAGCAATTGGGCCTACGATGCGATTACCAGTCATCATCAATTTCGGATGAAGTTCTGCTATGGATTCGTCAGAAATTTTTGGGTCGAAGTACTTTTCAAATCTCTCTTGAATGACTTCTTTCTTAGTGTCGATGAGAGCCATGCCGCGGCGCTCGACTGGGCCATTGAAGCTTTGTTTCTGACTAATTTCTGCAACGCTGGGCCAGGTTGAATAGTCTGCACTTATCT
The DNA here is from genome assembly GCA_023392975.1 of Pseudomonadota bacterium. Taxonomy (GTDB): domain Bacteria; phylum Pseudomonadota; class Gammaproteobacteria; order Xanthomonadales; family Xanthomonadaceae; genus Lysobacter_I. The sequence goes on along the minus strand of JAEWNA010000312.1, from coordinate 5,546 downwards.
TTCCGGGCTTGAACCCGAATCTGTTCTGTTCGGTCGGATCTGCCAACGCATAACGACTGTCGCGCTGCGGTTCTTCGAGGCTCACGAGCAGGGCTTCCCGCTTGGCATCGCCCCACCATTCCCGATAGCGGACCTCGGTCGCCTGTGGCGTCCCGCCGTGCTTGACCAGCACCGCGACGGCAGTACCCTTGCGGATGCCCTCGCGGTTGTAATCGGTGGAGAACACGCTGGGATCGGGATCGCCCTCGGGCGTCAGCTTGCCGGTCTCGCGGCTGTCGCCGTTGAGATTGTCGAACCACAGTCGATCAAAGTTGCCCAGCAGGTGCTGGCGCATCACCACGAACGAGGGGTCGCGCAGGTAGGAAAAATTGGTGATGTAGCTCACCACCCCGCGTCCGCCCTGCTCGGCGATGCGCCGCTCGGCGAGACGAAAGAAGCGCACATACAGCTCGTCGAGGTTGAATTTCTTGATGCCCCATTTTTCGATCAGCCCGTCCTTGTACGGCTTGATCAGATCCTGCTCTTCGCCCTGGGCCACTCCGCCGAACGCGTTGTAGGGCGGATTGCCGATCACCACGAGGATCTTCTGGGTCTGTTTGACCTGATCCGCGGCGTCCCGTTCTTCCGAGAATTCGGGGAAGGGCAGCGCCTGTTTCGGGTCCTTGGGCGGTTCCCAGCCGGTGAGGGCATTGGTCAGGTAGATGCCGGCGCGCTCGTCGCCGTCCTCCTGCAGCGGCACGCAGAGATGGCGCAGCAGCAAGCCGATCTGCAGATGGGCGACTACGTACGGCGCCGGCAGAAGCTCGAAACCGAACAGGCGCCCGGTCGCGGCCTGTTTGAGTTTGTGCGCCGCCAGCGCGTCCATGCCCTGCGCCTGCAGGCGCCCGCCGATCAGGCGCAGGGTTTCGACCAGATAGGCGCCGGTGCCGCAGCAGGGGTCGAGCACCACCACGTCGGGATCGGCCAGCCCATCGGCCAATCCGAGTTCGCTGCGCAGGACTTCGTCGACCCGCGCCACCTGGTAGCGCACGATTTCCTCGGGCGTGTACCACACGCCCAACTCCTTGCGCAGCGCCGGGTCGAACGCTTCCAGGAAAGGTTCGTAGAAGTACTGGACGGACCGCGTGCTTTCGAACGTCCTGAAGAAATCGTCCTTGATCACGCGGTTGAGCGCATCGCCGGCCCAATCGAGGACTTCCGTCAGGCCGAGCGCCTTGAGTTTGTTCGGCTGCGAGAGTTGGCCGAAGAGGGCGGCGACCATCGGCACGTGCAGATCATGCGCGGCGGCATGCCAATCGAAGGCGCCGGTCTTCCCTTCCTCGTGTCGCAGCACCCAGGCCGAGAACAGGCCGTAGAAAAGGGTCTGGACCAGCGTGGAGCGGAAGAAGTGCGCGCCCTTCTCCGCTTCGAAGCTGACGCCGAGTGCGCTTTCGAGGCTGGACTTGAGCGCTTCCAATTGCTTCATTGCCTGCGGTGGCGCGTGTTCGACCCGATGCCGCGCCTCTCGAGCATAGCTCGCGAGCAACCAGGCGAGGTCCTTCGGGTCGGACAGCGGCGCGTTGTGGCGAAGCACGCGGGTGAGGAAGTCGATGAAGGTGGCGCCGTACTGTTCGTCCGCCACTTGCGGTTGACGTGCGAGCGCCCAGAACGCCGTGTCGTTGGCCGCGAGGGTGTAGCGCTCCAACGCCACCCGCTGACCATCACGCTCGCCCAGCAACAGCCAATCACGCAGGTTGGTGACCAGAACGAGTTGGTACTTCGCCCAGTATTTGTCGACCTGTTTCGATGCCGCCGTGTCGTCCACGGCCTCGGCCGGCGACTTGACTTCGACCACGCCGCGGGCGGGCTTTCCGGCGTCCTTCGGCGCATCGGTCTTGCGGTCGAACTGGTCGGCAGTGAAGAAGCCGCCATCGGGGTTGCCGGCGCCGAGGTTCTTCAGCTGCATGACGCAGCGCACCTTCGGCTTGAGCCGATGGCCGACTTCGTCGAACAGTTGGTTGAGGGCGCTGTAGTACGACGTTTCCTTAGTGCCGCCGCCGCTGACGTGGATGGCGGCGACCGACGACAGGAAGGCAGCGAGCGGTGAGGAAGCGGTCATCCGAGCTCCGTGGACGGCGGCAATCGACAGGGGCGGAGCGGCCGCTCCGACCATTGCACTTAGCGTAGCATCCGCGCATGGATTCCCTCACCCACCTCTTCTACGGCGGCGTCATCGCCGCCGCGATCGCGCCGCGCGCGCACCGCCGTGCGGCGCTGCTGGCCGGCATGGCGATCAACACGCTGCCGGACCTCGACGTCATCCCGCTGAAGCTGTTCGCCGACCCGGTGGCGGAGATGACCTGCCACCGCGGCGTCACCCATTCGATGCTGCTGCTGCCGTTCGTGGCCTGGGCGCTGTGGGCGTGGTTCAAACGCCGCGGCGGGCGCGTGGCGGAGGCGCCGCAGCGCTGGTTCTGGGTGTTCATGCTCACGCTGCTGTCGCATCCGTTCATCGATGGATTCACCGTCTACGGCACGCAGCTGCTGTGGCCGCTGCCGCTGGCGCCGACGATGTGGTCCAGCCTGTTCATCATCGATCCGGTGTTCCTGCTCGTCTGGCTGCTGGCCTTCGTGGTGGCGATGGCGGTGCCGCAGCGACGCCTCGCCGACCGCGCGCTGGTCGCCGGGCTGGCGCTGGGCTTCGGCTATCTCGGCTGGTCGCTGGTCGCGAAATGGCAGGTCGAGCAGGCCGCGGAACGCACGCTCGCGGCGATGGCGTTGCGGGACGCGCCGCGCTTCAGCGTGCCGATGCCGTTCAACACGCTGCTGTGGCGCGTGGTGGTGATGACGCCGGACGGCTATCTCGAAGGCGAGCGCTCGGTGGTCGCCGATCGCGGCCCGATGCGTTTCCGCAAGGTGCCGGCGGACGTCGCGCTGGTCGATGCTGCGAAGTCCGTGCCCGCCGGCGCGCGGCTCCTGTGGTTCAACCACCACTTCGCGCGCGTCGACGCCGTCGACGGTCGCCTGCGCCTCACCGACCTGCGCATGGGCAGCGAACCGGATTACACGTTCCGCTTTGACATCGCCGAACGCAGCGAGCAGGCAGTGAACACCGCGCAAGGGCCACGGCCCGTGGTCGTCTGGCGCCCGATCACCCCGGTGCAGCTCAAGTGGCCGTGGAACGCCGCCGACCGCCTGCCGGAGATGTGGGCGCGGATCTGGCGTGAGCCGGTGCAGGCAGGTGTGTCGATGCCGGCCGCTCTACCGGAAGCAGAGGGCGCGGTTGCGCATTGGCGTGCGGGTTGTGTCTTGCGCTCAATTCCGCGGGACTTCGATCCGCGCCACGCCCGCGCCACGCGCCAAACGCACGATGGCGTCCGCTTCCTCGCGCGTGAGCGAGCGCAGCGGCAGGCAATGGGCGGCGTGGCGGTGGAAATACACCAGCAGGAAGCCAGCGCGTTCACGTACCCGCGGGATCGCGGCCCAGCGTAGTGTCAGCGCGGAGTGGGGCGCCGTGATGTGTAGGCCTTCCGCATCGAAGCGGTACCGATGCGGTCCCTTCGCGCGGGCATCGCGCTGCCCGCGGCGTGCCTTCAGCAGCTCCAGCACCGGGATGATCGCGAACGACACCACGATGATCGCCGTGCCCGCGATGCCGGGATCCCGGGATCCCGCCCGCGCAGCACGGTCGACAGCAGCCACAGGCCGCAGGCAGCAGCATCCAGAACAGCGCCACCGGCGATCCGAGCGTGAGCAGCCAGGTCACGCGCAACCGCTCGCGGCAGGTCAGGACCGGCGTGATCTCGACGCAGTGGGCGATGCGTCATGCATTGCGCTCACGCCGCCGCCTCCAGCAGCGGCGCCACGCCGGCGATCAGCGCGTCGAAATAATCGCAGGTGAGCCGCAGTTGCTCGTCCGCGGTCGCGGCGCGGTTGACCACGGCACGGAAGTTTTCGTTCTCGGGGCGATCCTTCGCGTACCACCCCAGGTGCTTGCGCGCGATGCGAACGCCCTGCGGTTCGCCGTAGAACGCGTGCAGGTGTTCGAGGTGTCCGATGAGGATGTCGCGGATCTCCGCCAGCGTCGGCGGCGGCAGCGTGTCGCCGGTGGCGAGGAAGTGCGCGACCTCGCGGAAGATCCACGGCCGGCCCTGCGCGGCGCGGCCGATCATCACCGCGTCGCAGCCGGTGATGTCGAGCACGTGCTGCGCCTTGTGCGGTGAATCGATGTCGCCGTTGGCGATGACCGGAATCTTCAGCATCGCCTTGATCGCGGCAATCGTGTCGTACTCGGCGACGCCGGCGTACTGCTGGTCGCGGGTCCGGCCGTGCACGGTCAGCGCGGCGATGCCGCTGTCCTCGGCGATGCGCGCGATCGCCGGCGCGTTGCGCGCGTCGACTGCCCAGCCGGTGCGGATCTTCAGCGTCACCGGCACGTCGACCGCGTCGACGACCGCGGCGAGGATGCGGCCGACCAGGGCCTCGTCGCGCATCAGCGCCGAGCCGGACCAGGCGTTGCACACCTTCTTCGCCGGGCAGCCCATGTTGATGTCGATCAGCTGCGCGCCGTGGTCGACGTTGTACCGCGCCGCCTCGGCCATGACGTCGGGCACGGTGCCGGCGATCTGGACGCTGATCGGCGCGGGTTCGCCGTCGTGGTCCATGCGGTGCAGCGACTTGCGCGTGCCCCAGAAGCGCGGATCGGAGGTGGTCATCTCCGACACCGCCAGCCCCGCGTCCAGCCGCTTGCACAGCTGCCGGAACGGCTTGTCGGTGACCCCGGCCATCGGGGCGAGGATCACGCGGGGCTGGATGAGGTAGGGGCCGATGCGCATCGGCGGCATTGTACGGCCGCCTTCCGATCGCCCGTGGTCCGGCGCCGGGGCGACCCGTCTGCGCCGTGCGGCCGGCCTCCCTTTCGCGGAAGGCGAAGGTCGGGAGAGGTGGATGTCGGGGTGCATTCGACCCCCTCCCGGCCTCCCCCTGCGCTGCGCGCAAGGGGAGGTGCACATCCGTCTTCCCCGCGGCGTGCGGCGGGGAAGGGCGCGTGCGTCAGGCCGTCTCGTCCTCGATCGATGCGTCCGGGGCGTTGGCCTTCACCGATGCGATGCCGTTGTCGCGGCCGGCCTCGTCGGCGTACAGCTGGCTGCTGCCGATCACCTGGTTGTTGCCGGCCTTGAGGTTGAAGTGGAACTTGCCGTTGGTGGCTGTCTTGCGCTCGTAGCGGGCGTCGTCGGGGGCGTTCTTCTTCACCGATTCGATGCCGTTGGTGCAGCCGCCGCGGTCCTGGTAGCCCTCGCTGGTGAGGATCACCTGGCCGTTGCCGGCCTTGAGGTTGAACTGGAACTCGCCGTTGCTGCGCTTGCTGATGACGAACTTGCCGGCCATGCGGATCTCCTCGGGACGGGTGGAATCCGGAGGTTAGCAGCCGTGGCCGGCGGGAGGGGTGTCAACCCGGGAATCGTGCGGCGACCTCCGCCGCGGTGGGCATCGCCGCCGCGGCGCCCGCCCGCTCGGTGGACAGGGCGGCGTAGCGGTGGGCCGCGCGCAGGTGCGTGGCGAACGGG
>JAEWNA010000307.1 GCA_023392975.1 Pseudomonadota bacterium | reverse complement strand
GCCCGGGCGCGCTGTTCGGGGACCCGCTGGCCGCCCTGGCCCGCACCCGGCCGCTGCGTATCGCCGGCGTCGACGAGGCCGGTCGCGGCCCGCTGGCAGGCCCGGTGTCGGTGGCGGCGGTGATCCTCGATCCCGACCGCCCGATCGACGGCCTGGACGACTCCAAGAAGCTCACCGAGGCAGCGCGCGAGGCGCTGTTCCCGCTGATCCGCGAACGCGCACTGGCGTGGCGGATCGAGTTCGTCGAATGCGACGAGATCGACCGGCTGAACATCCTCCAGGCGACCCTGACCGGCATGTCCCGCGCCCTGCGCGCGCTGGCACCGGCCGCCGACCTGGCGCGGATCGACGGCAACCGGCTGCCGAAGGACCTGCCCTGTCCCGGCGAGGCGCTGGTGGGCGGCGACGCGCTAGAGCCGGCGATCATGGCAGCGTCGATCCTGGCGAAGGTCGCCCGCGACGCGCGGATGCGTGAGCTGCACCTGCAGTGGCCGCAATACGGCTTCGATCGCCACAAGGGCTATCCCAGCCCCGCGCACCTGGCCGCGCTCGCGACGCACGGCCCCTGTCCGGCGCATCGGCGCAGCTATGCGCCGGTGCGGGACGCGCTGGCCCGGATCGGCGGCTGAGCGCCCCGCCGGTGGTCGGCGACGCGACCCCGGTCACATCCCCCGAGACCGTCCCCGGCCATGCTCGCCGGGTCGCGGGAACGCGACCGGCCCGCCGCCGCTGGCGACGCGGCCGCCACGGCTCGATCGCAACGGAACCCTCAGGAGGAGAACATGCCCATGAAAGCCCTGTCCGCGAACGCCCTGCATCCGCTTCGCACCGCCGGACTGTCCGCGCTGCTCGCCACCGGCCTCGCCACCGGGCTGCTGGCCCCGGCGACCGCCCGCGCCGCCGTCCCGACCATCACCACCTTCGCCTGCCCGCTCGACAACGGCGGTGGCCGCTTCTACTGCTTCATCGACTACACCTCGGACAGCGCCGCCACCGTCGCGTGGTCCGGCACCGGCACCGTCCTCAACGACACCGGCCACAGCGATTTCTACGGCTACTGCAGCATCGGCAGTTACATCACGGTCACGGTCACCGTGACCAACGCCTCGGGCACGGCCACGCGCTCGCGGACGTTCAAGTGCAACGGCGGGCCGGTCATCCTCTGATCCCGCGGCTCCGGCGGGGCGGCCACGCACCGCTCCGCCGGCTTCATCCCGGGCCGCGCTTACGGTTGCCGATGGTCAGGTGCAGCGGATGCTGCGGTTCGCGCGGCAGGCCCAGAGCCTCGCGGTAATCCAGCGCCGGCGCGCAATCGACCGGGAAAAACACGTAGTCGCCGATCTCCTGCGGCCTCCACAGCAGCGTGAACGGCATCTCCGCGCCCTCGCGATCCTTCCAGCGCCCCGGCTGCGCGGGCACCTCACCCTGGACGATCGAGACGTGCGGCCCCCACAGCGGGTCGCTGAGCGCCTGCGTGCGCCGATGGTCGAGCAGGTAGAGCTGGCGGAGGTAGCGGCCCAGCGCCAGGTCGCAGGCGAGGATGAGCCAGTACTCGGTGCTGCCGCCGTCGCGGCGCACCCGTCCGCCACGCGGATCGAGCGGCGGCGAGAAGCGGCAGACGCCGGAAAGGCGGATCGGGAGGGCAGACACGGACGAAACCAGCGGATGAACGGCGACGAATGATCGCACGCACACCGGAGACGGCAGGAAATCCACCCGTCAAGCCTTGTCCCCACCCGCCCCGCGCCCTACCCTGCCGGTCTGCCCCGCCGGCCCGCCGATGTCCTCCCGTTTCGTCCATCTCCACCTGCACAGCGAGTATTCGCTGGCCGATTCGACGATCCGCATCCCGGAACTCGTCGCCCGCTGCGCGGCGCAGGGCCAGCCCGCGGTGGCGATGACCGACCGCAACAACCTGTTCGCGCTGGTCAAGTTCTGGAAGGCGGCGGAAAAGGAGGGGGTCAAGCCGATCGCCGGCGCCGACATCCAGCTCGCTGACGGCGACGAAGCGCCGTGGAAGCTCACCCTGCTCTGCCGCGACCGCAGCGGCTATCTGGCGCTGTCGCGGCTGCTGAGCCGGGCGTGGATGGAAGGCCACCGCCACGATGGCGTGGTGGTGCGCCCGCAGTGGCTGGCCGAGGCCAACGAGGGCCTGTTCGCGCTCGCCGGACGCCATAGCCAGGCCGGTCTGCTGGCCGCGGGCAACCGCCACGATCTCGCCTCGCAGTGGCTGCACGACTGGCAGCGGCATTTCGACGACCGCTTCCACCTCGAACTCACCCGCTGCGGCTTCGACGGCGAGGAGGCGTTCAACGCCTTCGCGCTGCACGCCGCCGGCGAGCGCGGCATCCCGGTGGTCGCCAGCAACGACGTGCGCTTCCTCGACGCAGACGGCTTCGAGGCGCACGAGGCGCGCGTCTGCATCGCCACCGGCCGCGTGCTGGACGATCCCAAGCGACCGCGCGACTACACCGCGCAGCAGTACCTGAAATCGAACGAGGAGATGGCCGCGCTGTTCGCGGCCGACGCGCCGGACGCGCTCGACAACGCGGTCGACCTGGCGACGCGCTGCAACCTCGAACTCTCGCTCGGCACCTACTACCTGCCGGCGTTCCCGGTGCCGGACGACCACACGCTCGACAGCTGGATCCGCCGCGAAGCCCACGACGGCCTGAAGGCGCGGCTGGAGAAATATCCGCTGGCGCCGGGGCACGACCGCGCGAGTTACGAATCGCGACTCGACATCGAGCTCGACGTCATCGTGAAGATGGGCTTCCCCGGCTACTTCCTGATCGTCGCGGACTTCATCAACTGGGGCAAGCAGAACGGCATCCCGGTCGGACCGGGCCGCGGTTCCGGTGCGGGCTCGCTGGTGGCGTGGGCGCTGGGCATCACCGACCTCGACCCGCTGCCCTACGACCTGCTGTTCGAGCGCTTCCTCAACCCCGAACGCGTGTCGATGCCCGACTTCGACATCGACTTCTGCATGGACCGCCGCGACGAGGTGATCGATTACGTCGCGCGCAAGTACGGCCGCGACCGCGTGTCGCAGATCATCACCTACGGCACGATGACGGCGAAGGCGGTGGTCCGCGACGTCGGTCGCGTGCTCGGCCTGCCCTACGGTTTCGTCGACAGCATCTCCAAGCTCATCCCGCTGCAGCCGGCCGACCCGCTGTCGCTGGAGGACGTGCTCGGCCGCAGCCCGCGCGCGCAGAAGGACCCGGACCGCGCCATCGGCGAGATCATCGAGCGCTACAAAAGCGAGGACGAGGTCCGCGACCTGATCGACCTCGCGCTGGAGCTGGAGGACCTCACCCGCAACGCCGGCAAGCACGCCGGCGGCGTGGTGATCGCGCCGCAGCCGCTCGCCGAGTTCTGCCCGCTCTTCGCCGAACACGACGGCACCGGCCACGGCCGCAATCCGGTCACCCAGTTCGACAAGGACGACGTCGAGGCGGTCGGCCTGGTGAAGTTCGACTTCCTCGGCCTGCGCACGCTGACGATCATCGACTGGGCGGTGAAGGCGATCAACGCGCGCCGTGAGCGCGCCGGCGAGGCGCCGTTGGACATCGGCGCGCTGCCGCTGGACGACAAGCCGAGCTACCAGCTGTTCGCGCGCGGCGACACGGTCGCGGTGTTCCAGTTCGAATCCCGCGGCATGCGCGAACTGCTCAAGCGCGCGCAGCCCGATACCTTCGAAGACATCATCGCGCTCGCCGCGCTGTTCCGCCCCGGCCCGCTGGGCTCGGGAATGGATCGCGAATGGGTCGATCGCAAGCACGGCCGCACCGAGGTGACGTATCCGCACCCGGCGCTGGAGCCGGTGCTGAAGCCGACCTACGGCGTGATCGTGTACCAGGAACAGGTGATGCAGATCGCCCAGGTCCTGGCCGGCTATTCGCTGGGCGGCGCCGACCTGCTGCGCCGCGCGATGGGCAAGAAGAAGCCCGAGGAGATGGCGAAGGAACGCGCCAAGTTCGAGGCGGGCTCGGCCGAACGCGGCGTCGATCCGAAGACCGCGACCCAGATCTTCGACCTGATGGAGAAGTTCGCGGAGTACGGCTTCAACAAGTCGCACTCCGCGGCGTACGCGCTGGTCGCCTACCAGACCGCGTGGCTCAAGGTGCACTACCCGGCCGAGTTCATGGCCGCGGTGATGTCCTCGGACATGGACAACACCGACAAGGTCGTCGGCTTCCTCGACGAGGCCCGGGCGATCGGGCTCGACGTGCTGCCGCCGGACGTCAACGCGTCGGCGTACATGTTCGAGGCCACCGACGAGCGCACCATCCGCTACGGCCTGGGCGCGGTGAAGGGCGTGGGCCGCGGCGCCTGCGAAGCCATCGCCGACGAGCGTCGCGGCAACGGGCCGTATGCCGACCTGCTCGATTTCTGCAAGCGCGTGGATTCGACCAAGCTCAACCGGCGGACCCTCGAGGCGCTGATCAACGCCGGCGCCCTCGACGGGCTGGCGCTCAACCGCGCGTCGCTGATGCTGCAGCTGCCGGAAGTGCTCAAGGCGACCGACCAGATCGCGAAGAACCGCGACGCCGGCATGGTCGACATGTTCGGCAACGCCGCCGGCGCGCCGGACATCGCCATCGACCTGCCGACCTGCGCCGACTGGGCGCTGTCGCAGAAGCTGCAGGGGGAGCGCGAGACGCTGGGCCACTACCTCAGCGGCCATCCGCTGGACCCGTATCGCGACGAACTCTCGGCGCTGGTCGGCACCGACCTCGGCCGCCTCGATGCGCTCTACGAGGCTGCGCAATCCTCGCGCGGACGCGGCGGCGGCGAGGACGGCGGCGGCCGCAGCTGGCGGGCGGAAACCACGGTGATCGTCGCGGGCCAGGTGACGGCGATGCGCAAGCGCGGGGATTCGCAGGCGTTCGTGCAGATCGAGGACGGGCGCGGCCGGCTGGAATGCGCGTTCTTCGCCGAAGCCTTCTTCGAATACCAGGCGATGCTCACCCGCGACCGCATCCTCGTCGTCGAGGGCGGCCTGCGCGAGGACGAATTCAGCGGCGGCTTCTCGCTGCGCGCCCGCCGCTGCTGGGACTACCACGCGATCTGCGCCCAGCACGCGCAGCGGCTGTCGCTGCGGCTGGACCTGCGCACGCCCGGCCTGATGCGTTCGGTCGAGGACCTGCTGGCCCGGCATCGCCCCGGACGGACGCCGCTGCGCTTCGACCTGCTGCTGCCGCAGGGCGCCGCCGGCACGCTCGATCTCAACGGCGGCCAGTCGATCCGCGTCGAAGCCGACCTGCCCGGCGCGCTGCGCGCCCTGCCCGGCGTGCGCACGGTCAAGGTCGCGCTCGGCAAGCCGTGGGCGCAGTAGGCAGGGCCCGGGCATACCGCCCGGTACGGCGGTTTTGCGGGTTCCTCGGCTAGACTGGCCGACTTCCGGGCCATGGACCCTTCCCGCATGAATCCCAACTACCTCGATTTCGAACAGCCGATCGCCGACCTGGAAGCCCGCATCCGCGAGCTGCGCCAGGCCAGCGCCGGCCATTCGGTGAACATCGACACCGAGGTGCGCGCGCTCGAGGACAAGCTGCGCCTGCGCACCGCCCAGATCTTCCGCGACCTCAGCGCGTGGCAGGTCTCGCAGCTGGCCCGCCACCCGGCGCGGCCGTACACGCTCGACTACCTGCGCGTGATCTGCGACCAGTTCCAGGAGCTCGCCGGCGACCGCGCCTTCGCCAACGACTGCGCCATCGTCGGCGGCCTCGCCCGCATCGACGGCCGCAGCCTGATGGTCATCGGCCACGAGAAGGGCCGCGACACCAAGGCCAAGGTCCGCCGCAACTTCGGCATGCCGCGTCCCGAGGGGTATCGCAAGGCGCTGCGCCTGATGAAGATGGCCGAGCGCTTCCGCCTGCCGGTGCTGACCTTCATCGACACCGCCGGCGCTTGGCCGGGCATCGACGCCGAGGAGCGCGGCCAGTCCGAGGCGATCGCGCGCAACCTGATGGAAATGGCCGAGCTGAAGGTGCCGATCGTCTGCACCGTGATCGGCGAAGGCGGCTCCGGCGGCGCGCTGGCGATCGGCGTCGGCGATCGCACGCTGATGCTGCAGTACAGCACCTACTCGGTGATCTCGCCCGAGGGCTGCGCCTCGATCCTGTGGAAGACCGCCGACAAGAAGCAGGACGCGGCCGAAGCGATGGCGATCACCGCACCGCGGCTCAAGGAACTGGGCCTGATCGACAAGATCGTGCGCGAACCGACCGGCGGCGCGCACCGCAATCCGGTGCAGATGGCCCGCCGCCTCAAGGCGGTGCTGCTGAACGAGCTGGATGCGCTCGAAGCCGTGCCGACCGAGGAACTGCTGGATCGCCGATATCGCCGCCTGCGCGGCTACGGCGCCTACGAAGCCGCCTGAGCGCAGGGGCCCCTCCCCTCGGCAGAACGACGACGAAACTTGACCGGGCGCAAGCGCTCCGCCCGGGACGGGCAGACGATGGGACGATTGCCGCAGCGCAGGCCGCCGCGATCGTTCCGCCGACAGCCCGGAGAGCCGCATGCCCCCCTCGCGCACGCGCAAGCGCCCCGCCGCACCGCCCATCGCCGCACCACGCGGACGCCGCAACGCCCCAGCGCCGGCCGTAGACGCCGGCAACGGTACCCGGCCACCGCCGTCGATGCCGGACCTGCCAGATGCGCCGGACCTCGCGATCGCTGCGGCGTCCCCGGCACCTGTGTCACTGGCCCCGCCATCGCTGGAACCGGGCCTCTCGCCAGAATCCGCCCTGCGCATGGACGCCGTGCCGCTCACCGACGAGGACAGCACCAGCGCGCCACTGCCGGCGGATTACCCCTATCGCACCCGCATGCGCCGCCGCGACTACGAGGCGGAGAAGAAGAAGCTGCAGATCGAACTGCTGAAGGTGCAGAGCTGGGTGAAGGAGACCGGCCAGCGCATCGTCATCCTGTTCGAAGGCCGCGACGCCGCCGGCAAGGGCGGCACCATCAAACGCTTCACCGAACACCTCAATCCTCGCGGCGCACGCGTCGTCGCGCTGGAAAAGCCCAACGATCAGGAGCGCGGGCAGTGGTATTTCCAGCGTTACATCGAACATCTGCCGACCGTCGGCGAAATCGTGTTCTTCGATCGCAGTTGGTACAACCGCGCCGGCGTCGAGCGGGTGATGGGCTTCTGCTCCCCGGCCGAATACCTGGAATTCCTGCGCGAAGCGCCGGAATTCGAACGCATGCTGGTGCGCAGCGGCATCCGCCTCTACAAGTTCTGGTTTTCGGTCAGTCGTGAAGAACAGCTGCGCCGGTTCAAGTCGCGGCGCAACGATCCGCTGAAACACTGGAAACTCTCGCCGATCGACCTGCAGTCGCTGGACAAGTGGCCGGAGTACACCGAAGCCAAGACCGCGATGTTCTTCCACACCGACACCGCCGACGCGCCATGGGTGGTGATCAAGTCCGACGACAAGAAACGTGCGCGCCTGGACTGCATGCGCCACTTCCTCAGCGGACTGCCCTACCCGGGCAGGGAAGGCCGGGTCGCGCGCCGCGCTGACCCGCTGATCGTGGGTGCGGCCGCACAGGCGCTGGAGAACGGTCCGTGAGCGCCCGGAGACTGTCCCCTGCGTGTACCGGAACGCGTTCTGCAGGACAGGCGCGGCGACCAGCCGCGGGAAATCACGTGCTCGCCGCGGAAAACCGGGGCTCCCCCGCGAAACACCCCTGAAAACAGCAGAAAAATGCCAGGAAGGGCTTGGCGACGGCGAAGGCTTGGCCTACAGTGCGCATGCCGGTCCACCGGCCCGAATACAGATCAACCATCCGACGAGGAAAACGAATTCTCATGGCAACCAAGAAGAAAGTCGCCGCCAAGAAAGCGCCGGCCAAGCCGGCCGCTCCCAAGCCGATCAAGGACGTGATGAGCAAGTCCGCGCTGGTCGCCCACATCGCCGGTGCGACCGAAGTCGCGGCGAAGGACGTCCGTGCCGTCATGGCTTCGCTCGAGGCCGCCATCCACGCCTCGATCGGCAAGAAGGGCGCAGGCCAGTTCGTGCTGCCGGGCGTGCTGAAGATCACCGCCGTGAGCGTCGCGGCCAAGCCGAAGCGCAAGGGCATCAACCCCTTCACCGGCCAGGAGACCACCTTCGCCGCCAAGCCGGCCACCGTGAAGGTCAAGGTCCGTCCGATGAAGAAGCTCAAGGACGCCGCCACGGCCTGATCGCCGCAGCGTTCTTCGCCCCGGATTTCCGCGGCAGCATCAACGAAAGGCCGGATCCGCCCGCGGATGCCGGCCTTTTCGTTTGCACGATACGTTCCTCTCGCCTACCCAACCCCATGTCCAAGGCCCGCTGCGCCCACGACGTCCTCCGCTTCACCGACATCCCGAACGTCGGCCCCGCCACCGCGTCCGATTTCGAGCGTCTGGGCCTGCGCGCGCCCTCCGAGCTCGCCCGCTGCGATGGCCTCGCGCTTTATCGGCGTCTCTGCGATATCGACGGCGTGCGACACGACCCCTGCGTGATCGACGTGTTCCTCGCCGCGGTGGACTTCATGCGCGGTGCGCCGGCACGTCCGTGGTGGCACTACACGCCCGAACGCAAGGCGATGCTGGCGCGGGGCTGAGCCCGAGGCCGCGGCCCGTCGATCATCCGGCGTTCACCCCGGCGACACGATGCTGCCTCGTCCGTCACGGAGGCGTCCCATGCCCGTTTCACGCCGTTTCCTGCTGCGCTGCACCGCCATCGCACTGGCCGCCGCCCTCACCGGCTGTGCGGCGCTGGACACCGCCCAGGCGTTGCTCGGCCATCAGGTCAGTTTCACCGCGCCGCAGCTCCAGACTTACCTGGATCGGCAGTATCCGCGGGACTATCCGCAGCTCGGCGGGTTGGCGACGCTGGTCGTGATGAACCCGCGGGTGGCGATCCCGGAGGACGACACCCGGCTGCACCTGGATTTCGACGTCGGCATCGACGGCTTCGGCCTGAAGGGCGACCGCCCCGCCGGGCATTTCGCGCTCACCAGCGGCCTGCGCTACGACGCGCGCGCCAGCGCCCTCTACCTCGACGAACCGGAGCTGGAGTCGGCCGATCTGCCGGTGCTCGGCAACCGCATGAACGCCACCGGACGCGAGTTCATCAACGGCTGGCTCCGCGACTACGCCCGCAGCGAACCGGTCTATCGGCTCGATCCGGCGCTGAAGGACAAGCTCGGCGAACGCCGGATCGCCGGCACGCTGGTCCAGGACGGACGCGTGGTGATCAAGCTGGATCGCTGAACGCGCCCGCTCAGATCTCGAAGCGGTACGACAGCTTCACCAGCAACTGCTCGCTGTCGCGCAGGTCGAAGGCGTCGGCGAACTCCTCGCGCGCCGAGTACGGTCCCGCGCCCGCACCGAAGCGCCCGCCGCCGCGCACGTAGGCGACGTACAGGTACGACAGCGGCGCGAACTCATAGCGATAGCGCACCTGGAACCCGAGGTTGCGCAGCGCGAAGTCGTCCAGCGGGTCGGCACTGCGGACCGGCGTGCCGTCGGCGGCGACGCGCCAGGCACGCCTGGCCTGCGCATCCAGCCCCAGCGCTTCCAGCCGCAGCCGCAGCTCCTGACGGTCGCCGATCAGCCAGACCGAACCAGCGCTGAGGAAGATCTGCCGCGACGCATAGGTGCCGAGCAGGTTGTCGCTGCGCCACAGCAGCCAGTCGGCATCGCGCTGCACCTGCAGGCCGGCGAACACGCTGAGATCGTCGTTCACCGCGTAACTCGGCTCGAGATCGACCGACCACCGTCCGCCGCGCACGCCGTCGAGCCCCTGCGAATCGAAATTGACGTTGCCGTAGAACGACCAGTGCTTCTTCTTCGGGAAGAAGCGTTCGGCGAAGGCGTACAGCCGGGCCGGCATCCTGACCACGCCGTGGCCGCGGGTGACGAGGTCGTCGTGGCCCGGCGTCCAGCCGGCGATCTCGAAGAACTGGTTGCCGCCGTCGCGGCGCTCGCTGCCGCGGTTGATCGCGAACGCATCGGCGATGTGCATGCCATCGTCGTTGGTGCGACGCGACACGGCATAGCGCCACTGGTGCGACGAGAACGGCGATTCGGCCGGCAGGTCGGTGATCCGGCGCGCCAGCTCGTAGCGGGCGTAATTGAAATTGTTGCGATCAAGGAAGCCGAAATCGTTGAGCTGCAGCGCGCCGCCGGTATGCAGCACGTAGAGCTGCTGTCGCCAGGCGGGATCGATCTGGTGGTCGATGCGGACCTGGGCGCCGGTATCGCGCGTGCGCTCGCCGGACTGGTCGATGGCGGAGCCGACCAGCGTGGTGCGGATATTCCAGGCATCGGTCGGCGACCAGCGGTGGTCGATCGCGGCGACCGTGGCTTCGCGATCGAGGAAGGGGCGTTCGACCCGGGTCACGGTGGCGCCGAAGCCCTGGCGTTCGAAATCGCGCGTGGCCCGCAGCGCATAGAAATCGCGCCCGGCTATGGCGCGTTCGCTGGCGGCGAACGCGCCATAGCCGAAACCGCCGGCGCTGCCGTTGATCTTGGCCGCCGCGGCGACGTCGCCGCCGCCCGCGCCGTCGTCCGCCGGCGCGCCGACGCGGCGGGTGTAGATCAGCTGCTGCGCATTGCCGAGCGAGCCGAACGGCACCTCGAAGTAGCTCTGGTTCTCGGTGAAGAACGGGCGCTTGTCGCCGAAGAAGGTCTCGATCGCGCTGAAGTTGACGACGATGCTGTCGCTCTCGACCTGGCCGAAGTCCGGGTTGATCGTGCCGCTGAGCTGGAAGCGACCGTTCGGTTTCCAGAACACGTCGACGCCGGCGTCGTAGTCGCCTGCATGGCGGACGTTGTCCTGGAGTGCGGACACATACGGCGTGATCGCCAGCAGCGATTGGCTGTAGCTGGGCACCTCGATCTTCTCCAGCGCACCGAGGAACCGCTGCTCGGCGAAGCTCACCGCCGGCCACGACATGCGTTCGCCGGTGTCGCCGATCACGCGGTCCAGCGACAGCCCGATGACGCGCTGCTCGCCGGCGGCTTCGCGCATCGGCGCGATGTGCCACGGGATCAGCAGTTCTGCGCTCCAGCCCGCGTCGTCCTCGGACACCGCGTGCCGCCAGGCGCCGTCCCAGTCGGCGTTGAACTGGTTCTCGTTGGCGATGGTGCTGTCGCCGATGCCATCGGAGAGCGCCAGCATGAAGTTGTAGCCGGTGCGGCCGTCGCCATCGAAGTCGACATAGATGTTGACCCGGTCGACGCTGCCGTTGTTGTCGCGCTGGAAGCGCTGGCGCGTCCGCGGAACGCCCGGCATCTGCAGGTTGCGGAACGCCACCGCCAGCCCGTCGGGGGTGGACAGCACCCAGGCTTCGGTGGGTTCGCTGCCCGGTGCGCGGGTCAGCGGCTGGGTCTGGCGGAAGTCGTCGATGCGGCGGGCACCGGCCCATTCGGCCGGGTCGATCCTGCCGTCGATGTCGACCGCCAGCGCCGGCAGGGGAAGGCAGAGCGCGGCGAACAACAGCCAGGCACGCATCGGGAATCTCTCGCTTTCGGAAGCGCGCATGGTGCACGCACCGACCGCGCCGAACGCCTGCCGCAAGTCACGCGGCGTCGCATCCGCCGTCACCTCGATGTGCGGACCTTGGCGGAAACGCGTCGAGCTTGCGCCTGGCAGGTTCGCGGAGTGCGGCGTCCGGAATCGGCCGCGATATCCGTTGTGACCAGCCTCAGCCGCCGCGCTTGCCCGACTTCGGCTGCAGCATCGTGCCGGTGCAGCGCTTCGATCCGCAGCGGCAGCCCCACAGTTTCTTGAGTGCCGCGGTATGCGGTTCGTCGAGCACGATGCCGTAGTTGTACGTGAGTTCCTCGCCCTCGGCGATGTCGCGGATCGCCTCGATGAACACCTTGTCCTTGTGCGTCTTGCCCTTGGCGTTCTCTTCCTGCACCGCCTCGCAGTTCGGCTCGCAGCTGTGGTTGATCCAGCGCGCGATGTTGCCGTCCTCGTTGGCGTCGATGACGTACTCGTCGTTCAGCGTGAACAGGAAGGTGTGGCCGTTCTCCTGCTGCTCGCCGTAGAGGCGATCGACGTCGTCATGACTGCGGACCTTGCCCTTGTAGCGGACGATGCGCTCGCCCTTGCGGATCGGTTCGTCGGCGAACACGCCGTTGCCGTGGATGCTGGACAGGCGGGCGACGATCTTCTTCTTCGGCATGGGGTGCGGATCCGGGACGACGTGGGACGAAGGTCCGATTATGGCCGATCTGGCCGGCACGAGGCGCCTGACGGCCCGCCGTCGGAAGATCCTGTGCCAGGCGCCGCTCCGGAAGAGGCCATGCCGAGGCCGAAGACGATCCGGGACAGCGACCGCAGCCAACGCGAGCAGCCAGCGCATCCGCGGCGTACGACCGGCGCCGGAATGGAAGGGCGGGTGTTCATGGCGGACGCCTGCGTCCGAGTGCGCGGCGTGCTCGGCTACGGCCTGGATGGCCGTCAGCCCCCAGATGACGACCGGCATCCTGCGAACGCTCGTTCATGCCGGTTTGAGCCTCGCCCGTTGAAAGCGTACAATTTCGGTCCTGTTTTCCACCCGCCGCCGTCCGGCCTCGCCCCCGATGCTCCGCGTCACCAAGCTCACCGACTACGCCACCGTGGTGCTGACCGT
>JAEWNA010000286.1 GCA_023392975.1 Pseudomonadota bacterium | reverse complement strand
GCCGACGCCGCTGCCGAAGCCAAGAAGTAATCTTCTCGCTTCGCGCGCAAGCGCCAGCAACTGCTGTACCGGAAGACCCGCTTCGGCGGGTCTTCTTTTTTTGCGTCCGACATCCGCGCACCCGCGGCGACGGCCTCGCCGCCCATCCTTCGCGCTCGCACGGTCCCCCCGCATCGACCCGACGTCATGCCGCGCGTGCAATTCGCACGAAGACCATGCATTCGGCATCCGCCTGCGCGCTGTCCGCGGGCCGTCGCGGGCCGTTGCTACAATCCGCCCGTCCATCGCGTTCGACGTCCGCGGCGACGGCCGCACCGACATCGGCGATGGGCCTTGCCCGCGTCGCGGCGCACCTTGCGGAGATTCGATCCGCGAGCGCGACCGCGCCGGCGCAGATGGCGTCCCATCCCTTCAACGGAGACTCTCCATGAACCAGAAGCTGCTCGTCATGCTCGCCGCCGGCGCCCTCGCCCTGTCGCTGAGCGCCTGCAAGAACGAAACCGACACCGCCAAGACCGAAGCCGCCGAAGCCTCGGCCGCGATGGACCAGGCCGGCGACAAGATGGCCGAAGCCGCCGACGCCGCCGGCAATGCCGCCGCCCAGAGCGTCGACGCCGCTGCCGCCGCCACCGGCGAGGCCGCGGGCGAAGTCGCCGCAAACGTCGAACAGGCCACCGACACCGCGAAGGCCGCGGCCGCCGACGCGACCGCCGATGCCGCCAACGCCGCGGCCGATGCCGCCAACAAGATGGCGGACAAGGCCGACGCGATGGCCGACAAGGCCAACAGCGCGGCGGAAGAAGCCAAGAAGTGATCCACGCCCGGGACGCCCTCCGGCGTCTCCGGTACCGCGAAGGCCCGCTCCGGCGGGCCTTCGTCCTTTCCGGGATCCGCGCTTCCGCCATCCCGCATCCGCGCTTCCGCGCTTCCGGAATCTGCGCACGGCGCGACGGCGCGGGAACGCACGGTATCCTTGTCGGCCTCGTCGTCGAGCCAGACCGCGCCATGCCCGCACTGAGCACCCGCCTCGATCCGCAGTCCCGGGACTTCCGCGACAACGCGGCCTATCACCGTACGCTGGTCGCCGAACTCGACGCGCGCCTCGCGCGCGTGGCGCAGGGCGGCGGCGAGAAGGCGCGCGCCAAGCACACCGAGCGCGGCAAGCTGCTGGCGCGCGACCGCATCGACGCCGTGCTCGATCCCGGTTCGCCATTCCTCGAAGTCGCGCCGCTCGCCGCGGAAGGCATGTACGACGATGCTGCGCCCGCCGCGGGCATGGTCTGCGGGATCGGCCGGGTCATGGGCACCGAGGTGATGATCGTCGCCAACGACGCCACGGTGAAGGGCGGCACCTACTTCCCGATGACGGTGAAGAAACACCTGCGCGCGCAGGAGATCGCGCGCGAGAACCGGCTGCCGTGCATCTACCTCGTCGACTCCGGCGGCGCCTTCCTGCCGCTGCAGGACGAGGTCTTCCCGGACAAGGAACACTTCGGCCGGATCTTCTACAACCAGGCGCGGATGAGCGCCGAGAACATCCCGCAGATCGCGGTGGTGATGGGATCGTGCACCGCCGGCGGCGCCTACGTCCCGGCGATGAGCGACGAAAGCGTCATCGTGAAGGAACAGGGCACCATCTTCCTCGGCGGTCCGCCGCTCGTGAAGGCGGCGACCGGCGAAGTGGTCGATGCCGAAGCGCTGGGCGGCGCCGACGTGCACACCAGCGTCTCCGGCGTGGCCGACCACTTCGCCGAGGACGACCGCCACGCGCTGCAGATCGCACGCACGCTGGTCGGCAACCTCAACCGCCGCAAGACCGTGCCGGTGGCGACGCGTCCGGTCGTCGAGCCGCTGTATCCGGCCGAGGAGCTGTACGGCATCGTGCCGAAGGACACCCGGCGCCCGTTCGACATCCGCGAGGTGATCGCGCGCGTCGTCGACGGTTCGGACTTCGACGAATTCAAGGCGCGCTACGCGAAGACGCTGGTCACCGGCTTCGCGCACCTGCACGGCTATCCGGTGGGCATCGTCGCCAACAACGGCATCCTGTTCGCCGAGAGCGCGCTCAAGGGCGCGCACTTCATCGAACTGTGCAACCAGCGCGGCATCCCGCTGGTGTTCCTGCAGAACATCACCGGCTTCATGGTCGGCCGCAAATACGAGAACGCAGGCATCGCGAAGGACGGCGCGAAGATGGTCACCGCCGTCGCGTGCTCCAGCGTGCCGAAGTTCACGGTGGTGATCGGCGGCAGCTTCGGCGCCGGCAACTACGCGATGTGCGGCCGGGCCTACGGCGCGCGCTTCCTGTGGATGTGGCCGAACGCGCGGATCAGCGTGATGGGCGGCGAACAGGCGGCCAGCGTGCTGTCGACCGTGCGCCGCGACGGCCTCGAGGCCGCGGGCAAGACCTGGAGCGCCGAGGACGAAGAGACCTTCAAGGCGCCGATCCGCGAGCAGTACGAGACCCAGGGCAACCCCTACTACGCCACCGCGCGGCTGTGGGACGACGGCGTGATCGACCCCGCCGACACCCGCCGCGTGCTGGGGCTGGGGATCTCCGCGGCGTTGAACGCGCCGATCGAGCCGGCGCGGTTCGGCGTGTTCCGGATGTGACCGCAGGGGACGCCGGGCATGGGGCCGTGGAGCAAGCTCGAACGCAGGTTGCGCGACCTGCCCGACCCGGCGCTCGACCTGCGCCTGCGCTTCACCGCGTACCGGCGCGACGTGATCGAAACCCCGCACTGGTCCGAGGTGGCCGGCAGGTTCTGGATCACGCTGGGCAAGCGGACGATCTGGGCGGTGCCCAACGATCGCCGCACCGACGGCAGCGACGAGGCGATCGACTTTTTCGGCCGACGCAGCGCCGGTTGGCTGGTGGAGATCGCCGCCGAATATCTCGATCTGCCGCGAGCCCGGCGCTTCGACTGGCAGCGCGACTGGAACGGCTGGGGGCTGGTGGACATCCTCAAGGCCTGCGACCGGACCATCGGCCGGCGTCGCTGGGACGCACTGCGGCGGACCTTGCGCGAACCGGCGGCATCGACCCTGCTCGACCTGCGCGAAGGCCGCCTCGCGACCTGGCCGCGCAGGCTGCCCGGCGGACGCGGCGGCATGACGCTCCACGATCCGGACTGAACCTTCCTCCTCCCTTCCTGCACGCTGTCCTCCCCGCATGATCGTCGGCATCGACCTCGGCACCACCCATTCGCTCGTCGGCGCGTATCGCGACGACGGCCCCATCCTCTTCCCCAATGCGCTCGGCGACCTGCTGACGCCGTCGGTGGTCAGCCTCGACGGCGATCGCATCCTCGTCGGCCAGGCCGCACGCGAGCGGCTGATCAGCCATCCGCAGCACACCGTCGCCGCGTTCAAACGCTGGATGGGCACGCCGCGCGAGAACCGGCTCGGCGATCGCGGCTTCCGCGCGGAAGACCTGTCCGCGCTGGTGCTGAAATCGCTGATCGCCGACGCGGAAGCTGCGCTGGGCGAACCGGTGACCGAAGCGGTGATCAGCGTGCCGGCGTACTTTTCCGACGCCCAGCGCAAGGCGACCCGCGCCGCGGGCGAGATCGCCGGCGTACGCGTGGAACGGCTGATCAACGAGCCCACCGCTGCCGCGCTGGCCTACGGCCTGCAGGAGCGCGAGGACGAGAGCCGCTTCCTGGTGTTCGACCTCGGCGGCGGCACGTTCGACGTCTCCATCCTCGAGTGCTTCGAAAGCGTGTTCGAAGTGCACGCCAGCGCCGGCGACAACTTCCTCGGCGGCGAGGATTTCCTCGACGTGCTGGTGTCAGCCTTCCTCGACGACGCCTCGCTCGACGCGCGCACGCTGAAGGTCTCGGAGCTGGCGCAACTGCGCCGGCGCATGGAGCTCCTCAAGCGCGAGCTCGGCAGCGGCGAAGCCGCGCTGCAGATGCAGATCGGCGACAAGGTCTACGACTGGCGCGTCGACGAGGCGCGCTTCGCTTCGCTGAGCGAATCGCTGATCCAGCGCATGCGCGGGCCGATCGAGCGCGCGATGCGCGACGCGCGGCTGCAGCCGGACCAGCTCGACGAGATCGTGCTGGTCGGCGGTGCCAGCCGCATGCCGCTGGTCTCGCGGCTGGTGTCGCGCATGTTCGGGCGACTGCCGCTGCGCCACGTCAACCCGGACCAGGCGATCGCCCTCGGCGCGGTGGTCGCTTCGGGCCTCAAGCGACGCAACGCCAAGCTGGAGGAGATCATCCTCACCGATGTGTGCCCCTACACGCTGGGCACCGAGGTCGGCAAGCGCGACGCCGAAGGCCATGTCCAGACCGGCTTCTTCCACCCGATCATCCTGCGCAACAGCACCGTCCCGGTGAGCCGGGAGGACACCTTCTCGCCGATGCAGGAACGCCAGGAACGGCTGACGATCGATGTCTACCAAGGCGAGAACCCGCTGGCCGCCAACAACATCAAGCTCGGCGAGATCGACATCAAACTGGATCCGCGGCGCAGTCCCGCGGAGAACAGCGTCGTGGTCCGCTTCACCTACGACATCAACGGCCTGCTGCAGGTCGAAGTCACCGAGCGCGCCACCGGGCAACGCCACGAGCTGGTGCTGGAACAGAACCCGGGCCTGCTGACGCCAGAGGACATTCGCGCGCGTCTCGCCGCGCTGGCGAGCCTGAAGGTGCATCCGCGCGACCAGCAGGAAAACATCGCCGTGCTGACCCGCGCCGAACGCATGTACGAGGAGTACCTGCACGAGCGCGAACGCCTCCAGGAGTGGATCCTGCATTTCCGCTCGGCGCTGGACACGCAGGACAACGCCCTGATCGCGAAGCAGCGGCAGGCCTTCGCCGATGCCCTCGACCAGTTGGAAGCGATGATGTGAGCCGGCCGTTTTCGGTCCTCGGCCTCGATGCCGACGCCGACGAACGCGCGATCAAGCGCGCCTACGCCGCAAAGCTGAAGACCGTGCGTCCGGACGAGGATCCGGAAGGGTTCCAGCGGCTCAACGAGGCGTACCAGACGGCGTTGCAGTGGGTGAAGCAGCGGCCGGCGCGTCCCGCGCCCCCGCCGATCGCCGATCCCGTCATCCAGACGACGGTCGAAACATCGGCGGGGTCCGTCGCGCCGGAAACGGAAACGCCAAAGGCGTCCGACGACGGCACCACATTCCACTTCCAGGCACCGCCGCTGCAGCCGTCATGGCCATCGCCGCCGTCCGTGCCGCGCCTGCAGGTGCGTCCCGCCGACATCGATGAAGAAGACGAAGCCGACGACGACGAGGCGTCGCCGGCGCCGGCGCGCCTGCGCATCAGCGCGGTGCCGCCCGCAGCGGACGCGCCCGGCGAATTGCCGCTCGGCGAAGGGCGGCCCGTTGCATCGCCGCCCACGCCGC
>JAEWNA010000212.1 GCA_023392975.1 Pseudomonadota bacterium | reverse complement strand
CGACTGCGTCGTGCCCGACGTTCCGAAGGCCGCGCCCGACAGCGAAGCGCAGCAGGCGGTCGTGACCAAGACCGCCGCGACCGACTGCTTCAACTGGGGCTACGACCCCTGGCACTACGGCGCGCCCGAGGGCAGCTACGCGGTGCAGCCGGACGGCGCCGCACGCATCCGCGAGTTCCGGGCGATGGTGCAGGCGCTGCACGCCGCCGGGCTGCGCGTGGGCATGGACGTCGTCTACAACCACACCTTCGCCTCCGGCCAGGACGAGAAGTCGGTGCTCGACCGCATCGTGCCCGGCTACTACCATCGGCTGGATGCGGCCGGGAAGGTCGCGCGTTCGACCTGCTGCGAGAACACCGCCACCGAACACCGGATGATGGCGAAGCTGATGATCGACACCGCCGCGCGCTGGGTCCGCGACTTCGGCATCGATTCGTTCCGCTTCGACCTGATGGGCCACCAGCCGCGCGCGGCGATGGAGCGCCTGCAGCGCGCGGTGGATGCCGCCGCGGGTCGCCACATCCCGCTGATCGGCGAAGGCTGGAACTTCGGCGAGATCGCCGACGGCGCGCGCTTCGTGCAGGCTTCCCAGCGCTCGCTCGGCGGCAGCGGCATCGCCACCTTCAGCGATCGTGCCCGCGACGCGCTGCGCGGCGGCGGGTGCTGCGACGGCGGTGCGGCGCTGGTGGAGAAGCAGGGCTGGCTCAACGGCCTCGGCTATGACGCCAACGCCGAGAATGCGGGCCGCGATGCCTCCGCCGAATTGCTGCGCGCGGCCGATCTCGCCCGCGTCGGGCTCGGCGGCACGCTGGCGACCATGCGCATGACGGCTGCCGATGGCGCGACGAAGGCCTTCGCCGACATCGACTACGCCGGCCAGCCCGCGGGGTACGCGTCCGCGCCGGGCGAGGTGGTGAACTACGTCGAGAACCACGACAACATGACCCTGTTCGACCTGGACGCGATGCGGCTGCCGCGCGATACGCCGCGCGAGGGTCGCGCCCGCGCGCAGCTGCTCGGCGCGGCCTTCGTCGCGCTGGCGCAGGGCGTGGCCTACTACCATGCCGGCATCGACGTGCTGCGGTCGAAGTCGCTCGACAAGAACAGCTTCGACTCCGGCGACGCGTTCAATCGCCTCGACTGGTCGCTGACCGACAACGGATTCGGTGCCGGCCTGCCGCCGAAGAGCGACAACGGCAATGACTGGCCGTGGATGCGGCCGGTGCTGGCCGATGCCGGCATCAAGCCGACGCCAGGCGACATCGCGTGGATGGCCGGCGCCTTCCGCGACCTGCTGCGCATCCGCGCGAGTGCGTCGCTGTTCCGGCTGCGCACTGCCGACGAGGTGGCGAAACGCCTGACCTTCCCGAACAGCGGCCCGGACCAGAATCCGCGCGTGCTGGTCGGGCATCTCGATGGCGCGGGGCTGGAGGGCGCGGGCTTCCGCGAGATCCTCTACTTCCTCAACGCCTCGCCGCGCGGGCAGACACTGTCGCTGCCCGGGCAGGCCGGCAAGCACTGGGTGCTGCATCCCGTGCAGCGCGCCGACACGGCCGCCGACCCGCGCGCCCGTGCCGCCCGCGCGAGCGAGCGCAGCGGCAGTTTCTTCATCCCGCCGCGCACCGTGGTGGTCTATGTCATCGAATGAACCTCGAGGGGATGCCGTCATGCCCGATTTCCGGACCCGCCTGCGCTGCGCCGCCTTGCTGCTGCCGCTCGCGTGCGCCTGCGCGCCGTACGCGCACGCGGAGACCGTCGCCAGCGTCGAATCGCCCGACCGCGTCCTCCGCGTCGAGCTGGACATCACCGAGGGCCGCCTCGGCTATCGCGTGCTGCGCTTCGGCCAGCCGGTGATCGCCACCTCGCGGCTGGGCTTCCAGCTGCGCGGGCAGGACAAGCTCGAACGCAACATGTCCCTCGCAGCGCGATCGACCCGCGGCAACGACGACACCTGGGAACAGCCCTGGGGCGAACGCCGCTTCGTGCGCGACCACTACAACGAACTGCGCGCCACCGTCGCCGAGACCATCGGTCTCAAGCGCCGTCTCGACCTCACGTTCCGCGTGTTCGATGACGGCATCGGCTTCCGTTACGGCTTCCCGGACCAGCCGCAGCTCAAGGACGTGATCATCGACGACGAGCTGACCGAGTTCGATCTCGCCGAACCGGCGACCGCCTGGTGGATCCCCGCCGGCGAGTGGAACCGTTACGAATACCTCTACGACCGCACGCCGGTGGAGGAAGTCGGCCAGGCGCACACGCCGATGACCGTGCGCACCGACCACGGCCTGCACATCGCCTTCCACGAGGCCGCGCTGGTCGACTATTCGGCGATGTGGCTGCGGCGCGTGGAAGGCCGGCGCTTCCGCGCGCAGCTCACGCCGGCATCGGAAGGCTGGAAGGTGCATCGCACCGCGCCGTTCGAGACGCCGTGGCGCACGCTGCGCATCGCCGACACTGCGGGCGGCCTGTACGAGTCGGACCTCGAACTCAACCTCAACGCGCCCAACGCGCTCGGCGACGTGTCGTGGTTCACGCCGGCGAAGTACGTCGGCATCTGGTGGGCGATGCATCTCGACCGCAAGACCTGGTCGAGCGGGCCGAAGCACGGGGCGACCACCGCGGAGACGATGCGCTACATCGACTTCGCCGCGAAGCACGGCTTCCGCGGCGTGCTGGTCGAAGGGTGGAACCCGGGCTGGGACGGGCAGTGGTTCGGCAACGGCTGGCAGTTCGATTTCACGAAGGCGGCACCGGACTTCGACATCGAGACACTCGCGGCGTATGCCAGGAAGAAGGGCGTGCACCTGATCGGCCACCACGAGACCGGCTGCGCGGTCAGCCACTACGAGCGGCAGATGGACGCCGCGTTCGCGCTGGACGAACGCCTCGGCATCGACGCGGTGAAGACCGGCTACGTCTGCGACGCCGGGCAGATCGAGCGCCAGGACACGCCCGACGGCCCGGTGATGCGCGAATGGCACGACGGCCAGTGGAACGTGAACCACCACCTGCGCGTGCTGCAGGCCGCGGCGAAGCACCACGTCGCGATCAATGCGCACGAACCGGTGAAGGACACGGGCCTGCGTCGGACCTATCCGAACTGGATTTCGCGCGAAGGCGCCCGCGGCATGGAGTACAACGCCTGGGGCAATCCGCCGAACCCGCCGGAACACGAGGTCGAACTGGTGTTCACACGCATGCTGTCCGGGCCGATGGACTACACGCCCGGCATCCTCAGCCTCGAAGGCCGCGGCCAGCCGCTGCAGAGCACGCTGGCACGCCAGCTCGCGCTGTACGTCGTGCTCTACAGCCCGGTGCAGATGGCGGCCGACCTGCCCGAGCACTACGAGCAGCATCGCGATGCGTTCCGCTTCATCGAGGACGTCGCCGTCGACTGGTCGGAGACGCACGTGCTGAACGGTGAGGTCGGCGACTACGTCACCATCGCGCGCAAGGCGCGCCACGGCGAGGACTGGTTCCTCGGCGCGATCACCGACGAGCACGGCCGCACGCTGCCGGTGTCGCTGTCGTTCCTGGCGCCGGGCAAGCGCTACGTCGCCGAGATCTACCGTGACGGCGACGGCGCTGATTTCCATGGCGACAAGCGCTTCCGCTTCGCCCGCGAGACGCGCGAGGTCACGAGCGCCGACAGCCTGACTCTGCGGCTCGCGCCAGGCGGTGGCGAGGCGATCCGTTTCGTGCCCAAGCGCTGAGGCGCCGCGGATGTTCGAGTCGCCGATGTTCCACCCGCAGCCGCGCATCGAGGCCGTGTCGATCGGCGGTCGCCAGACGTGCTGGGTGATCGACGACGCGCTGCGGGATCCGGACGCATTGCTCGCCCACGCCGTCGCGCAGCGCGACGCCTTCGCGGAAACCGCCCACAACGCCTATCCCGGGCCGGAGCTGCGCATGCCGGATACCTTCTCCGCGCAGCTCGACGCGTTCTTCGCCGCGCACGTGCGTCGCCTGCTCGGCGCGCGCCGGACCGAACGCATGTACAGCCGGCTCGCGTTGACGACCACGCCACCGGAGCGTCTCGCGCCATCGCAATCGATCTGCCACGTCGATCGGCTCGCCGTCGACCCAAACCAGTGCGTGATCGCCTCGGTGCTGTACCTGTTCCGCGATCCGGCGCTCGGCGGCACCAGCTTCTACGCGCCGAAGCAGCCGCCGGAGACGATCGTGCCGCTGGTGCTGGACGCGGGGAAACTCGACGCGCCGGCGTTCGAGGCGAAATACGGCCTGCGCACCGGCTACATGACCGCCTCGAACGCCTTCTTCGAGAAGGTCGCGACCGTGCCGGCGCGCTGGAACCGGATGATCTTCTACGCCGGCACGATCTTCCACAGCGGCGAGATCGCGCATCCGCAGTTGCTGACCGACGATCCGCGCACCGGCCGGCTCACGCTCAACGGCTTCTTCACCTGCCGCAGGAGCGCGACATGATGCGGTTGCGGGTCGTCCTCGCGCTGCTCGCCTGCGCGCTGCTGCCGGCGGAGGCGTTCGCTGATGACGCTTCGACCTGCTGCGACGTGCGCGTCGAGACGCTTCATCTCGACGCCCCCGAGGTCGACCCCGACAGTCTGCGCGTGCGGGTGTTCCTTCCGCCCGGCTACGACGCGCATGCGCAGCCGGGCTATCCGGTGCTGTACGTGAACGATGGCCAGGATGCCGAAGCCGTCGCGCTGCGGCCGTGGCTGGCGGCGTTGATCGTCTCCGGCGAGATCCGCCCGGTGATCGCGGTCGCGATCGACATGCCCCACGACCGCCTCGGCGCCTACGGGTTTTCCGATCGCGCCGCCGGTCGAAGCGTCGTTGCCGACACCCGCGTCGGTCCCGTGGGCGCACGTGCACACGCCTACGCGCAGTGGCTCACGCAGGCGCTGGTGCCCGCGATCGACGCGCGCTACCGCACGCAGGCGCGACCGGACGCGCGCGCGATCCTCGGCTGGTCGCTCGGCGGCGCGCAGGCACTGAACAGCGGCTGGCAGTATCCGGAGGTGTTCGGCCGCATCGGCGCGTTCTCGCCGTCGCTGTGGCTGTCCACCGACCGCAGCGACGCCGATGCGGTGCAGCGCACGCGGATCGCGCAGACGATGATCGCCGACGGCACGTACCACTCCGGGCTGCACGCGTTCATCGCCGTCGGTGACGTCGAGGAAACCGACGACCGCGACGGCGACGGCGTCATCGACGTGGTCGACGATGCGCGCGACCTGCTCGAAGGGTGGGCCGTCGCCGGCGACGCCGCGCCACGCATGAAGGGCCTGCGCCAGCTCGGCCATTCGATCAACCTCGACCATGCCGCGACGCCGACGCGCGCCGACGCCGCGCTGTACGTGTTGCCCGGTGGCGCGCATCGCCAGCCGAGCTGGTCGCGGATGCTGCCGGTGTTCCTGCGCTGGGCCTACGGCGTTCATGCGCCGCCGCTGCGGGCGACCGGGCGCGTCGAGTCGTGGCACGCCGTGCCGTCTCGATTTGTCGCCGCGCGCGACGTCGACGTGTGGCTGCCGCCCTCCTACGGCCGCGATCCGCAGCGTCGCTATCCCGTGCTGTACATGCACGACGGCCAGAACCTGTTCGACCCGGCGCTGGTGTTCAACGGCACCGACTGGGACATCGACGGCGCGATGACGCGCTTGATCGAGCGCGGCGCGATCCGCGAGGCCATCGTCGTCGGCGTATGGAATTCGCCGCAGCGCTTCCTCGAATACATGCCGCAGGCACCGGTGACGACCGCGACCATCACCAGCGGCATCGACGGCGTACCGCCGTTCGATGCGGCCGGCCTGCAGTTCGACGATTACCTGCGCTTCCTGGTCCAGGAACTCAAACCCTTCGTCGATGCGCAGTACCGCACGTTGCCCGGCCGCGACGATACCTTCGTCATGGGCTCGAGCATGGGCGGGCTGATCTCGCTTTACGCCATGGCGCGCTATCCCGGGGTGTTCGGCGGCGCAGCCGCGCTGTCCACCCACTGGCCCGCCTGCGACGGCTGTACGATCGACTGGTTCGCCGCCCACCTGCCCGATCGCCGCACGCACCGTCTCTACCTCGACCACGGCACCGCCACCCTCGACGCCGGATACGCCCCGTACCAGCAGCGCATGGATGCCGCGTTGCGTCGCGCCGGCTGGCGCGAGGGTCGCGACTTCGTCTCGAAGCGCTTCGAGGGCGCGGAGCAAAGCGAGGTGGTGTGGCGGGCCAGGGTGGAGGTGCCGCTGGGTTTTTTGCTGGAAGCGAATCTCACGAAATGATCTATTCGAGAGGCGCGCGCATCATTGCCGCATCTGATCTCTGCTTTCGGCACTTGTTCCTCTTGAGGGCCTTAAGATCGGACAGACGCGGCATGTGGATCACGACCGCGCCTAAGTAACCGCCTTCCTTCCTGCCGAATGTCAGGCAGATGTTCTTTCTGCCCTTGATCCAGCAGCGTTCACCTGCCAGCAGGACCATGCCTGCGGCAAGGGCCTTGTCTTCGATGTGCCGACATCGTGCTATGCCTTGTACCAATGACCCTCGCCGAAGCCGTTGTAGCTGTAGGCGGTGTTCAGACCGCTGGGGTCGGTCACCTGCACCACCCGGTCCAGCGCGTCGTACTGCACCTGGGTCTGCGCGCCGATGCCGCCGACGTTCTGCAGCGTCGTGCGCAGCCGGCCCAGCGCGTCGTAGGTCCGGCCAGTGTCGCGGCCAAGCGGGACGCTCTCGGAGATCAGGTTGCCGGCAACGTCGTAACCGTACGTGCTGCTGGCGTCATCGCCCAGGGCGATGCTGTGCGGCACGTCCTCCAGCGTCATGCGCAGCCGGCCGAAGACGTCGGAGGAAAGCGACTTGACAGCCGAAAGCGCTCTTGGAGGAGAGCTGTATGAGTTGAGTATTTCCCCGACAGTCCGCCCCTGAAACGCAGGTTTCAGGGCGGGCACCTGGGCCTTCGGTAGATTGGTGGTTACCACACCTTCCAGTCACACCCGGAGAACCCAGATGACCGC
>JAEWNA010000202.1 GCA_023392975.1 Pseudomonadota bacterium | reverse complement strand
AGTCTGCGCACCCGCGGCTGGCGCGCGACCTGGGATCGCACCCGCGCGCAGTTCCGCCGCGCCCGCCCGCTGCCGCCCGAAGCGCTCTACCTCCCGGTGCCGGCGCCGTTCGCGCCGTTCGGGCTGGCGACATCCGACGCGCCGGTCGCCAGCGTCGTGATCCCGGTCTACGGCCAGTGCGCGCACACCCTGGCCTGCCTGCGCGCGCTGGCCGCGCATCCGCCCGCGACCGCGTTCGAGGTGATCGTGGTCGACGACGGCAGCGCCGACGAGACGCCCGAGCGGATGCCGCAGATCGCCGGGCTGCGCTACCACCGGCGCGCGGCCAACGGCGGCTTCATCGCGGCTTGCAACGACGGCGCGGCGCTCGCCCGCGGCGACGTGCTGGTGTTCCTGAACAACGACACGATCCCGCAGCCCGGCTGGCTGGACGCGCTGCTGGCGACGTTCGACGAGGAACCGGGCACCGGCCTCGTCGGCGCGCAGCTGCTGTATCCCGATGGCCGCCTGCAGGAAGCCGGCGGCGTGGTGTTCGCCGACGGCAGCGCCTGGAACTACGGGCGCTTCGAATCGCCCGACGACCCCCGCTTCGCCTACCTGCGCGACTGCGACTACGCCAGCGGCGCGGCGATCGCGATCCCGCGCGCGCTGTTCGCCGAGGTCGGTGGTTTCGATGTGCGCTACGCGCCGGCCTACTACGAGGACACCGACCTCGCGTTCGCGGTGCGCGCGGCCGGGCGACGCGTCGTCTACCAGCCGGCCTCGCGGGTGATCCACGCCGAAGGCGCGACCGCCGGCACCGACACCGGCAGCGGCATGAAGGCGCACCAGGTGCGCAACCGCGGCACCTTCGCCGCGCATCGCGCCGCGGCATTGCAGGCGATGCTGCCGCCGGACACCGTGCCGACGCCGGCCTCGCTGCATCGCGACCGGCCGCAGGTGCTGCTGATCGACGCGATGACGCCGCGCCCCGACCACGACTCCGGCTCGCTGCGGCTGGTGAACCTGATGCGCCTGCTGCGCGAGGAAGGCGCGCACGTGGTGTTCCTGCCCGCCGATGGCCATCACGTCGGCGCGTACACCACGCAGCTGCAGCGGCTCGGCGTCGAAGTGTGGCACCAGCCGTTCCTCGGCGGCATGGCCGCGTGGCTGCGCACGCACGGCCCGCGCTTCCGCAGCGTCATGGTCAGCCGTCACTACGTCGCCAGCGAATTCCTGCCGCTGCTGCGCGCCTGCGCGCCGCAGGCGCGAATCGTGTTCGACACCGTCGACCTGCACTACCTGCGCGAACGCCGCGGCGCCGAGGTCGCGGCCGACGCCGTGCTGGCCCGCGCTGCCGAGCGCACGCGCGCGCTGGAACTCGACGTGATTGCGCGCGCCGACGTCACGCTGGTGGTGAGCGAGGTCGAACGCACGCTGCTGCGCACCGATGCACCGCAGGCGAAGGTCGAGATCCTCTCGAACCTGCACCGCATCGCCGGCGCCGGCCCGGCGTTCGCCGAACGCCGCGACGCGGTGTTCGTCGGCGGCTTCCGCCATCCGCCGAACGTCGACGCGGTGCGCTGGTTCGTCGCCGAGGTCTGGCCGCTCGTGCGCGCACGCCTGCCCGACCTGCGCTTCCACTGCATCGGCAGCCACACGCCGCCGGAGATCGACGCGCTGGCGTCGGTGCCCGGCGTCATCGTGCACGGCCACGTCGCCGACCTCGATCCGTTCATGCGCGACGTGCGCATCGCGATCGCGCCGCTGCGCTTCGGTGCCGGCGTGAAGGGCAAGGTCAACCTGAGCATGGCGCACGGCCAGCCCGTCGTCGCCACCGCCTGCGCCGTCGAAGGCATGCACCTGCGCGACGGCGAGGACGCGCTGGTCGCCGACGATCCGCATGCCTTCGCCGACGCCGTCGTGCGCCTGCACGAGGACGAAGCGCTGTGGAACACGCTGGCCCGCAACGGGCTGGAGAGCGTCGCCGCGCATTTCTCGCTCGATGCGGCGCGGAAGACGGTGAGCGAGGTCTTCCTCGCCTCGACGCACCACTCGTAGAGCGGATCGAAGATCCGCTGCCCACCTGTCCGCACGTGGATTGCCGGAGCTGCGCACCGGCATGGGAGCCTGCAGTCGTCACAGCACGCCGCGCGCCCTCCTGTGGGAGCGACGGAAGTCGCGACAGGTTGCAGCGCGACAGGTTGCAGAAAGACTGTCTTGCGTCCGTCGCGACTTCCGTCGCTCCCACAGGGAAGGTCGTGTCCAACGTCACGCCAGCCGCATGACGGAGACGGGGCAGCGGAGCTGCGCTCCGCTCTACGATGACGCCTTCGCGAGCGTGCGGCTTCACCGCTCCGCCGACGCCGCGGCTTTCAGGCGCCCGGACAGCTCGCCCAGCCCCTCCACCTTCGCGTCGAGCGCATGCGCGGCATCGCGCGCGGCGGTGGCGCCGTCGATGTCGCTGTCGCGCAGGCGCTGTTCGCCCATCGCCACCCAGCGCTGGGCGAGGCGCGTCCGTGCAGCGGCAATGCCGCGATGCTCGCCCTCCAGCACGATGCGGGCATCGAGGCAGACCCGTGCGCGCTGCAGTGCGTTGTCGCGCAGCGCGGTCTCGAAGCAGGCGTCCACGCGTGGCCGCATGCGTTCGCTGGCGTGGCGGACGCCGGCGTCGTCGGGGGCCAACGCGCGGGCGGCGCGCAGCTTGTCGAAGGCGCTGTCGCCCGGCGGCGTGAGCCAGTCGCCGCGGGCCCCGGCGACGTCGGATTCCAGCAGCAGCCGGCGCACGCGGCGCAGCGTGTCGGCGGACGGCGGTTTCGGGC
>JAEWNA010000126.1 GCA_023392975.1 Pseudomonadota bacterium | reverse complement strand
GAGCTGGCGCGCCGCCCGCGGCTGACCCGGGCCGGCACGCGCGGGATCGCGCGGGATCGCGCAAAACGCATCGTTCCGGGCCGATTCGGAGCGGCGCGGACGGGGCTGGGTACAATGCCCGCCCGGTCCGCCGCTTCGATTCCCCCGCCCGTGACGCCTCCCTCGCACCCCCAGTCCGTCCTGCCCGATGTCGCTGGCGACACCGCCGCTGCGGCGCGTCCGCTGGACTGGGTCGGCATGCGCGGGATCGCGTTGCCGCTGTGCCTGCGCGGCGCCGAGGGCGAGATGCAGGTGCCGGCGTCGGTCGACGTGTTCGTCGACCTGCGCGACGCCGACGCGCGCGGCATCCACATGTCGCGGCTCTACCTTGAACTGCAGCGCGGCCTGGCCGCCGAGACGCTGGCGCCTGCGCGGCTGCGGCGCGTGCTGCAGGCCTGCGTCGAGTCGCAGGGCGCGCTGTCGACGTCGGCGCGGCTGACGCTGCGCTACGACCTCATGCTGCTGCGCCGCGCGCTCGCCAGCGAGCACACCGGCTGGAAGCGCTATCCGATCGAACTCGACGCCGCCCTCGTCGACGGCCACCTGTCGCTGTCGCTGGGCTTCTCGGTCGAATACTCCAGCACCTGCCCGGCGTCCGCGGCGCTGTCGCGCCAGCGCAACGCCGAACGCTTCGCCGAGGATTTCGCCGCCGCGCATCCGCTGTCCACGCAGGTGGTGCGCGACTGGCTGGCGTCAGAACGCGGCCTCGCCGCCACGCCGCATGCGCAGCGCAGCCGTGCCGAAGTGCGCGCGACACTGCAGCCGACCTTCGACGAACTGCCGGCGGCCGATTGGATCGATCGCGTCGAAGCCGCGCTCGGCACGCCGGTGCAGACCGCGGTCAAGCGCGAGGACGAACAGGCGTTCGCCAGCCTCAACGCCGAGAACCTGATGTTCTGCGAAGACGCCGCGCGCCGCGTTGCCGCCGTACTGGCGGACGATCCGCGCGTGCTGCGCTACGACGCGCGCGTCTCGCACTTCGAAAGCCTGCATCCGCACGACGCGGTGGCGCAGGTGTCGGGACGCGGCCGGGGCGGTTGAAGCCCATGCGGCGATGCGCATCGCCGCATTCGATCGGACCCGCGCTTCCCATCGTTCGTCCTGATTGACGCAGTGCGCCATCGTGCGGCCGCCATTGTGGTGCACAAGCCGCTTGCGTATGCTCGCCCGGTCCTCGGCTGCGCGCCGGGGGCGGTTGCCGTCACAGGGGGTGTGGCGCGAGGATCCACGGGCGCGAAGCATCCCCGTCCATCATCGTTCGACACAGGAGGTCACATGAAGACGCGTTTGCTCGCGCTGTCCACCGCGGCGCTGTTGCTCGCCGCCTGCACCCAAGAAAAGCCGCCGGAGCAGGCCACGCCGGTCGAACCCGCCGCCACGCCCGCCCCCGCGGCCGAAGGCGTGAAGCCGGTCGATGTGCCGGCCGGCTACGGTTATCCCGGCAACCGCGACGAATACCAAGCCTGGGCCGACGCCTGGCAGATCGGCGACATCACCACTGCCGCCTGGAATCTCTGGGCCGGCATGACCAGCGACTCCGGCCAGAAGTGGAGCGGCGCCGTGTTGCCGGTGTGGGAAACCTGGTGCGGCAACGAGGAAGTGTTCTCCCCGGCCGGCTGCCAGGCGATGGGGCGTCCCGCCCATGGCTTCATGCGTCCCCACCAGGTCGCCCACATGGCCCTGCTCAAGGGCACGGCCGTGCCGACCGACACCGCCGTGGTCTCGTTCAACAAGTTCAATCCGTCGATGGCGGCCTACATCGCGGCCCGGCATCCGGGTCCGGGCGGCGAGTACGCCTACAACGCGATGCAGGACCTCGCCAACCTCAACGCCGCGTGGCCGGCGGAAACGCCGATCTCCTCGCGCACGCTGGAAGATGCGCCGTACCAGCCCGACGAGGGCGACAAGGTCGGCTTCACCGGCATGGAAACCAAGCCGGTGATGTTCCTGGTGAAGGCGCCGAAGAACCTGCCGCAAGGCCAGGCGCTGACGCCGGTGCCGCTGTGGCAGGGCACCGCGGAATCGAGTTCGCCGGCCAACGCCGTGCCCGAATCGTGGTTCACCTGCGTGCTGCTCGACCCGGCGAACACCTCGGCGCCCGACACCGCGCCGGTGGCGGCGACCGCCGAGCAGGTCGCGCAGGCGGTGCCGAACAGCACCTATGCCTGCGATCCGAAGAAGTACCTCTACGCGCCGCTGTCGACCATCTACAGCTTCCAGATGGACCAGGCCGAGGCCGATGCCTGGAACGACGCGCAGGCGGGCAACGATTCGGGCGTCAAGGCGCAGGCCGGCGACTACACCGTGCTGGTCGCGATGCACGTCAACACCAAGGCCATCTCGAACTGGACCTGGGAGACCTTCTGGTGGCAGCCCGGCGGCGACACGCCCGGCGGCTTCCCGGGCAGCAAGCAGGGCATGACCGACAACGTCGCCGGCGCCTGGCGCAACTACGCGATGTGCACCGCGTGGAACCAGACCAAGGGCAATGCGTCGAAGGACATGGTGGTCTGCTTCAACCCGTACCTGGAGACCTCCAGCGGCATCCCCGCGGGCCAGACCAGCAACTGCATGAGCTGCCACGGCACCGCCACGGTGGGTTCGCCGCTGACCGGCACGCCGCCGTCGCTGCCGACGCTGGATTACCCGCCGGCCTACAAGACGCCGATCGACTTCAAGAACGACCCGCGCTACGCCACGTTCACCCGCACCGATTTCTCGTGGGCGATCCCGGGCAACGCCTTCCAGCCCGCGACACCGCCGGCCGAAGCGAAGAAATGATGCGTTTACCGCATGAATGCGACGGCCCGGCAGCGATGCCGGGCCGTTTCTCGTTCATCCCGCGTGACGGCGGGCCATTCCGCAGGACCGGGAGGTTCGCCTGGAGGGGCAGGGCGTCCGTGGCGGTGATGCCGCCCGGGCCGAGCCACCGCGTTTCGCGCGACCGCGACGAAGAACGTGTCGATGCGCGCCGAACGCAGCGTCAGGGTGTCGCTTTTTCCGCGAGATCCAGCACCAGCAGCGAGTCGATGCGGGTGTCGAACCGCGCCACGGCGTTCCCGGAGCGATAGCGACGATGGACGCGCCGCCGCGCGCGCCGAGCGTGAATGGTCATGGGGTGTCGCTTTTGCCGCGTTCGAGGACCAGCAGCGGATCGATACGTGTGTCGAACCAGTTCATGCCCCAGTGCAGGTGCGGCCCGGTCGCGCGCCCGGTCGCACCGACGGCCGCGAACACCTGTCCCTGCTCGACCCGGTCGCCGACCTTCACGTCGATGCGCGAGAGGTGCAGGAAGTTCGAGCTGACGCCGGCGCCGTGGTCGATCACTACCGTGCCGCCGGTGAGGTACAGGCCGGGATCGGCGAAGGTGACGATGCCGCCCGCGGGCGCCTTCACCGGCGTGCCCTGCGCAGCGGCGATGTCCATGCCGGAATGCGGCGATTTCGGCGTGCCGTTGTAGACGCGCTGGTTGCCGAAGCGGCCGCTGATGCGGCCCTGCACCGGCCAGGCGAACGCCTGTGCGAAATCCTCGCGGGCGTCGTCGCGCGTACGTACGGCGGCGACCCGCGCCTGTTCGCGTTCGATGCGCGCGGCGATGTCCGGCGGCGGATTCACCGTCTTCGGCGGCACGCCGTTGATCTGCTCGATCGGCCAGTCGCGCGGCGTCACGGCGATCGTGGATTCGGTCGCGCCGCCGCCCGGCAGCGACGCGCGCACCCGCAGCGGGCCGGTCGCGTCCCGGCCGATGCCGAAGGCGAAGACGCCGTCCGGTGCGACCCGCAGCTTGCGGCCGGCGTATTCGACGACGGTGCCGGGCCGGGTGCGGCCGATGACCAGCGAACCCTGTGGCACCGAGGCCGGTATCTCGATCGGCACCGCCCGTGCCGGCATCGCTTTCGGCGGGACAGGCGTGGGCGCGGCGGGTGTAGGCGCCGCGGGGCGGGGCGACGCACTCGCGCATGCGGCGAGCGCGAGTGCGAACGCGGGCACCAGGCGCATGCTGCTCATCGATCGAATGCCAGGCGCAGGCCGCGCGGCGTGCCGACGAGCTGCCGTCCGTCCCAGGCGAGGTGGCCGTTGACCCAGGTCGAGGCGATGCGCGAACGGAACGTCGTGCCCTCGAACGGCGACCAGCCGCACTTCGACAGCACCTGTTCGCGTTCGACGGTGAAGGGCACGTCCTCGACCAGCACCAGGTCGGCGGCGTAGCCCTCGCGCAGGAAACCGCGCTCCTTCACGTCGAACAGCTGCGCCGGCGCGTGCGCGAACTTCTGCACGACCTGCGCGGCGGTGAACGCGCCCTCGTGCACGCATTCGAGCGCGGCCACCAGCGCGAACTGCACCAGCGGCAGCCCGGCGGGCGCGCGCAGGTAGGGCTGCTGCTTCTCCTCCAGTGTGTGCGGCGCGTGGTCGGTGGCGAGCACGTCGATGATGTCGTCGGCCAGCGCCGCGGTCAGCGCGATGCGGTCGGTCGCGTCCTTGATCGCCGGATTGCACTTGATGAAGTTGCCGCGGGTCGCGTAATCGGCGCGGTCGAAACGCAGGAAATGGATGCAGGTCTCGGCGGTGATGCGCTTGCGGCTGCCGTCGGCGCGGATCAGCGGCCCGCGTTCGAACAGCGCCAACTCGTCGGCGGTCGAGATGTGCAGCACGTGCAGGCGCGCGTCGTGGCGGCGCGCGAGCTGCATCGCCAGCCGGGTCGACTTGATGCAGGCCTCGCGCGAGCGGATGTCCGGGTGGCATTCCACCGGGATGTCGTCGCCGTAGCGCGCGCGATATTCGGCGAGCAGCGCGTCGATCATCGGCGTGTCTTCGCAGTGCGTGATGATCGGCGTCGGCGCGTCGCGGAACACCGCGTCGAGGACCTTCGGGTCGTCCACCAGCATGTTGCCGGTGGAGGCCCCCATGAAGATCTTGATGCCCGGCGCCGCCTTCGGGTCCAGCGCGCGGATCGCCTCCAGGTTCGAGGTGCTGGTGCCCAGGTAGAAGCCGTAGTTGCCCCATGCGCGGCCGGCGGCACCGGCGTACTTGGCCTCCAGCGCCGCGCTGTCCAGGGTCGGCGGGCTGGTGTTGGGCATGTCCATGAAGCTGGTGATGCCGCCGGCGACCGCGGCCGCCGACTCGGTCGCCTGGTCGCCCTTGTGGGTGAGGCCGGGTTCGCGGAAGTGGACCTGGTCGTCGATCATGCCGGGCATCAGCCGGCGGCCGGCGGCGTCGATCACGGTCTCGCCGGCGCGTGCGACGAGGCCGGTGCCGAGGGTCTCGATCCGGCCGTCGGCGATCCGCAGGTCGCCGTCGACCTCGCGACCTTCATTGACCAGGCGGGCGTTGAC
>JAEWNA010000125.1 GCA_023392975.1 Pseudomonadota bacterium | reverse complement strand
GCCGACGGGCGCGAGCGCCTGCGCGGCGAGCGCGACCGCGGCGTCGAGATCGAAGGGTTTCGACAGGAATTCGTGCGCGCCGCCGCGGAACGCGCCGGCGGTGCTGGCGACGTCGGTGTACGCGCTCATGACGATCACCGGCAATTGCGGATGCCGCGCCTTGATCGCATCCAGCAGCGCCAGGCCATCCTCGCCGGGCATGCGCACGTCGGTGAACAGCAGGTCGGGCGCGGTGCGCGCCTCCAGCGCCGCACGCACCGCCGCGGCGTCCTCGAACGCGGTGACGTCGTAGCCGGCCTCGCGCAGCGCGGTGGCGAGCACGAAGCGCACCGAGCGGTCGTCGTCGACCACCCAGACCCGCGGGGCGGACCTCGCGGCGGGATCGCTCGCGGCAGGATCAGGCGTCGTCGGCATGCGCAGCGTCCAGGGCGTCATCGGGGCGTCGGTCCTTCGTCGCGGGGGCGGGGTCCGGGGTGGAGGGGATCGCCGGTTCGGCCGGCGGTTCGCTCGGGGGCAACTCGTTCGGATAGGGCAGCAGCAGCGCGAACACGGTGTGGCCGGGGCGCGAGCGGTAGCTGAGCGAACCGCGGTGTTCGCGCGCCACCTGCTGGGCCAGCGCCAGACCCAGTCCCGTTCCCTCGGCGCGGCCGCTGACCAGCGGCAGGAACAGCTGTTCGGCCAGCGTCTCCGGCACGCCATGGCCGTCGTCGGCGATCTCCAGCCGCAGCACGCGGGCGTGGATGTCCTCGCCGATGCGCACGCCACGCTCGACCCGGGTGCGCAGGCTGACGTGGCTGGCCTCGGCCTGCAGCGCGTTGCGCACGAGGTTCCACACGGCCTGGGTCAGGCGATCGGCGTCGCCGGGCAGCTCGGGCAGCGACGGGTCGTAGTCGCGCACCAGCTTCACCGCCCAGCCGGCGTCGTTCTCGGCCAGGCGCAGCACGCGTTCGAGCACGACGTGGATGTTCAGCGCTTCGTGCGGGCGCGCCGGCGCGGGCGTGAGCAGGCGATCGATCAGGTCGGTGAGTCGCGCGACCTCGGATTCGATCAGCCCGGTCAGCTCGCGGGATTCCTCGTCGGCCGCACGCCGCGCCAGCAGCTGCGCCGCGCCCTTGAGCCCGGCCAGCGGGTTGCGCAGCTCGTGGGCCAGCCCCTTGAGCGCCGCCGACAGCGCCGACGGCAGCACCGTGGCCGGGTCGTCGCCGGGGAATTCGTCGACCGGGTGCGCCTCCAGCCACCAGCCGCCGTCCTCGCGGCGGGTCAGCAGCGCGTCCGCATAGCGCGGCACCTCGCTGCCCGGGAAGGCGAAACGCAGGCGCCGCAGCCGGAGCTGGTCGCCCGGCGGCTCGGCCAGCACCCGGGCCAGCGTCCGGCCCTCGATCTCGAACGCTCCCAGCGGCAGCCCCAACAGCCGCCGCGGCCCGACGCCCAGCCAGCGCGCCAGCGCCAGGTTCCCGCCTTCGACCCGCCCCGCCGCGTCGCACCAGGCCACGGGCGTGGACAGGGCGTCGAAGGCGGCGGTATCGAGGGGCATTGCACCAATTTAGTGCAAATCGATTCGGAACGGGGGCGCGTGCGCGGGACCACCGGGCGCCGGACGAGGGCTCGGCCCGGAGCCTCCGCCTTGGTCGCGCCCGCCCTGCGGGACATCCTGTCCGCACCTCCGTCGCGGCATGAAGGCCGGGGAGCGCACGGCAACCGATGGCGCGCTCGTTCGCCTGCATGCTGGCCGGCCACGCGCTCTGCCTGGCCGCCTCCGCACAGGCCCAGACGATCTGCATCAGCGATCGGCACCAGGGGCTGGACCAGGCATCGCAGACGTTCGACCGAGCCGGCGATGCCAACGCGGACCGCGAGGCGACGCGCGCGTTCGTCGCGCAATGCACCGACGTCATTCCCTTCAAGGGATAGTGCGCCTGCCTGTCCCGCACCCTGCCCGCTGGCCCGAGCTTCCAGCCGTACTGCGCCGTCCTCGGCCGCAGCAAGGAACAGAACGGCTACGCCTCGCTGAAGCCGGACGTGCAGAAGACGGACGACGCCGTCCCCGACGCGCGGGACCGGTGCGCAGCGAGCGCGGGCGCGCCCTGAGCGCGCGCATTCGCGCATTCGCGGATCGCGCGGCGGATGGGCGGCACCGGGGATCCCTTGGCCCGTCGCAGGGTCGCGATGTTTATACTTGAACGCGCCGGGGGCCCCGTCGACATGCGCGACATCGGCTCTCGTATCCCGCACGCAGTCGAACGTCGCTCCCGCATGCGGGGGACCTTGCCGGTCGCGCCGGTCTGCGGGTGGCTTCCCGGGTGATCGAAGAAGGACCTTGTCAGGACATGTCCACTCCCACGCGTGAACAGCTGCTCCGCGCCGCGCTCGCCAAGCGCCTGCAGGAGGAGGCCCGGTTGCGGGCCGCGGCGGTGGACGACGGCCCGATCCCGGTCGCCGGTCGCGAACAGCCCCTGCCCCTGTCCTTCGCCCAGCAGCGGCTGTGGTTCCTCACCCGGATGGAAGGCTTCAGCGAGGCCTACCACATGGCGCTGGCGTTGCGCCTGGACGGCGAACTCGACGTCCGCGCGCTGCGCCACGCCCTGGACCGCATCGTCTTCCGCCATGAAGCGCTGCGCACGACGTTCCATCGCGTCGGCGACGATCCGGTCCAGCGCATCGCGCCGCCCGACAGCGGCTTTTCCCTGCAGGAACACGACCTGCGCCGCCATCCCCGCGCGGACGAGGCGCTGGCGCAGCGCATCCGCGAGGAGGCCCACCAGCCCTTCGACATGGAGCGCGGACCCCTGTTCCGCGGCCAGCTCGTGCGCATGGCCGACGACACGCACATGCTGCTGCTGACGATGCATCACATCGTCTCGGACGCGTGGTCGCTCGGACTGCTGTCGACCGAACTGGGCGCGCTGTATCGCAGCCATCGCGAAGGCCGCGAGGATCCGCTGCCGCCGCTCCCCATCCAGTACGCCGACTACGCGCTGTGGCAGCGGCAGTGGTTGAAGGGCGAGGCGCTCGAGAAACAGAACGACTACTGGCGCCGGACGCTGGCCGGCGCGCCGACGCTGCTCGAACTGCCCACCGACCGGCCGCGCCCAGCGCAGCAGACCTTCGCCGGCGACCGGGTGCCGATCGCGCTGGACCCGGCGCTGACCGACGCGCTGAAGGCGCTGAGCAGGCGCCACGGCATGAGCCTGTTCATGACCGTGCTGGCGGCGTGGGCGACGGTGCTCTCTCGGCTGTCGGGGCAAGCCGACGTGGTGATTGGCACGCCGGTCGCCAATCGCCGGCGTCCGGAGCTCGCGACGCTCGTCGGCTTCTTCGTCAACACCCTGGCGCTGCGCATCGAGGTCTCCGGCAGCGTGTCCGAACTGCTCGATCGCGTGAAGCGCGCGACGCTGGATGCGCAGGACCACCAGGAACTGCCTTTCGAACAGGTGGTGGAGATCGTCAAGCCGCCGCGCAGTCTGAGCCACGCCCCGATCTTCCAGGCAATGCTGGCGTGGCAGGACATGAACGAGGGCGCGCTCGAGTTCGGCGGCCTGACCATGACGCCCGTCGACAGCGACTACGACACGGCCAAGTTCGACCTGACGCTCAACATCGGCGAAAGCGGCGACCGGATCGTCGGCGGCCTGGACTACGCCACCGCGCTGTTCGACCGCGCCACGATCGAACGGCAGGCGGGCTATCTGCAGCGCGTGCTCGCGGCGATGGCGGCCGACGAGCAGCAACCGGTGGACCGGATCGCGCTGCCCGACGACGACGAACGTCGCGCACTGCTGGCGCTGGGCGACGGCGGGCCGGGCATCGA
Organism: Pseudomonadota bacterium; assembly: GCA_023392975.1. Lineage (GTDB taxonomy): Bacteria > Pseudomonadota > Gammaproteobacteria > Xanthomonadales > Xanthomonadaceae > Lysobacter_I. The sequence goes on along the minus strand of JAEWNA010000125.1, from coordinate 13,628 downwards.
ATCATCCGTCGGCATCGGCCTGTACGACCTCGTCACCGCGCAGGCGGCCCGCACCCCCGATGCGATCGCGGTGATCGAGCCCGGTACGGAACTCACCTACCGCGGATTGACGCAACGCGCCAACGGCCTCGCCGAACAACTGCGCGCGCTCGGCGCGGGTCCGGAATCCCGCATCGCGCTCCTCGCCGATCGCTCGGCCGAGTCGATCATCGGCCTGCTCGCGATCCTCGCGGCGGGCGCGGCCTACGTGCCGCTGGATCCGGGTTATCCCGACGATCGACTGGGCTACGTGCTCAATGATGCGGCGGTGCTGGCGCTGGTCGCGCCGTCGGCGCTGGCCGAACGGGCCACCGCGTGCGCCGCGCTGCGCCCCGAACTCGCCGGCCGGGTCCTCGACATCGGACAGGCCCCGACCCGCGATGCGCCGCCGGCCGTCGCACTGCAGCCGGACAACGCCGCGTACGTCATCTACACCTCCGGCTCCACGGGCGTGCCCAAGGGCGTGGTGCTGGAGCATCGCGGCGTGATGAACCTGGTGCAGGGCTTCATCGCGCGCCACGACTTCGCAGGCCAGCGCCTGCTGATGATCCCGCCGCTGATCTTCGATGCCTCGGTGGGCGACGTGTTCCCGGCGCTCGCCGTCGGCGCCGCGCTGGTGCTGCATCCGGATCCGACCGAACTCGGGCCGGAGGCCCTGTCGCGTTTCTGTCGCGAACACCGGGTCACGGCGATCGATGCGCCGGCCGCGCTGTGGCGGCAATGGACCGAAGGCTTCATCGACCTGCATGCCGAAAACGGCGAAGCGGTGCTCCCCGATCTGGCGCTGATGATGTTCGGCGGCGAGGGCGTGTCGCTGGACCAGGTCCGGCGATTCGCGAGGCTGACCGGCGATCGCGTCGTCCTGAGCAACCACTACGGCCCGACCGAAGCCTCGGTGTGCGCCACGATGCTGACGACCCGCGACGGCTCGGAAGTCGACGGATCGGAGCTGCCGATCGGCCGGGCGCTGCCGGGCGTGCGCGTCTACGTGCTCGACCGTCACCTGCGGCTCGCGCCCACGGGCGTCGAGGGGGAACTGTGCATCGGCGGCGTGCAGGTCGCGCGGGAATACCTCAATCGGCCTGACCTGACCGCCGAGCGTTTCGTCCGCGATCCCTTCGTGTCGAATGCCGCGCCCGACGGGGCGTCCGACGCGGACGGGCGGCTGTATCGCACTGGCGACCTCGCGCGCTGGAACGCCGATGGCACGCTGCAGTTCATCGGCCGGCGCGACCACCAGGTGAAGATCCGCGGGTTCCGCATCGAGTTGAGCGAGATCGAAGTCTGCCTGTCGCAATACCCCGGCGTCCGCGACGCCGCGGTGCTGGCGCGCGAGGACGTGCCGGGCGACAAGCGTCTGGTGGCGTACGTGGCCGCAGGCGAAGCGATCGATGCCGAATCGCTGCGGACGCACCTGGGCGGACTGCTGCCGGAGTACATGGTGCCCGCGGCGTACGTGCGGCTGGATGCGCTGCCGCTCACCGCGAACGGCAAGCTGGACCGCAAGGCCCTGCCCGCGCCGGACGCGAGCGCGTACATCGCCCGCCACTACGAAGCGCCGGTGGGCGAAACCGAGACCTCGCTGGCGGCGATCTGGGCCGACGTGCTCAAGCTCGATCGCGTCGGCAGGCACGACAACTTCTTCGAACTGGGCGGTCATTCGCTGCTGGCGGTGACCGTGATCGAGCGCATGCGGCGGGCAGGCCTGCAGGCCGACGTGCGCGCGCTGTTCGCCGCATCGACGCTCTCGGCGCTGGCGGCGTCCGTCGGCGGTGAAAGCGAGACCGTCGCCGTGCCACCCAGCCTGATCCCGCCCGGCTGTACCGCGATCACGCCGGCGATGCTGCCGCTGGTCGCGCTGCGCCAGGAGGAGATCGACCTCGTCGCATCCCGGGTGCCCGGCGGCGCCGCCAACGTGCAGGACATCTACCCGCTGGCACCGTTGCAGGAAGGCATCCTGTTCCACCACATGCTGGAGAGCGAGGGCGACGTCTATCTCGCCGCGACGCTGCTCGCCATCGATCGCCGCGAACGCCTCGATCGGTACGCGGAGGCGTTGCAGGCGGTGATCCGGCGCCACGACATCCTGCGCACGTCGGTGGTCTGGGAGGGACTGTCCGAGCCGGTGCAGGTGGTGTGGCGCGATGCGCCGCTGTCGATCGAACAGGTCGCGCTGGATCCCGCCGACGGCGACATCGCGGCGCAACTGAGCGCGCGTTTCGATCCACGCCACTACCGGCTCGACATCCGCCGGGCGCCGATGATGCAGCTGTTCTTCGCCGAGGACCCGGTGAACGATCGCTGGGTGGTGCTGGAGATGATGCACCACCTGATGGGCGACCACGCGACGCTGGCGGTGATGCAGGAAGAGATCCGGGCGCACCTGTCCGGGCAGGCGGACATGCTGCCGGAGCCGCTGCAATTCCGGAATTTCGTCGCCCAGACCCGACTCGGCGTGAGCCGGGAGGAGCACGAGACCTTCTTCACCGGACTGCTGGGCGACATCGACGAACCGACGGATCCGTTCGGGCTGCAGGACGTCCGCGGCGACGGCAGCCGGATCGTCGAGGTCCGCGAGGCCGTGGATCCGCGGTTGTGCCTGCGCCTGCGTGCCTGCGCGCGGGCCATGGGCGTGAGCGTGGCCAGCGTCTGCCACCTGGCCTGGGCACAGGTGCTGGCGCGGGTCTGCGGCCGCGAGGACGTAGTCTTCGGCACGGTGATGCTGGGACGGCTGCTGGTCGGCGAAGGCACGGACCGCGGCATGGGCATGTTCATCAACACCCTCCCGGTGCGGATGCGGGTCGGCGAGCAGAGCGCGCGCGCCAGCGTGCGCAGGATGCAGGACCTGCTGACCCGGCTGCTGCGCCACGAGCACGCCTCGCTGGCGCTGGTGCAGCGCTGCAGCGGGGTCCGCGCCCCGGCGCCGCTGTTCACGTCGCTGTTGAACTACCGGCACGCGGAGAAGGCCTCGGTCGAGCAGGACGACCAGGCGGATCCGGCGTGGGCCGGCATCGAGTTCCTCAGCGGCGGCGAGCGCACGAATTACCCGCTCAGCCTGAACATCGACGATTACGGCGACGACCTGAGCCTGGACCTGCAGGTGGACGACAGCATCGATCCGCGCCGCGTCTGCGATTTCATGCTGACCGCGCTGGCCTCGTTGACCGACGCCTTGGAACGTGCGCCGGCGACGCCGGTGTGCGACCTGGAGATCCTGCCGGAGTCCGAGCGCCGGACGCTGCTGACGGACTTCAACGACACCACGGCCGCGTTCGGCGAAGAGCGCTGCATCCACGAAATGTTCGAAGCCCAGGCAGCGCGGACGCCGGACGCGATCGCGCTGGTCTTCGAGGGACAGACGCTGCGTTACGGCGAACTCGACCGGCGCGCCAACCGGCTGGCGCACCACCTCATCGACCTGGGCGTGAAGCCCGACGACCGGGTGGCGATCTGCGCGGAACGCAGCCTGGACATGGTCGTGGGCCTGCTGGGCATCCTCAAGGCGGGCGGCGCCTACGTGCCGCTGGACCCGAATTACCCGGTCGACCGGCTGGCGCACATGCTCGCCGACAGCAGGCCGGTGGCGCTGCTGACCTACGCCGCCGAACCGTCGCCCGTGATGCGCAGGCTGGCCGAACTGGCCGGCGCGATCCCGATCTGCGATCTGGCCGCCGATGCCGCGCTGCTGTCATCACGTCCCGACACCGATCCGGCGCCACGGTCATCGGGCCTGACGCCCGCCCACCTGGCCTACGTGATCTACACGTCCGGTTCGACCGGCGTGCCCAAGGGCGTGATGATCGAGCACCGGGCCGCCTTCAATTTCATCACGGGGATGAACCGCCGGCTGACCGGCGTCACGGGTCGGCACTGGCTGTTCGTCACCAGCACGTCCTTCGACATCGCCTTGTACGAATGGCTGGGCTGCCTGAGCCACGGCGATCCCTGCGTCATCGCGAGCGCCGAGGAACAGCACGACCCGCTGCGACTCGCCGACCTGCTGGGCCGGTACGACTTCGGACTCCTGCAGACCACGCCTTCGCGCTGGATCCAGCTGCTCGAAACCGGATGGAAGGCCACCGGATCGCCGCTGGCGCTGTGCGGTGGCGAGGCGCTCAGCGCGAAACTGCAAGGCGACCTGTGCGCCGCCGGGGTGCGCCTGTGGAACTGCTACGGACCGACCGAAGCCACGGTCTGGTCACTGGTGAACGCGATCGATCCGGACAGTCCGCTATCGGCACGGCTCTCGCTCGGCCACGGCCTGCCCAACTACCGGCACTACGTGCTGGGGCCGCGGCGGGAACTGGTCCCGATCGGCGCGATCGGCGAGATCCACATCGGTGGCGCCAGCGTCGCGCGCGGCTATTTCGAGCGCGCCGAGCTCACGGCCGAGCGTTTCGTCGCCGATCCTTTCGACCCGCGGCCACAGGCACGCATGTACAAGACCGGCGACCTCGGCCGCTGGCGGCCGGATGGCACCATCGAATTCGTCGGCCGCAACGACTTCCAGGTGAAGCTCCGCGGCTTCCGGATCGAGCTCGGCGAAATCGAGGCCCGACTGATCGCGCATGACGCCGTCCGCGATGCCGTGGTGATCGCCCGCGAAGACACCCCGGGCGACATGCGCCTGGTGGCCTACTTCACGCGCGCAGGCGACGCCGGCATCGAGGACCTGCGCGCCCACCTGCTGGGCCAGTTGCCGGACTACATGGTGCCGGCGGCCTACGTGCAGATGGACGCCTTCCCGCTGACGCCGAACGGGAAGCTGGATCGCAAGGCGCTGCCCGCGCCCGATGGCGCGTCCTACGCGAGCCGCGCCCATGAAGCCCCGGAGGGCGAGGCGGAAACCGCCATCGCGGCGATCTGGGCCAGGGTGCTGAAACTCGATCGCGTGGGCCGGCACGACAACTTCTTCGAAGTGGGCGGGCACTCGCTCAGCGCCATCGGCCTGGTCGCGGCCCTGCAGAAACACTTCGACGCGCAGATCAGCGACGTGTTCCGCTGGCCGACCGTCTTCGAACAGGCGCAGCATTTCCGGCCCTCCCGCGACGCGCTGCGGCAGCGCATCGACCGGGTCAAGCAATCGCTGGCGGACGCCGAGGAACGCCATCGCCGGACCCTGGAAGACCCGGCCCTGCAGGCCCGCATCGACGCTTACCGGGCGCGCACGGACCAGGAGATGGCGCGGCTGGGCGCGCAGCGGCAGGTGCCTTACGGCTGCGTGCTGCTGACCGGCGCCACCGGATACCTGGGCGCCTACCTGCTGCACGCGCTGGTCACGACCCGCGACTGCCGGATCGTGGCGCCGGTGCGCGGCGCCGACCCGCAGGATGCCGAACGCCGCCTGCGCGAGGTGCTGGACCATTACTTCGGCCCGGCATTCCATGCCCTCTGCGCCGGGCGCGTGGAGGTGGTGGTCGCCGACCTCGCCCAGCCGGGCCTGGGCATGGCGCCGGAGACGTACCGCCGCCTCGCCGCGGAGGTGGACACGATCGTCCACAGCGCGGCCAACGTCAGCCATTACGGTCCCTACGAGGACTTCCATCGCGCGAACGTCGTCTCCACCGAACAGCTGCTGGCGCTGGCGGTCGAAGGCGCGCCCAAGCGCTTCCACTTCATCTCCACGATCTCGACGGCGGACGGCGTGCTCGACGCGCCGTGGTCGGTCTTCACCGAACACGACATCGACATCGGCCAGCAGCCGGGCAACGTCTACGTCCGCTCCAAGCTGGAGGCCGAACGCGCCGTGGGCGCCTTCCGCGCGCGCGGCGGCGTCGCCAGCATCCACCGCGTCGGCAACATCACCTACCACTCCCAGACCGGCGTGCTGCAGAAGAACATCGCCGAGAACGCGTTCTACCAGCGCACCAGGGCGTGCATCGCGCTGGGCGTCGTGCCGGAGTACCTGGACGTGGCGGAGCTGACGTTCGTCGACCAACTGGCGCGGGCGATCGTCCTGCTGTGCGAGCAGGACGCGCTGGGGAACGAGACCTTCCACCTGCGCAATCCGCGCCATGTGCGACTGGCCGCCTTCCTCGGCGAATCGACCGAAGGGCTGCGGATCCGCGGCGTCGCGTCGGATGCCTTCCTCGACAGCCTGCTGGAACTGCGCGACCAGCCCGAGTACGCGGAGGCGGTGATGAACCTGCTGCTGCACACCGGCCTGCTGGAAGAAGAGGCCTCGAGCGCCAGGCCGCCGCTGTTCGTGCTCGCCGAGCGGACCGAACGGCTGCTGGCGGGTCTCGGTTTCGACTGGCCCGAACCGGAACCGGCGGCGATCCGCCGACTGGTGCGTCTGGCGATCGGCACGTCCGATCCGGACGACGCTCCCCCTCCGCGGCCCTGACCGGATCGCACGCGCCCCGAAAAGGCGACGCCTTCTCCACCGCCCACCGGGCCACAACCTCTCTGGAATCCCACGATGGAATATCGACGCCTCGGCAAATCCGGCCTCAAGCTCAGCGAACTCTCGCTCGGCTCCTGGGTGACGTTCGGCAACCAGGTCCACGAGAAAGAGGCGCTGGACCTCATGGCGCTGGCCTACGACGAAGGCATCAACTTCTTCGACAACGCCGAGCTCTACGAATTCGGCCAATCCGAAATCGTGATGGGCGCGGCCCTGCGCAAGCTCGGCTGGAGCCGCGACACCTACCTGGTGTCCTCGAAGGTGTTCTGGGGCGGCGAGAAGCCGACGCAGAACGGCCTGTCGCGCAAGCACGTCTTCGATGCCTGCCACGCCGCGCTCAAGCGCCTGCAAGTGGATTATCTCGACCTGTACTACTGCCATCGCCCCGATTCCGAAACGCCGATCGAGGAAACCGTGCGCGCCATGCACGACCTCGTCACCCAGGGCAAGGTGATGTACTGGGGAACGTCCGAATGGAGCGCGCAGCAGCTGACCGAGGCGTGGGCGGTGGCCAAGGACCTGAAGATCACCCCGCCGCAGATGGAGCAGCCGCAGTACAACCTCTTCGAGCGGCAGAAGGTCGAGGTCGACTACGCGCCGCTGTACGACCTCATGGGCCTCGGGACCACCGTCTGGTCGCCGCTGAAGGCCGGCGTGCTGACCGGCAAGTACAACGACGGCTTCCCGGCGGACAGCCGCATGAACCTGCCCGGCTGCGAATGGCTCAAGGCCGAATGGGACAGCGAGGAAGGCGAGCGGCAGATCGCGAAGGTGCGGAAGCTGTCCGCGTTCGCCGATGAAGTCGGATTGCCGGTCCACCACCTGGCGATCCTCTGGTGCCTGTCCAATCCGCGCGTGTCCAGCATCATCCTCGGCGCCTCCCGGCCCGCGCAGCTGGCCGACAACCTGAAAGCGCTGCAGTCGAAGGACAAGCTGACGCCCGAAGTGATCGCCCGCATCGAGGAGATCATGGAGACCAAGCCGGTGGCCCCGCCGCGGTACTGATGCCGGCGCGGGTGCGCTATAGCCCCACCAGATGCAGGAAGCGCGTGGTCGACGTGTCTTCGATGCAATGCACGAGGCGCGCGCCGGCGGCGCGGTAAACCGCCTGCCACGCGCGGCGGTCCGGCGGCGGGATGCCCTGCCCCGAGATCGCCTGCACGTAGTCGTGCAGCAGCGTTTCGCGCAGCGCCGGCGTGGTGTGGCCGGCGTGGCCGAGGCGGCCGTAGTAATCCGACACCAGCAGCATGCGCCCGGGGAAATCGCGGCGCAGGCGACGCAGCCACGCGGGTGCGGCGTCGCGCTTGGCGAACAGCTCGTTCGCGAGATCGCCGGCGACGATGGTGTCCACGCGCGCCCGCGCGTCCGCGGGCAGCAGGCGCGCGGGCATGCGCCCGTCGCCCGCGAGGATGCGCACCCGGCGCGCGACGCCCGCCTCGCGCAACCGCGTGCGCGCGAGGCGGCACATGCCCGGGTTGGCGTCGATGCCCCAGCCGCGCAGCTGCGGATTCGCGACTGCCAAAGCGGCGAGCAGCGCGCCGGGGCCGCAACCGAGATCGAGCACGCCCCGACTGCCGAGCTGCACAAGCAGCGACGCGGGCATCGCTTCGGCACCGCCCGGCGCATGCAGGAACGCGTTGGCGTGGCGGCGACGATCGACGCGTGCGCCGGCCCGCGCCGGATGCCGCAGCAGTTCCGGCAGCGCGACCGCGTTCGCGCCGAACGCACCGGCGTAGAGATCGAGCACGAATTGCGCCTCGGGCGCGGCACCATCGCCAGCGACGAAGCGCTTGCCCTGCTTGCGCACCAGCGTGGTGCGCGCGGCCGCGAATTCCAGCGTCGCCGCGAGCAGCGCGGGATCGAGCTTGCACGCCTGCGCCACGTCGTCGACGGTGCGTGGCCGCGACAGCGCGGCGAGCACGCCGAGATCGTGCAGCGTCGACAGCGCGTGGCCGAGCTGCAGGCCTTCGGCGAGATCCAGCGCGCCCCAGCGCGGCGCGGCGATGGCGTCCGCAGACGCGGGCTTGCGACTCAATGCATCGCCCTCGCCGTCATTTCCGGTGCGGGCACGAGGATGCCGGCGCCGACCAGTTCGCGGAAGAACGCGTCATCGACGCCGTCGTCGCCGGTGGCCTCGCGCAGCATCGCCGCGACCGCGTCGCAGCGCTGCGGTTCGGCGAACACGCCGAGGATGGCTTCCAGCCCTTCGTCGATGCGCCAGGCTTCGGGCGCCTGCCTGCCGAGGTGCAACAGGTAGCTGGTGCGCTCGTCGTCGTCGTCGGGCAGCAGGGCGTCGTCGCGCGCGGCATCGCGGATGCGCGCCAGCCAGCGGTCGCAGTCGTGCAGGCCGGAGAGGATGCGTACGCGATCGCTCAGCACGTACGGCCGCGGCGCGTCGTAGACGGCATCCTGCACGTCCGTCGGCGCGGGCCGCGTGTCGTGCAGCGCGAGGCCGTAGCGGAACAACGACGTGAGGTGATGATCCGCGCCGTATTCGGCGACGACGAAACCGGCAAGCAGGTCCGCGTCCGGCATCCAGCCCGGCGGAGGCACGGGCTGCGCGCGATCCGCATGCGTGCGGAACGCGGCAACGAACGCCGACAACCGCCCGCCGTGGCGCCGCAACGCATACGCGGCGACATCCGGCCCGACGCGGCGCAGCAGGTCCACCGTCGCCACCGCGAACAGGTGATCCGCGCGCGGCAGCGCTGCGGGATAGTGGAAGTAGGTCTGGAAGATCTCCGGCGTCGACACCACCAGCTCGCGGTCGTCGGGGCCGATCAGCTCGCTGTTGTACGGGCTGGCATAACCGTCGTAGCGCACGTCGGCGCCGCGCTCGGCGTACATCGGCGTGCCCGGCTCCGGTTGCAGGATGTGCAGCTGCGTGAGGCAGTTCGCGGAGAAATGGCGGCCGATCATGTCCAGCGTGTCGTCCTGGTCGGCGCGTTCCTCTTCCGGATAGCCGGTGATGAACGAGGCGGTGGTCTCGATGCCCAGCGACGCGCACACCGCGAGGATCGGATCGACCAGATCGAGGTCGAGCCGCTTCTGGCTGATCTTCTGCATCCGCTTCGAGCCGGTCTCGATACCGAAGTACAGGCCGATGCAGCCGGCGTCGGCCATGCTTTCCAGCAGCGTCGGATTCACGCAGTCCACACGCGCCGACACGCGCCAGCGGAAACCGCGCCCGCGCACCGCTTCGCAGAAGGCCTGCACCTTGTGCCGGTTGACGGTGAACATGTCGTGGTCGAGCTTGAATTCGTCGAAGCCGTAGCGCTCGCGCAGGCGCTCCAGTTCGAACACCAGCCGCTCCGGCGATTTCAGGCGGAAGCTGCGCTGGAAGAACCCCGCGGTAGAACAGAACGTGCAGGCGAACGGACAGCCGCGCCCGGCTTCGATGCGCAGCAGGTCGAGGCCGAGTTCGGCGATCGGGTAATGGTCGTAGTCCAGCAGCGGCAGGCTGTCGAGATCGTGGACCTTGGGCTTGCCCTCGGTCATGCGGAATGTGCCGTCACGATGATCGCGCCAGCTCAGGCCGGGGATCTTCGCGAATGCACGGTCCGGCAGCGCGCGCAGCACCGACGGAAACACCTCGTCGGCCTCGTGGCGCACGACAAGGTCGAACTGCGGGAAGCGTTCGAGGATCGGCCGGTCGAGCATCGTCGCGTGCGGCCCGCCGAGCAGCAGCGGCAGATCAGGTTCGGCGCGGCGCAGGCGCGCGGCGACGTTGATCGCGAACAGGAAACTGCAGCCAAGCGTGGTGAAGCCCACCGCCTCCGGCGACTGCGCGAGGATCTGCGCGGCGGCAAGGTCGTACAGGTGCTCGTCGTAGCGCAGCGTGCCGTTGCGCAGCAGGCGCTTGGGATCGTAGATCGATGTCGTCGTGCCATCTCGCGCCGCCGACGCCGCCAGCGCCAGCAGGCCAAGGTGCGGATGCACGTCGAGCAGCGCGAGGTCGCCCTCTTCCGGCATCACCAGGTTGTCGACGAGGGTCAGGCGCATCGCGCCTCGGGCATGGCAGGCAGCTGCACGAGGCCGACATCGGCCAGCGTCGACAGCGCGGCGCGCACCGCCGCGGTCGCGCCGCGCCCGCCGCCGAGACTGCGCACCAGCGCGGGCACGCTGCGACGACCGTCGACGCGCGCCAGCAGGTGGAAGCCGAGCGCGTCGAGATCGAGCACGGTCACGTCGTCGGCCCCGGGCGCGCGCCAGAAGCACAGCGCATGCGGCTCGTCGGGCACGCTGCCGAGGTCGGGCACGCTCGCATGCAGCGCGGCGGCGAGCGCGCGCGGATCGCAGCCGAATTCGTGCAGCCGCACGCTGCCGAGCAGTCGCGGCACATCGGCAAGCACGATATCGTCGCCCGCGTCGTTCGTCGCGACGTGCCACGGCCCGAGCCGCGCGATCGCGTCCTCGTAGCGCAGGGCATCGCGCAGCCGCGCATGGACGGGATCGTCGTCGTCCAGCCAGCCGTCGAGGAAGTCGAGCAGGTCGCGCGCACGGTCCGGCATCGCCGCCGCCCACGGCAGCCGCCGCACCGAGCGGAATTCCGCATACGCCGCGAACATCGCGATCTCCATCGCGGTCGCGCTCATCAGCCGGAACGACAGCGGGTAGTGCGCACGCAATGGATTGTGGCGCACCTTCACGCCCAGCCCGGAGAACTTGGCGAGCACGTCGAGGTCGATCTCGGCCGGATCGACGCCCAGCGCACGCAGGCGCTCGGGCTGCGCGCGCCAGCGCACCAGCAGCCGCGGCTGTTCGATGCCCGCGGCCATCACCGCCTGCACGCGCGCCAGGCTCATGCGGCCTCCAGCAGCGCTCGGGTGCGCATGAGTTGCTGCTGCAGGATCGCCTGCGGGAACGCGCCCGACCAGTTGTATTCCAGCGTGAGCGCCTGCGGCCGCACCACGTCGAGCACGCGGCGCAGCAGGTCGAACACTTCCGGCGGCGCCGGCACGGCATGGTCGTCCCAGGCCACGCCCGATTGCGTGCTCATGCCGGAGATGTGCACCTCGACCACGCGCTCCAGCGGCAGGCGTTTCAGTTCTCGCTGCGGATCGGCGCCCGTGTTGACGCAGGTGATCAGGAAATGGGTGAGGTCCAGCAGCAGACCGGCGTCGCAGTGCGCGAGCACGTCAGCGATGTAGGCCGACATCGGCATGGTGCTGCCGGGCACCTCGAAATACTGCGGCGCGTTCTCCAGCAGCAGCGGCGTCGCGCCAAGCCGCGCACGCGCCGCGGCGTAGTTGTCGATGACCCGCGCGACCGAGGCTTCGCTCAGCTGCGGGCAGACGGTGTAGGTCAGCGAGGACGGCGCGATCGCCTCGCCGTCATCGTCCAGTCCTTCGGCCGAGACGTAGGCGAGGTGTTCGCCGATCCACGGCGTGCGCAGGCGCGCGGCGGCGGCGGCGATGGCGTCGAAGGTCTGCGCCGACGGCGGCACCGTGCCCGCGACCGACACGCTGGCGCAGTGCAGGATCAGCGGGATGCGCTGCTGCACGTCGCCGGCCTCGGGCGTGTGCCGCAGTTGCTCGAACGGGATTTCGAGATAGTCGAGCGCGTCGGGCAGCGCATCCAGGCAGACCAGCGCCGGCGGGCCGTAGGCCAGGCCGATCTGGGTCCGTGACGGGTCCGGCCGGAAATGCTTCACGCGCTGCGCCTCGAAGGGAATGCGTTCGTCACGTTCGCCCGCGAACGAAGCGACAGGCATCGCGATGCCGCACGTCGTGTCGTGCAGGCGGGCGAAGCGTCACCGAGACACGGTTCCGGCCCGCAGGCCGGAACCGCGCGGGCGATCGACGTCGGAGATCAGTCGTACAGCCAGGGGCCGCTGAGCTTGCCGCCGCTCAGGTCGACCTTGCTGAGCGTCACCGTCAGCGTGCCTCTGTCGATGCAGCGCTTGATGGCCGCGATCTTCTTCGCGTCCAGCGGCATCGACAGGTGCATCTTCGGGATCGCGCCGCTGAGCGCGATGCTCGCCGACTTGGCGGCCCCGCTCTTCTTCGCGACTTTCTTGGCCGCCTTCTTGGCCGGGCCCTTCGCGGCTTTCTTCGCCGCCGGTTTGCGCGTTGTTGCCATTTCCCTGCTCCTCCCTGCTCACATGATGACCGCGTTGCGCGGCCGGACGATGCGGTAGCTTTGCGGAATCCCTGGCATGCGGCGCGGTTCCGATGCGATGCGCCGGCGAACGTCCGCGACTCCCGCGGGGCGATCGATGGCGCGAATCGTCGTGGCATCCTGGAACCGACGATTCGCCGACCATGTCACACGGTTCTCGAAATTGTCAACTCCCGTCATCCTGCAACGTCACGATGTCGCGGATGCCGCCATGCAGCATGCCGCCGCGCCGCGCATCGCCGGTGTCGCCGCACGCGACGAGGCGCATGCGCGGGTCGTGCGTCGGCAGCAGCATCACGTGCACGCGCCAGTCGATCGCGACGTCCTCGTGCAGCACCGCGTCGCCGCGCGACGACGACGCGGCAAGCAGCGCGCGCAGCAGGCGCAGCGCCAGCGCGCGACCGACGCAGACGTGCCCGCCGGCGCCGAACGGGAAATAGACGTACGGCGACGGCCGCAGGTCGGCCCAGCGCGCGGGCAGGAAGCGTTCCGGCTGCGGGAACGTCGACGGCTCGCGATGCGACAGGAACGGGCACAGCAGCACTTCGGTGCGCGCCGGCAGCCGATGCGCGCCCAGCCGCACCGCGGTGCGCGTCGTCCGCACCATCAGCGCGTTCGGCGTGAGCACCCGCAGCGACTCGGACAACACCGCATCCGCCAGCGTCTCCTGCGACAACGCCGCCGCGGGACCGGAGCGGCCATCGTCGGCACGCAGGCGCGCGCGCAACGTCGGCAGCTGGCTGAGCGCGAGCAGCGTCCACGCCATCGCCACTGCCACCGGTTCGTTGGTGGAGACGGCCAGGACGTTGGCGTGGCCGACGAACGCGTCGTCGTCGATCGCATCGTCCAGCGCCAGCGCCGCGAGCGCGCCGAACATCGCCGTGTCGCGCGGCGCGGCGCGCACTGCCGCACGGTAGCGGCGCAGGCCGTCGTCGAGGGCCAGGCCGCTGCGCACCAGCGACGCGCGCGCTTCGTCGTCGAGCGCGGCCCACGGCGCCGCAGCCTCGCGCCGCAGGCGGAAGTAGTCCATGACCGCCGCGGGATCGAAGCCGTCGATCGCGAC
>JAEWNA010000101.1 GCA_023392975.1 Pseudomonadota bacterium | reverse complement strand
CCGGTCCGAACCGATTCGACGGAGACGCCCGATGAGCGACCCCTACAACACCGGCACCGGCGGCCTGCCGCCGCCCATGCCCGCCCCCCGGCGCATGCCGCCCGCCGCGCTCGGCGACACGATGGTCACGACCGCGTTCGAGCTGCCCGGCTACCGCGTCGTCGAGAACCTCGGCATCGTCCGCGGCATCGTCGTGCGCTCGCGTTCGGTGGTCGGCAACTTCATCGGCGGCCTGCAGACCCTGTTCGGCGGCAACATCACCATCTACACCGAGCTGTGCGAGCAGGCCCGCGCGGACACTTACCGCGACATGGTCGCCCACGCCCGCCAGCTGCGCGCGAACGCGATCATCGGCATGCGCTACGACGCCACCGAGGTCATGCCCGGGCTGACCGAAGTGCTGTGCTACGGCACCGCCGTGATCGTCGAACCGATCGATCGCTGAGGCTGGCCCGATGAAGGCCCGCCTGATCGCCGTCGGCGAACGCGCGCCTTCGTGGGTGGCGGAAGGCTTCGCCGAATACCGCAAACGCCTCTCGCACTGGCTGCCGCTGGAACTGGTCGAGATCGAACCCGGCCTGCGCGGCAAGGGCCGCGATCCGGCGCGTGCGACCGCGGACGAAGGCGCCCGCGTGCTCGCGGCGCTGCCGAAATCCGTGCACGTGGTCGTGCTGGACGGCCGCGGCCGGCAGTATTCGTCGGAACAGCTGGCGCAGCGGCTGGAGCACTGGCGCGCCGGCGGCTGCGACCTGGCGTTCCTGATCGGCGGCCCGGAAGGGCATGCGCCGGAGGTCATCACGCGGGCCGACGAGCAGTGGTCGCTGGGCCCGCTCACGCTGCCGCACATGCTGGTACGGCTGGTACTGGCCGAACAGCTCTATCGCGCCGCGGCGCTGCTGGCGAACCACCCGTACCACCGCGCCTGAGCCTTCGCGTCCGCACGCATCGCACGCGTCCGCGGGTCACGCGACGAGCGTGCGCGAACCCGCGAAACCCGCATTCCGGCTGTTCATTGACGAACTGCGTCACGGTTCTCGCCGCCGGTCGCGTCTAAGGTCGCCCTCGTGCCGCTGCGGTGGCGCCTCCGTGTGCCGCCCGCCGACGGCCGCGGACGACTTTCCCCCGTTCGGCGATGTCGCCGGTGGTGCGTCCCCCCCGCGCTGTCCGCAGGTGAAGCCATGCGTTCCTTCCCGATTCCGTTCGTCGTCGTCTCCCTCCTGTTCCTGCTCGCCGGCTGCGATGTCGATCGCATCCAGATCCGCATCGGCGAAAACGCGGCGGTCGGTCGCCCGGCGCCCGCGACGCGTGGCGTCGCGATGATCCGGTCGCAGACTCCGCCGGCCGCCTCCGCCGCCGAACCGGTCGCGCCTGCAGCCGCCGCGGCGAGCCCCACCGCGATCCGCCCGCTGCTGCCGGCCGCCGAGCGCTACGGCAACCTCGACGTCCGCCTGCATCCGGTCGAGGGCGTGGCCGCGGGCACCTCGCAACTGGTGACCTTCGGTGTGCCGTTCCCGCGCGGTTCGATCGACGCGGCCGGCCTGTCGACGGTGCGCGTGCTCGACGCGAAGGGCATCGAGATCCCCGCGCACGTCGAACAGCTCACCCCGTGGCGGCACGTCAGCGACACCACGATCGACGGCAAGTCCGTCCGCGTCGCCCGCATCCAGCTGCATTACGCCTTCGCCGCACCGTATCCGGCGTCCGAGGCGATCCGCGTCGAGTGGGGCTATCGCGCCCGCACTGCCGACGTGGCCGCGCTGGAGAATCCCCGCAACGGCTGGCAGCCGGTGACCAGCGGCAGTTTCGTCGCCGGCGACGGCGTGTCCGAGCCCAAGGTCTACGCGGTGCTGCCGGCGGCGACGCTCAGCCGCGGCGTGCTGCGGATCGGGCCGATGCAGCCGTTCGCGCCGGAGATCGCCGCCACCCGCGACAACCCCGCGACGATGGACGCCACCGAGCACTACCCGCAGTACACCGAGCAGATGTATGCGGCCAAGAATTTCTTCTATTCGCACATCGGCGAGGACGACCCGCGGGTCACGGCCGCCAACCAGATCCCGTACAAGGGCGCCGAGGGCGAGCCGTGGCTGTACGACCGCGTGTCCGCGTTCTACGGCCTGTATTTCCGCAGCGGCTTCTTCAAGGCGCTGCGCGAGTCGGTGCGCGCGGCCGAGTTCTACCGCGTGAACCTCTACCCGCAGGGCACGATGCCAGACAGCGCGGTCGGCGCGTTCAAGCTCAAGAACCCGAACCCCGGCGCCTACATCGGCGCCAACGGCGCGATGTACAGCTACGGCGAAGGCCTGGCCTACACCTACTGGATCACCGGCGACGACCTGGCGAAGGACGGCGCGAAGCTCGCAGCGAAGACGCAGCAGGACGCCAACGACGAACCCGACCGCTGGTCGCCGACCAGCAGCTACACCGAGCGCCACATGGCGTTCAAGCTGATGGCGATGATCGTCGGTTACGAACTCTACGGCGACGTGCCGTACAAGACCGGCGCATCGAAGACCTACCGCGAGCGCGTGCAGACCCTGCTCGACAACCTGGTCTGGCACCAGAACGGCGCCGGCGGCGCGCTGCCGGCGAACCGCATCGACGGCGGATTGTGGAAATACGGCAGCCAGGAAGGCAACGGCCCGCAGGACCAGCTCGTGGTGAGCTTCTGGCAGACGCCCTTCATGGTCGATGCGATGGTCCGCGCCTACGTGCTGACCGATCGCGCCGACGTCGCGAACTTCATCCGCCGCACCGGCACCGCGCTGAAATACGGCGGCAAGTCGTACGCACCGGCGCAGCGCCAGTACTACACCGACAAGCCCGAGAACCTCGGCCTCGTCGATTACGTGACCCTGGTCGACGGGTCGACCTACGCCGCCGACGGCGTCGGCCCGGAACACACGCTGGAAGTCGCCGGCGCGCTGGGCTGGGCCTACTACTTCAGCCGGCTGACCAATCAGCGCGACGACACGCTGAAGCAGGCGGCGAACGACCTGTATCGCACCTACGATTACGAAGTGAACGACTGGACCCGACCCACCGCGCCGGAACTCGGCCTCACCGCGTACCGCACCAATCCGCCGCGCCGCTACAACTGGACCTACAAGACCAGCGGCAGCCTGTCGTGGTGCCTGTCGGACGTGCGCCGGGTCAGCAACTGAGGCGTCGAGCGCGAAGCGTCGCGCGGGCCACGTGCGTGCGGCCCGCGCGGCGTCAAGACGCGAGGTTCAGCCCGCGTAGCGCGGATAGTCGGTGTAGCCCTTCGGGCCGGGCGTGTAGAACGTCGCGCTGTCCGGCGTTGCCAGCGGCGCGCCGTCGCGGATCCGCTCCGGCAGGTCGGGGTTGGCGATGAACGCCGAACCGAACGCGAC
>JAEWNA010000086.1 GCA_023392975.1 Pseudomonadota bacterium | reverse complement strand
GTCGTCGTAGTCGTCGAGCAGCTCGATCGCGTTGCCCGGCATCGGCAGGAAACCGCCCAGGCGCTCCACCAGCACCGCGATCTCCGCACCGGCCGCTTCGGGCGTGGCGCGCTGCGCGGCGAGCGGCGCCTGCGCCTCGCGGATGCGCGCGGACGCGCGGGCCTGGCGTGCACGGCGCTCGCGCGAGACCCAGGGCTGCCCCAGCAGCAGGTACAGCGGCAGCCCGAACAGCGGCACGAAGCCGACCAGCAGCAGCCAGCTGCGCGCCGCGGCCGGACGGCTGCGCGAGGGGATCCACCAGAGCGCGGCGAGGCGGATCGTCCAGTCGACGATCAGCAGCCACCAGCCGGGATGCAGGCCCAGGAACATGCCGCGATTGGAACACGCGCCATGGCCGCGGCCAAACTGGCCCCGCCCCAATCCGCGCCCGGTTCCGGAACCCGAACGATGCGCTTATCGACGGGGCACGCGATCAGCGCGCGGTGAACCCGCCGTCGATCACCAGCTCGCTGCCGGTGACGAACTTCGACTCGTCGGAAATCAGGTAGACCGCGCCCCAGGCGATGTCGTCGGGTTCGCCCATGTGGCCGATCGGATGCATCCGGCCGATCCCGACGCGCGCCGCGTTGAGGTTCATCGCCCCCTTGTCGCGCAGCTGCTGCTCCATCATCGGCGTCCAGATCAGGCCCGGGTGGATCGAATTCACCCGGATGCGGTCCCCGGCATAGGCCATCGCGTCGGCCTTGCTCATCAGCCGCACGGCGCCCTTGGACGCGTGGTAGGCCGGCATTTCGGCCGTGCCGACGAGGCCGTACATCGACGAGAGATTGACGATGCTGCCACCGCCCGCGGCCTTCAGATGCGGGATCGCGTGCTTGGTGCAGAAGAACACGCCCTTCACGTTCACTGCCTGCACCTGGTCCCACTCGGCTTCGGTGAGTTCATGGGTGAGTTTGGTCGAGCCCGAAATGCCGGCGTTGTTGACCAGGCCGTGCAGCGCGCCGTAATGGGCGACGGCGGCCTCGACCGCGGCGCTCACGCTCGCCTCCGACACGACATCGGCATGCCAGTAACGGGCGGCGATCCCGCGGTCGTTCAGCTCGGCGGCGAGTGCCTCGCCCTCGGCGTCCTGCCGGTCGAACAACGCGAGTTTCGCGCCCTGTTCGCCGAGGCGGGTGGCACAGGCGCGGCCGATGCCGGATGCGGCGCCGGTGACGATGCAGACCTTGTCTTGCGTGCGGGACATGGCGATCTCCGATGTGTGGGTGGTTCCTTCGACGGCATGCCCGATCGCGTGCGCGACATCCGGGGCAGGGCGTCCGGCGTGCAGGCCCGGCATCGCCTTCCTCCCCCGGCGCGCATCGTGTCGACCGCATCCCCATGCGTTGTCCCGGCCCGGATCCGCGCGTCGCATCCGCAGTGTCGCGATGACGCGATGCGCTTCGACCCGGGCAAGGTCGCGATCATGTTGGCAGATCGTTCCGCGCGCGGGAAGTTCGCCGCGGCCAGAAAAAAACCCGCCTCGCGGCGGGTTCTTCTGGAAGCGGATCACGCCTGGAAGCGGATCACTTGATCTTGCCTTCCTTGTACATCACGTGCTTGCGGACGACGGGGTCGTACTTGCTGACCTCCATCTTGCCGGGGGTGTTCTTCTTGTTCTTGTCGGTCGTGTAGAAATGACCGGTGCCGGCCGAGGAAATCAGGCGGATCTTGTCGCGCTTGGAAGCCATGGTCGATTACTCCTCAGATCTTTTCGCCGCGGGCGCGGAGCTCGGCGAGCACGGCGTCGATGCCGTTCTTGTCGATGGTGCGCAGGGCCTTGGTGGAAACGCGCAGCTTCACCCAGCGGTTCTCCGAAGCCACCCAGAAACGGCGCTCGTGGAGATTGGGCATGAAGCGGCGGCGGGTCTTGTTGTTGGCGTGCGACACGTTGTTGCCGGTCGCGACGCGCTTGCCAGTCACCTGACATTCGCGGGACATACGTACCTCTCGATTCAAGAACGCGCGACGCGGGTCGTGCGATCTGCGGATGCCTCCCATAGCCCGGGAGACGGCGGCCCCGGCGTCGGTCCTGGCCTGGGGCCGGGACGTTTCGCCACACGATGCGGGCTCGGGGTCGCTGCGGAAGTCGACGGATCGAATCGACGGGGATCGCGTTCCCCGTCTCCGGGCATCCACGAGGGGACGCACCGGCCGAAGCGAGCCGCGCATTATGCCGGGATTTCCCTGCCGCGGCAAACACTTGGCGGCGGAAGGTCGGGCGATGCGCGAGGGGCCGCGTACGCCGGGGCAAGGGGCGGCGACCGTGACCGCGTCCTGGGCCAGAATGGGGCCTTCACGGACCGAAGGCCTGCCCATGACCGACGCCCCCGACGCCGACGACTTCATCCTCGTCGTCCCCGACGCCCTGCCGCGGAACCTTTGCGACGACATCGTCGCCCGCATCCGCGCCAGCGACGCCCTGCGCCCGGGGCAGGTCGGCGGCGGCGTGTATCCGGAACTGAAATTGAGCCGAGATGTCGCGATCAGCGGCCAACCGGCGTGGAAAGACGTCGAACAGGTCCTCAACCTCACGATGCTGGAGGCGCTGATGCGCTACCTCCGGCGTTGGCCGCAGGCGCTGATCGCCCCGTTGATGCTGCAACACCAGCCGCCCGGCGGCGGCGAACTGCGCCGCCTGACCGCCGAGGACTTCCCCGACATGGACGCCGGCCAGCTGGGCACCCTGGCCCGCCACTGCCTGCGCCCCGGCAACATCAACCTGCAGTGGTACCGCGCCGGCGAAGGCGGCTACCCCTACTGGCACTGCGAGCTGTACCCACGGGACCCGGGCTGCGAGACCCTGCACCGGCACCTGCTGTGGACGGTCTACCTCAACGACGACTTCGACGAGGGCGAAACCGAATTCCTGTTCCAGCGGCGCAAGATCCGGCCGACCACCGGCACCCTGCTGATCGCCCCCGCCGGCTTCACCCACACCCACCGCGGCAACCGGCCGCAGGGCGGCGACAAGTTCATCGCGACCAGCTGGGTCCTGTTCCAGCGGGCGGAGCGGCTGTTCGCGCAACCGACGTGACGATCACGCGTGATGCACGAACGCCCATGGAAACGCACTGGAAAGTCCTCATGCTGTCGTCGTGAACGCACAGGACCGCAACTGCCTCGCCGCCGGCCGATGAACCGGATGCATCCAGCGGTTGCCGCCATCCGGATCCGATTCGAGAGCGGACTTTTGCGCAGCACGTTGCGATCGTGAGTGGAAGCGCGCGCCCGCATCGGTGGACTCGATATCGATCTGCGGCGCACGAACCTCCGTGCCGATGCAGCGAACGTCCGCAGTCCCGTGCGGCACGCTGCCGTGAAATGTAAGCAAATGTAAAACTGCACGTCCCGTCTCGCTTTTTGCGAAGCTCGAGCACGATCACGTCGATACGATACGTGGCGATCACAACCGCAGGACGCTGCATGAATGCTGCCGTTACCTTCGCCGCGCGCCGCATTCGACTCGCGGCGCGCGCTTTCCGCGATGACCCCCTCGTCTTGCGAACGGCCGGAGCGCTGTGCATCGTGCTGGCACTGACGCATTGCGCGCGTACCGAAGCGCCCATGACGTCGTCGCCCGCGTCCGCCCCGGTGGTGCGCACGAACGAAGCGATCGCAGCAGATTGCGTCGAACCGATGCCCCAATTCGATCGCGTGCTGATCCCGCCAACCAAGCTCGCGCTGTCGCTGGCGCCGACACGGACGAGCGGCACCGCGCCGCTTGCGGTGATGTTCGACGCCACCGGCACCACCAGCCCGCAACGCGGCCTGGATCCTTACCGCGACATCCGTTATCGCTTCGATTTCGGCGATGCGCCCGACGAAACCTGGCCGGTCACCGGCACCTCAAAGAACCTTGAGACCGCGGGACCGATCGCGGCGCATGTTTTCGAGCGGCCGGGCGTCTATACCGTCACATTGACCGCGACGAATTCGATGGGAACGACGTGGGTCAAGCATGCGACGATCACCGTACTTGATCCGAACACCGTGTACCCGGGCGGCAAGACCGTCTGCATTTCACTGACTGCCGATTACACGGGATGCCCCGCAGGCGCAGCGCGGCGGCAGACGATGCCGTCCAAGAGCGAGTGGAACGGCAAGCGCGTTTTGTTCAAGCGCGGCCAGAATTTCTCGTCGCTTGGAAGGATCGATATCCAGGACGGAAGTCACGGCGTCATCGTTGGCGCATTCGGCACCGGTGCCGCACCGGAAATCGAATCCGTCGGCGTCGGCGATTGGCGGCCGGAGACGGACGATTTCGCCAGCGACATCGTCGTTTCCGATCTTTCCACGCGTGGATCCATGTCGGCTGGCGTCGCCACGCGCGTGTTGTTCCTGCGGAATACGCTGACCTCGCCTCGCGACGCCGGCAGCGGGCTCTATGTCGGCGACGACTATTTCACCTTCGACGATCCGGACTATCGGATCGTTCCGACCGATCGGTTTCCTATCGCGAGCGAATTGTTCTTCGTCGAGAACAGCGTGCCCGGTTCGACCGGGGTCACCTCGAACGGATACGGCCACGGCGCGCGGATGGCCTGGCTCGGCAACGATTTCGGGACGTCGATGTATCACAACCTGCGGATAACGCGCGGGTACAAGTTCGTGATCGCGCACAACCGGATGCGCGGCGTCTCGTCCGACGGCGCTCGGCATGCCTTGAAGTCGCATGGCGGCGGGTTGACCGCGTACAACGATCGGGCCGTGGTTGCCGGCAGGACCTGGGCATCGCGCTATGGCATCGTCGCCGACAATGCATTCGGCAGCACCGCCGGCAACAATGCGTGGACGGTGGCGATCGCGCCACAGAATGCCGAATCCGCAGAGGGCATCGAGGATGTCCTGGTCGTCGAAAATCGCTTCGTCCGCGGACCGAACACCTCGGTCGACCTGATCCTCACCGGACGTCGTGTCACCTATCGTGGCAATGCACTTGCCAGTGGCGAGGCCGCCCTGGTCGAACGAAACGCACATGGCGAAAGCCTGCCGGCCGAGTGGAAAGGCCCCTATTACGACCACTGAATCCCGGCGGGCGCGGGCTTCCTCAAATCGTAACAGCGACCATGGGCGTTCAACGTCGGTGTGGCTTCAGAACAGGCTTCCCTGGCCCGGGGCCGATGGTCGCGCTGCGCGCGATGCGCTCGGCGGCACCGGTTTCACGAACCGCGACGCCTCCAGCGGCCGCAGCCGCCCGAAGCCGATCCGCCGGCTCGCCTTCGCGAAGCGCATCGCGATGAGGTCGGCGAACGGGCCTTCGCCGCGCATGCGGGTGCCCCAGGCGCTGTCGTAGTCCTTGCCGCCGCGCATCTGCTGCACGAGGCTCATCACGTGCGCGGCACGGTCCGGGTAATGCAGCGACAGCCATTCGCGCCAGACCGCCTTCAGCTCGTGCGGCAGGCGCAGCAGCACGTAGCCGGCGGCGCGGGCGCCGTGGGCGTACGCGGCTTCGAGGATGGCTTCGAGTTCGCGATCGGTGACCATCGGGATGATCGGCGCCACCATCGTGCCCACCGGCACGCCGGCCTCGTGCAGCGCCTGCACGGTCTTCAGCCGCGTGTGCGGCGCGGCGGCGCGCGGTTCGAGTTTCGACGACAACTTGTTGTCGAGCGAGGTGATCGAGACATACACCGTCACCAGGCCGTCCTTCGCCATCGGCGCGAGCAGATCGAGGTCGCGCCGGATCAGCCCGCTCTTGGTGATCAGGCTGACCGGGTGCCGGGTCTCGGCCAGCACTTCGAGGATCTGGCGGGTGATGCGGTATTTCCGCTCGATCGGCTGGTAGGCATCGGTGTTGATGCCCAGCGCGATCGGCGCGCAGCGGTAGGACGGTTTCGCCAGTTCCGCTCGCAGGCGTTCGGCGGCATTGGTCTTGGCGAACAGCTTCGTCTCGAAGTCGAGCCCGGGCGAGAGATCGAGATACGCGTGCGACGGCCGCGCGAAGCAGTAGACGCAGCCGTGCTCGCAGCCGCGGTACGGATTCACCGACTGCGAGAAACCGATGTCCGGCGAATCGTTGCGGCTGATCACGCTGCGCGCGCGCTCCTCGGTGACCTGCGTGCGCAGCGGCGGCGGCGCGAAGGCGTCGTCGCCGGCGGCCGGATCCCCCTCGACGCTGGCGTCGGCATAGACCGAACCCCAGCCGTCGTCCTCGGCCTCGGCGACGGTCTTCTCGAACCGGCCGCGGACATACGACGCCGCGCCGCGGCCCTTGAGCGGGGCGGTACGCAGCAGGTTGTGGGTCGCGGGGTCGGGTTTGCCGCCGATGGCCATGCGCGCAGGCTAGCGCGCGGTGGTCGCAGGCGGTGCGACCGCTGGCACGCGCCTGCGAAGCGCACGATGCGCCGCATCGTTCGTCCGTCCTGCACGGACGGTTTTCCGGGCGGTGGCGACGGGGTAGGCTGGCGCGATCCGCGCAGACCGTCGCCGGAGGATCGATGTACGCATTGTGGGACTGGGTACAGTCGCTGCCCGACTACGGGCCGTTGCTGGCCTGGGGGCTGTTCGGCGGCTGGCTGCTGTACGTGGTCTGGCTCGGCGGCTGGATCGTGCTGCAGAAGCGCGAACCGGTGGCCACGCTCAGCTGGCTGCTGGGCCTGGCGCTGCTGCCGTACGTCGGCTTCCTGATCTACTACCTGCTCGGGCCGCAGAAGATCCGCCGCC
The DNA here is from genome assembly GCA_023392975.1 of Pseudomonadota bacterium. Taxonomy (GTDB): domain Bacteria; phylum Pseudomonadota; class Gammaproteobacteria; order Xanthomonadales; family Xanthomonadaceae; genus Lysobacter_I. The sequence continues at coordinate 5,112 of JAEWNA010000086.1, read as the reverse complement.
ATCGCCTGCGCCGTGCACGCAGCCGGCTGCAGAACGACGCGCTCGGCCATGACCTCTGCGCCGCCGCGTGCTCGCCCGACGCCCGCGAACTCGGCGCGCTTGCGAAAGCATCGACCGGCCTCGCGCCGAGCACGGCGCAGGACGTGCGCCTGCTGGTGGACGGCGCCGGCACCTACGACGCGCTGATCGAGGCCATCGGCCAGGCCCGGCACCACGTCCACCTCGAGTACTACATCTACACGCCCGACCACAGCGGCGGCGCGCTGCGCGACGCGCTCGTCGCCTGCGCCAGGCGCGGGGTGAAGGTGCGGCTGTTGCTGGACGCGATCGGGTCGAGCGCCTGCACCCGCGCCTTCCTCGAACCGCTGCTGTCGGCCGGCGGCGAGATCGCGTGGTTCCATCCGACGCGGTTCTGGCGCTTCTGGTCGCGGCCGTGGCTGAACATGCGCACCCATCGCAAGATCGCGGTGATCGACACCCGCATCGGCTTCACCGGTGGCATCAACATCACCGACGAGGAGAACGAGCGCATCCGCGAGGATGCCTATCGCGACCTGCACCTGCGGCTGGAAGGCGACATCGTGCGCTCGCTGCAGCTGGTGTTCGCCGAGGACTGGCTCTACGCCACCGGCCAGCGCACGTTCCTCGACGACATCGCGCACGCACTGCCGACACCCGCGCCGGGCATGATCTCCGTGCAGGCGCTGACCTCCGGCCCGGACGGCGCCTGGGAGCCGATCCACCGGCTGCAGGTGAGCCTGATCCACGCCGCGCGCGAACGCGTGTGGCTGGTGACGCCCTACTTCGTCCCCGGCGAAGCGGCGATGATGGCGCTGACGTCAGCCGCGCTCGCCGGCCTCGACGTGCGCCTGCTGGTGCCGCGTCTCAGCGATTCGCGGCTGGTGACCCTCGCGGCGCGTTCGTACTACGACGACCTGCTCGCCGCCGGCGTGAAGATCCACGAATACGGCCCGCGGATGCTGCATACCAAGGCCTTGCTGATCGACGACACCACCGCGACGCTCGGCAGCGCCAATTTCGACCATCGCAGCTTCCGCCTCAATTTCGAGATCGCACTGCTGTTCCAGGACCGCGGCGTCGCCGGCACGCTCGCGGCGCTGATCGCGGGCGAACTGCAGACCGCACCACAGGTGCGCGACGACCGCGCCCGGCCGCTGCTCGGGACCCGCCTGCCCGAGGCGCTGGCCCGGCTGATGTCGCCGCTGCTCTGAGATCCGCCGCCACGCCGCCGGCGCGGGCGACGGACGGCCGTTGCGGCGGTCCGGGCGGGCTGTCGGCGGCGGCGGGCCGAGGAGTAGACTGGCACCCGCCCTTGCATCCCCCGAGAAGGACGCCCCCATGCCCTGGTTGCTGCTACTGATCGCGGTCGCCCTGTTCCTCGCGGCGCTTGGCGCCAGTTCGATGGCCGTCGTCGTGCTGTGCGTGCTCGGCTCGCTGGTCCTGAGCATCGTCGCGGTGATGAGCCTGCTGGCGCAGCGCGTGGACAACAGCGCGCGCAGCGAAACGCTGCTGATCGATCCGCAGGAGCTGCGCCGCCTGCGCGAACAGGCCGAAGCGCGTCGCGCCGCCGCAGGCGACGCTGCGCAGACGCCGCCCACCACCGCGGCGAACGACGCCGGTCTGACACCCTGAGCTACTGCCGGTTCTCGGTTTGACCGTCCTCAGCGTCAACGTCAACAAGATCGCGGTGCTGCGCAATTCGCGCGGCGGCCGCGATCCGGACGTCGTCGCGGCCGCGCGCGCCTGCCTGGACGCCGGCGCACACGGGATCACCGTGCATCCGCGCCCGGACGCGCGCCACATCCGCGAAGACGATGTCCACGCACTGGCCGAGCTCACTCGTAGTTATCGGGTGGAATTCAACCTCGAAGGCAATCCGTTCGCGCCGCCGCGCCCGGGCTATCCGGGCTTCCATGCCCTCTGCGCCGCAGTGCGTCCGGCCCAGGCCACGCTGGTGCCCGATGGCGATGCCCAGCTGACTTCCGACCACGGCTTCGATTTCGCCCGCGATCTCGACGGCCTGCGGCCGCTGGTCGCATCACTACAGGCGCTGGGTTGCCGGGTCAGCCTGTTCGCCGATGCCGGCGCGGACATCGCCGCTGCGGCCGCGAGCGGGGCCGATCGCATCGAGCTGTACACCGGCCCCTACGCCGAGGCCTTCGCCGACGGTCACGCCCAACGCGCCCTGCCCGCCTTCGCGGACACCGCCCGCGCCGCCGCCGCGCACGGCCTCGGCGTCAACGCCGGTCACGACCTGAGCCAGGCCAACCTCGGCGCCTTCCTGGAGGCCGTCCCCGGCGTGCAGGAGGTGTCGATCGGCCATGCGCTGATCGGCGAAGCGCTCTATGCCGGCCTCGACGCGACGGTCAAGGCGTATCTCGCGGTGCTGTCCGCGCGCTGACGCCTGCCTGCCCCGCGGACAGGCGTCGCCGCACTCAAAGGGACGCGCTCAAAGAAACCGGATGTTGTCCAGGCCCGCGTTCTTCGCGGCGGCGATGACCTGCGCGACGGTCTGGTAGTCGGCCTGGCCGTTCACGTCGAGCTGCAGGGGCACGAGCTTCGTGCCGGCGCGGACGTGCTCGGCCTCGAACACCGACGCCAGCGCCGTGAGCGGCATCGGCCGGCCGTCGACGAACAGACCACCGGTGGCATCGATCTGCACACGGAGCGGCGTCGCGAGTTCGAGCGGCTCATCCACTGGCGTCCTGCTCGGAAGATCCAGCGGGATCGGCCGGCTCATCACCGGTGCGACGAGCATGAAGATCACGAGCATCACCAGCATGACGTCGACCAGCGGCGTGATGTTCATCTGGGACAGGGCGTCCTGCCGGGATGACGTTGGTGCGAAAGCCATGGTGCGCTCCTCGGAGTGGATGCCCGCCCATCCTGCGCCCGCGTCGCCGCCCGCCGCAACCCCGGGCCAGGTTCCACGAGCGCAAAAAAACGCCGCCCTCGCGGGCGGCGTCGAAAGGTGAAGCGTCTTGCGGTCGGCGGCGGGCTGCAGGTCCGGCGCCGGCCGGTGTCGCGGTTACTTCTTGACGAAACCGATCTTGAGCATGCCGGCGTCCTTGGCCGAAGCCAGGACCTTGGCCAGGGTTTCGTACTGGGCGTCCTGGTTCATGTCGATCTCGAGCGTCGGCTGGTTCTTCGGATCGCGCTCGACCTCGGCCTGCATCGTGCTGCGCAGGGCGTTGACCGGGATCGAACTGTCGTTCCAGAACACCGTGCCGGTCTGGTCGATGCGCAGCTTGATCGGCGGCGGCGGGTCGACCGGGTTCGGCGGCGGGTTCAGCGTCGGCTGCGGCAGGTCGATGTCGATTGGGTAGGACAGGATCGGCGCGGTGACCATGAAGATGATCAGCAGCACGAGCATCACGTCCACGAGGGGCGTGACGTTCATGTCGGCCATCGGGCCCGAACCGGAGTTGGAAGCGAATGCCATGGCGGGTTCTCCGGGTTCGCGTCAGTTGCGTTCGCGAATGGCGACGAAGCCGACCTTGCGCATGCCCTGGGCCTGCGCGAGGTTGACCACCTCGTTGACGTAGCGGTACGGCGTGGTCTTGTCGCCGCGGATGTTGACCTGCGGCTGCGGCACCTTCTGCGCCTCGACCGACAGCCGGCTTTCCAGCAGTTCGCGGGTCATCGGCTCGTCGTTGAGGTACAGCTTCCCGCCCTCGGTGACGGACACGGTGATCGGCGGCGCGGGAGGCAGCTTGGTCGTATCGCGGGTGTTGTAGTTCGCCGGCGGCAACTCGATCTTGACCTTGTGGGTCATCAGCGGCGCCGTGATCATGAAGATGATCAGCAGCACCAGCATCACGTCCACGAGGGGCGTGACGTTGATTTCCGACATCGGGCCGCCGCCGCCGTTTCCGGTACTGAAGGCCATGGCTGTGCTCCGTCAGTGGTTCTGGATCGTCGCGACCGGGATCAACGCTTCGCGCCGACTTCGCCGACGCGCGCGCCGGTGGCGAAGAAGTCGTGCAGGTCGTGGGCGAAGGTGTCGAACTTGTTGTTCGTCACGCGGTTCATGCGCACGAAGAAGTTGTACGCGAGCACCGCCGGGATGGCGACGAACAGACCGACCGCGGTCATGATCAGCGCTTCGCCCACGGGGCCGGCGACGGCGTCGATCGAGGCCTGGCCGCTGGCGCCGATCTTGATCAGGGCGCCGTAGATGCCCCACACGGTGCCGAGCAGACCGACGAACGGAGCGGTCGAACCGACCGTCGCCAGCAGGGTCAGGCCGCCTTCCAGGCCCATCGACTCGCGGGTCACGGCCTGGCGCAGGGCGCGGTCCACGAACTCGGAGCGGTTCAGCGACTCGACCAGGCGCGAACCCTCGTGGCGCTGGTGGTGGGCGGCGGCCTGGGCGGCGTCGAGCGCGATCTTGGAGAAAGGCTCGCTACGCGGCTGGTCTTCCATGAAGCGGATCGCGTCCTGGGCGTTCGGGGTTTCCCAGAAGGTGTGGGTCACCGAGTCGCCGCGGCCGCGGAGGTTCATGTTCTTGATGAAGTTGACCACGATCCAGTACCAGGACATCGCGGACATGATCGCGAGGACGAGCGCGACCGTGAGCTGGACGACGTAGTCACCCGGATGGGACAGCATTTCGCGCGCCAGATGGTCGACGCCCATCTGCTTCAGAGCGGCGGCGCTGTTGCCTCCCGCGGCGGCGGCGTTGGTGGTTTCCTGCAGCATGACGCTTACCTTTCTTGTGTGTGGAAGGATCGACGGTGGGTCGGTGGTGCGGTGGTGCGGTTGAAGCGAAGACGGTGCGGCGACGCCGGGCGGCCGGGCAGGCCGCAGGCGCTTATTCGACGGCGAACGAGAACGGCAGGCGGCCCTGGCCGGGCGAGCCCGGGCAGAGCTTGGCACGGCGCGCCCAGGTGACCGCGGCGCGGTCGAGGTCGCGGTTGCGGCTGCTCTTGGCGACCGAGACGTCGGTGATCGTGCCGTCGGCCTGGTAGGTGATCATCAGCGCGAGGTCGGCGGCGACGCCGGCCTTGCTGACCGCGGCCGCGAGCGGCGCCAGCGACGGACGCACGCAGAGGCTGGCGCGCAGGTCGTTGTCGTTGCGCGGCGGACCGC
>JAEWNA010000077.1 GCA_023392975.1 Pseudomonadota bacterium | reverse complement strand
ATCACGGCGAGATACGCGAGCTTCTGCAAGGGGTTGTAGCGCAGCGCCTCCTCGCCGACAGGATGCCTGAAACGCAGGTGATCGATGATCGAGCGCGGAATGCCGCGCCAGTCGCGGCGATGCATCGCGAGATCGCGCGAGAGGTGACGACTGAGCAGCGACCAGACGAGGAAGCAGAGTCCGTTCACCACCCACAGCCAGGCGAAGAAGAAATGCCAGCGCCGGCCCAGCGCGAGCGAGTAGAACGAGGGGATCACCGCCCACGACGGGAACGCGCGCCGGTTGACGCTGCCGTCCGGTTTTTCCGATTGTCCGAGGACGCCGGTGGTGTCGAAGACGTGGTCGCCGATCCGGGTCACCCCGCGCGAACCGCTGCCCTCGATCTTCTCGTTGCGGATCGAGGCCAGCGGCGTGTCGAAGGTGGAGGTCGCGCCCCAGTACAGCGCGGGGTGGGCGTTGAAGATCTGCAGGCCGCTGCCGACCAGCACGACCATGCACAGCAGGTTGATCCAGTGCATGCAGCGCAGCGGCCAGCGATGCCGAAGCACCGTGCGCCACACAGTCTTCGTCGCATGCGGCGGGCCCATCGCGTCCCCGGCGAACTGATCCGACATCGTCCCCGCTCCCCGCGCGCTGCGCGTCGTCGTGGTGCCGTCTTCCGCTCCGTGCGGAGCATCCCGCCGGGGTGCGCCCTTGTCAACACGGGCACGGGCTGACCGCGGGAGGGGAACAGCGATCAGCCGACGCCCCGCAGAGGTCCGATCGGCGCGGGATAGACCCGTCCGGCACGCACCGGACGAAAGCACGGCGCGGTCGCGTAGAAGGCCGCGTCCTGCCCCGGATGCCAGCCCGGAATCCCGGCCAGCGGCAGCGGCCGCAGTTCCAGCGGGTCGTCGAGCACTTCCCCGGCGGCGATGGCGGCAACCACGCGCACGATGCAGGCCACGTCGTCCGCCTCGCCGAGCACGACGAGGCATTTCGCGACCGGGAACAGCGCCGGCGCCAGCGAAATCTCGAGCAGGGCGTGGCCGACGACGGCGGCGATGGCGATGTCGCCGCTGTGCCACGCATCGGCGTGGTCGAAGCACAGCGCCTGCCAGTCGTGGCGATCCCACGCGGCGAGCAGCGCCGGGTCGCGCACGCGCACGATCGCGCCGGCTTCGTCGAACTGGGTCAGCGCGTACTGCGCGCGATTGCGCACGGACGCGCCCATCGTCGCGATGTGCGCGCACTGGCGCGCGTTGAACGCACGCTTGAGCGCGGGATACCGGCACCACACCATCGCGTTGAACAGGTCGTGCCAGTTGCCTAGCCGCGTGGCGATCGCGCCGCGTTCGGCAATGCGGGTTTCGTAGTGCAGGCCGTCGTCGAGCAGGGCCGCGTCCTGTGCGACGAACCGCGGGCCGTCCGGCGCCCGCGCGGCGTTGAGCGCGTCGATCGACGGCCAGTCCGTCGAGACGCACCAGTCGCGATGGGCCGCGTAGCCGGCGTGGATCGGATGATCGAAACAGGCCGGATCGACGCCGTCGCGCGGCGGGGCGAGGAACCGGCGCTTCGCGACCATGCCGCGGTCAGTCGTCGAAGATCACTTCGCCGAAGAGATCGTGCTCGTCGCTGCCCATGATCTCGACATCGACGAACTCGCCGGGGCGCAGCCCGGCTTCGCGGCTGTTCTGGATCTGCACGAGGCCGTCGATCTCCGGCGCATCGGCCATCGAACGCGCGATCCCGAGGTCGCCATCGACTGCATCGACGAGACAGCGCTGCACGCTGCCGACCTTCGCCGCCAGCTTCGCCTCGGAAATGTACGCCTGTCGCTCCATGAACCGGCCCAGGCGCTCCTGCTTCACGTCCTCCGGCACCGGATCGGGCAGCGCGTTGGCGGCCGCGCCCTCGACCGGCGAGTACGCGAACGCACCGACGCGGTCGAGCTGCGCTTCGTCGAGGAAGTCCAGCAGTTCCTCGAAGTCCTGGTCGGTCTCGCCGGGGAAGCCGACGATGAACGTGCTGCGGATCGTGATGTCCGGCGAGATCGCGCGCCAGCCGCGGATGCGCTCGAGCGTCCTGTCGACGGCACCGGGGCGCTTCATCAGCTTCAGGATGCGCGGGCTGGCGTGCTGGAACGGGATGTCGAGGTACGGCAGCAGCTTGCCGTCCGCCATCAGCGGCACGATGTCGTCGACGTGCGGATACGGGTAGACATAGTGCAGCCGCGTCCACACGCCGAGCTCCGACAACCCTTCGCACAGCGCCTTCATCCGCGTCTGGTAGGCCTGGCCGCGCCAGGTGCGTTCGCCGTATCTCACGTCGACGCCGTAGGCGCTGGTGTCCTGCGAGATCACCAGCAGTTCCTTCACGCCGCCCATGACCAGCTTCTCGGCCTCGCGCAGCACGTCGTCGACCGGCCGCGACACCAGGTCGCCGCGCATCGACGGGATGATGCAGAAGCTGCAGCGATGGTTGCAGCCTTCGGAAATCTTCAGGTAGGCGTAGTGCTTCGGCGTGAGCTTCACGCCCACGCCGTCGAGAAGCGTGTCGTTCTCGGCGAAGCGGCGCGGCACCAGGTCGGTGTACGGGTCGTGCGTCGGCGGCAGCGCCGTGTGCACGGCGGCCATCACGCTCTGGTAATCCTGCGGGCCGGTGATCGCCAGCACGTCGGGATGCGCCTCGCGGATCTGCTCCGGGCGCTTGCCGAGGCAGCCGGTGACGATGACCTTGCCGTTCTCGGCCATCGCCTCGCCGATGGCGTCCAGCGACTCCGCCACCGCCGAGTCGATGAAACCGCAGGTGTTGACCACCACCACGTCGGCGTCGTCGTAGGTCTGGACGATGTCGTAGCCCTCGACCCGCAGCTGGGTGAGGATGCGTTCGGAGTCGACCAGTGCCTTGGGGCAGCCGAGACTGACGAAACCGACGCGGCGGCCGGTGGAGGGATCGATGGCGGACATGGAAGGGCTTCGCGGCGGACGGGGCCCGCGAGGACGTGCGGGCAGCCCGCGATTATAGCCCCGGGAGCGCATCGCCCGGCCCGCGCCGCGGAGGGGTACGATCGGGCTTTCGGACACGCGAGCGGCCCCATGGGCGAGTGGATTCCCCTGTCGACCCCCGAAGGCCCCGTGCAGGCCTGGCTGTCGCGGCCGCTCACCGCTCCGCGCGGTGCGGTGGTGGTGATCCAGGAGATCTTCGGCGTGAACCACCACGTCCGCGGCGTCGCCGATCGCTTCGCCGAGGCCGGCTTCGCGGCGATGGCGCCGGCGCTCTTCGACCCGGTGCAACCGGGCGTCGAGCTGCGCTACGACGCGGACGGCGTCGCCCGCGGGCGCGATCACGCCGCGGCGCTGGGGTTCGAGCGCGCGCTGAAGATCGTCGGCGCGGCCTCGCGCTGGCTGCACGAATCCGGATCCCCCGTGGCGGCGGTGGGCTTCTGCTGGGGCGGCACCGTGGCGATGCTGGCCAACACCCGGCTGGGCCTGCCGTCGGTGACCTATTACGGCGGCCGCAGCGTGCCGTTCCTCGGCGAACCGGCGCGCGCGCCGATGCTGTTCCACTTCGGCGATCGCGACCCGATCATCCCGCCCGAGGACGTCGAGAAGCACCGCCTGCACCACCCCGAGGCGACGATCCACGTCTACGCCGCCGGCCACGGCTTCAACTGCGACGAGCGCACCGACTTCGACGCCGACGCCGCGGCACTGGCCTGGACGCGCACGCTCGCCTTCCTCACGGAGCACCTGACATGAGCCGACACGCCACCGCCGCCCCACCCGGCTGGCACCTGCACCCGCAGCTCGCCGACGACACCCATCCGCTGGCGCACTGGCCGCTGTGCGACGTGCTGCTGATGGACGACGCCCACCATCCCTGGCTGATCCTGGTGCCGCGGATCGAGGGTGCGACGGAGCTGACCGACCTCGATGTCGCGCAACGGGCCGCGCTCACCGCCGAGATCGACCGCGCCTGCCGCGCCCTGCAGGCGTCGATGCAGCCGCACAAGCTCAACGTCGCCGCGCTCGGCAACGTGGTGCCGCAACTGCATGTACACGTCATCGCCCGCTATCGCGACGACATCGCGTGGCCGCGCCCGGTCTGGGGCACAGCGACCGCGCAGCCATACACGCCGGAGGCGCTGGTCGATCGGGTGAAGACGCTGCGAGACGCGCTGTCGGCATGACCGGCGACGGCAGTACCGACGCGGGCATCGAGGCCCTCGCCGACGACGCCTGGCTGCTGCGCTTCGCCCACGCGCACGACGCGAACGCACGAGCGCATGCGCTGGCCGCGCGCCTGCGGGCCGACGCGCCCGCGTGGCTGCGCGATCTCGTGCCCGCGTGGGACAGCCTGGGCGTGTGCTTCGACCCCGCCGCGGTGTCGCCCGACGACGTACGGGCCTGGCTGCGGGCGCATCGCGACGACGTCCCCGCGGCTGCGACCGTCGCGACCCGCGTCGTCGAGATCCCGGTGCGCTACGGCGGCGCATACGGCATCGATCTCGATGCCGCCGCGGCCGAACTCGGGCTGACATCCGAAGCGCTGATCGAACGCCACGCCGCACCGCTCTACACCGTGGCGATGATCGGGTTCGCGCCGGGATTCCCGTATCTGGCCGGGCTCGACCCCACGCTCGCACTGCCGCGACTGGCGACGCCGCGCAGCCGCGTGCCGGCCGGCAGCGTCGGCATCGGCGGCGCGCAGACCGGCCTCTATCCGCGCGAAAGCCCCGGCGGTTGGCGTCTGCTGGGGCGCACGCCGCTGCGGCTGTTCGACCCGGCGCGCACCTCGCCATCGCTGCTGGCGCCGGGCGATCGCGTGCGGTTCGTCGCCATCGACGAGGCTCGCTTCAAGGCGCTGGAGCGCGAGGCATGAGCGGCGCCCTCTGGCGCGTGCTGCGACCCGGCGCGTTGACCACGGTTCAGGACCGCGGCCGCCACGGCTGGCGCCATCTCGGCGTCGGGCGCGCCGGCGCGCTCGATCCCGATCTCGCCGCGCTCGCGAACCGGCTGGTCGGCAACGCGGCGGACGCGGCCGTGCTCGAACTCACGCTCTCCGGCCCGACGCTCGCGCTGTCGGCGCCGACGCGGATCGCGCTGTGCGGGGCGACGGTCGAGGCGCGCTTCGAGGGCGCCGACGGCGTACAT
>JAEWNA010000367.1 GCA_023392975.1 Pseudomonadota bacterium | reverse complement strand
GCGGTCGCACAGCGTCTCGGCCAGCGCCTCGAGACGCTGGCGGGCGCGCCAGGCCAGCGGGTGGAAGAACAGCGGCGCCAGCGCCAGGCGTTGCAGCAAGCGCCAGCGCGGGTCGCGTCGCTGCAGGTGCGCCAGTTCGTGCGCGAGCATCGCGCGACGCTGCGCCGCATCGAGGCCCTCGGCCCAGCGCGGCAACAGGATCGCGCCGGGCAACGCCACGGGGCTGTCGAGCATCGGCAGCAAGCGCAGCGCGGGTATCGGCAGCTGCAGTTCCCCCGCGAGATCGCGCAGCGTCGCCTGCAGCGCCGGCGAGGCCACGACGCCATCGCGCAGCGCACGCCGGCGCAGTCGCCGCAGGGCGCGCCACTGCCGCAGCAGGCGCAGCGCGAAGAACGCGGTGCCCAGTGCCCACGCCAGCAGTGCGAACGCGATGGCATCGGTCGCCAGCGGCAACGCGATGGCCGGGGTCCGCATCGGACGGGCGTCGTGCGACGTCGCGATCGGCGCCGCCGGCAACGCGTTGACCGCCTCGGAGATCGCCACGGGTGACGGGCGCATCGTCGCGGACGCGGGCTGTGACGCCGTGGCGGCGGGCGCCCCTGCCGGCAGGACCGCGATGCGGGCTTCCACCGGCACATGCGCGCCCGGCATCGGCAGCGCCTGCAGTCCGGCGGACACGAACGCACCGAACAGCGCCAGCCGCCAGGCGAATTCCGCCCAGCCCGGATGCTTCAGCGCGCCGGCGCGCTCCAATCCCCAGGCGAGGGCGAGCAGCAGCGTCGCGTGCAGCACGAAGGCCATCAGCAGGCCGGCCATCGTCGACAGCGAAGGCGCATGGGCGGCGAGGCCCGCAAGCAGGGACAGGATCGCGTCGTCCATCACGGCGTCCCTCCCTGGTCCTCGTCGGCGTCGGCGAGCAGCGCACGCACCTGTTCGAGATCGCCCGGCGCGACTTCGCGCTCGCTGACCAGATGCGCCAGCAGCGCCTTCGAATCCCCGCGGAACACCTGGGAGATCAGGCTGGAGACCATGCTCCGCCTGACCTGGGCCTCGGTCACACACGCCCGATAGACCAGCAGCCGACCTTCGCGCCGGGATTCGACCACGCCGCGCTTCTCCAGGCGGGTGAGCAGCGTCGCCACGGTGGTGTGGGCCAGGTCGCGGTCGGCGAGCGCCGTAGTCGCGTCGGCCACGTTCAGCTCCCCGGCCCGCCACAGCACCCGCATGAGGTCGAGCTGCAGGTCGCTCAACACGATGTCTTCGGCCATGCCGATATTCCTCTACAGCTGTAGTACTACATTTGTAGAATTGAATTCGGCGACTGTCAAGCGCCCGTGGCGCCGCTCGTCGGGAGGACATGAGAGGAAGGCGTGGGCGGACATCGCGGCAGGGCCCTGCCTGCACTCGAAGACGCGGACGACCCGGTCGGCGACGCCGGTTGCGGCCTCGTCGCGCTTTACGAATTCGTACGCACGGCATGCATACTGCGTGCATCGTCCACGGCAAGGACCCGCCATGTCGTCGCCGCTTCCGCTGTTCGCCCTGCTCACGGTCGCCGCCTGCGCGCCGGTCGCACCGCAGGAAACGCCCCCGCAGGCCCCTGCGCCGAACGCCGCCGACGCCGCCGCGGAGCCGCAGATCCGGGTCGGCCCCGGCCTCGACGGCCCGGCCTGCGACGCCGACCGCGCGCAGGCCTTCGTCGGCCGCCAGGCGGACCCGGACACGCAGCAGGCCGCGATGGCCGCCAGCGGCGCGAAGGTGGTGCGGGTCCTGCGCCCCGGCATGATGGTGACGATGGAATACCGCGGCGACCGCCTGAACCTGCGCATCGACGGCCAAGGGAAGATCCTTTCCGTCACCTGCGGCTGAGTCCGCGCGCGCCGCGTCGATGCGGGTCGCCATGGGTGCGGATCGTGATTGATATGGATCAGTGTGCGGTTCAGTGCACGGGTCCATCGTGGACGGCGACGGCAACGGGAGACGGTCGATGACGACGCGGGCGGGTTCCGGCTGGACACTGTGGGTGGCGATCGCCGTGCTCGCGATCGTGGCGTGGTTCGCGTTGCGCGATGCGCCACCCGCTTCCGCGCCTGCACAACCCACCGTCGCGCAAGCGCCCACCGCCGCACCCGCACGCGTGGGCGACGACGCGCTGGCCCTGCCCCCACCGATGCCGGCCGCCGCGACGCACGACAGCGTCGGCTACCCCGACTTCCTACCGCCCGAAGCCATCGCCACGCTGCGCCTGATCGAACGCGGCGGCCCGTATCCGCATCGCCAGGACGACGGCGTGTTCGGCAATCGCGAACGCCGCCTGCCGCTGCAGGCGCGCGGCTACTACCGCGAGTACACGGTCGAGACGCCGGGCTCGCGCGATCGCGGCGCGCGGCGGATCATCGCCGGCGGCCGGCCGCCGAGCGAATTCTTCTACACCGACGACCACTACCGCAGCTTCCGCCGCTTCACCCTCGACGGCACGGAGGGCGCGCGATGAACACGATGGAGCTGCATGCGCTGCTGGGCGATCCCGAGCGCGCCGGTGCCTACTTCGTCGACGCCCGCGACCGCGAGGCGCTGGTCGAGGCCGGCCGGGCGCTGCGGTTCTCGGTGCAGGCGCTGGACCTGCACACCTGCACGGACACCGATGCGGTGCTGCGCGAGATCGCCGAGGCGCTGGCGTTTCCCGACTGGTTCGGCGGCAACCTCGATGCGCTGGCCGACTGCCTCAACGACCTGTCGTGGCTGTCGGCGCCGGGCTACCTGCTGGTGCTCGAACACATCGGCCCGTGGCGGGAACAGGCCGTGGACGACGTCGAGGCGGTGATCGAGATCCTGCAGGACGCCGCCGCGCGCTGGGCCGGCGACGGCGTGCCGTTCTGGGCGATGCTGCCACTGCCGAGCCACGAGCTGGCGGCGGTCGAGGGCGCGGACGAAGACTGAGGAGATGTTGGGTCAGGCGGCCGGTTCGGCCATCGGCGCGGCCGTCTTCGCCGCCGGTCGCGCATAGCGCCACGCCACCAGCCAGGCGCAGGCCAGCAGGATTGCGGCCAGCAGGAAGGCGATGCCCGGGAAATGCGCCGGTGCCTTCGGACCGATGAAGAAGCCGAACGAGCCGGCGAAGAGCCCCGGCGCGAAGATGCCGGCCAGCGACACCAGCCCGGTCAGTGCGCCGTTGACGCGGCCCTGCATTTCGGGCCCGACCTCGCGCGAGATCAGCGCCATCGTCGCCGGGCCCGCGATCGCCCACAGGCCGCTGATCGGCAGGCCGGCGAGGAACATCCCGCCGGTGCCGGCGAAGCTGTAGACGAGGAAGCCGATCACGCCGGAGGCCAGGCCGAGCAGGATCGCGCGGCGTTCGCCCAGCGCCTTCACCAACCGGCCGACCAGCACCACGTTGACGATCACGCTGATCACGCCGACCAGCGCGAGGACACGAGCAGCCGCCCGGCCGTCCCAGCCGTAGCGCACGTCGGCGAACAGCACGAAGGTGCTCGGATAGACGTAGTGCGCGAAGTTGGCGATGAACACGACCGCGACCAAGCCCCAGATCGCGGGGTATTCCCCGAGCAGCTTGATGCCCCCCATCGGCTTGGCGTGCGACCAGTCGAAGGTCGGCGTGCGCTTCTCCGGCGGCAGCGACTCCGGCAATACGAACAGGCCGTACAGGAAATTCGTCAGCGCCAGCGCCGCCGAGAACCAGAACGGCGCGCGCAAACCGAAGTGCAGCAGTTCGCCGCCGACCAGCGGGCCGACGATGAAGCCCAGCCCGAACGCCGCGCCGATCATGCCGTAGCCCTTGGCGCGCTCCTCGGGCGCGGTGACGTCGGCGATGTAGGCGTTGGCGGTGCTGAAGCTGGCAGAGGTGATCGCCGAGATCACGCGGCCGACGAACAGCCAGGCCAGCGACGGCGCAAGCGCCATGAACACGAAGTCGAGACCGAGGCCGAGACAGGACAGCAGGATCACCGGCCGGCGTCCGAAGCGGTCGGACAGCGCGCCCTGGATCGGCGAGGTGAAGAACTGGATCGCCGCGAACGCCACGCTGAACGCCCCGACCCAGTACGCGGCATGCGAGGCGTCACCGCCGACGAATCGCTCCACCAGATGCGGCAGCACCGGGATGATCGAGCCGAAGGCCAGCACGTCGATCAGCACGGTCACGAAGATGAAGGCCAGCGCGGCGCGGCGCCGGCCAGGGGCGGGGGAGAGGTTCACGACGGACCGGGGCGGGAAGCGAGACGCGCAGTCTACCCGGCGGCGGCGGCGGCGGCGCGGACCCGTCCGGGCCTTCGACGAAAGACGCGACCGACCCCGTTGCCGCAGTGCACCAAACTGTGCTTTAGTCGGGTCATCCTGCGATGGACGCTCCGTGGACCCCCGGCCCGCGAGGGCGTCCGCGCCTCCCGATTCCCCGTGAATCCCCCCGGTATGCCCTTCCCGGAGCCTGTCCGATGGAAAGCGACCAACGCGGCCCGGCCGCCCTCCACGACCCGCGCGACGAGCGCGATGCCTGCGGTTTCGGGCTGATCGCGCAGCTCGACGATCGCCCGTCCCCCGCGCTGGTGCACAGCGCGCTCGAAGCGCTGGCGCGGATGACCCACCGTGGCGGCGTCGCCGCCGACGGCCTCACCGGCGATGGCTGCGGCCTGCTGCTGAAGACCCCGGACGCCTTCCTCCGCGCGATCGCGACCGAATCCGGCATCGTCCTCGGCCAGCGCTACGCCTCGGGAATCGTATTCATGCCGCACGACGCGGACGCCATCGCCCGCGTCCGCGCGACCTTCGCCCGGGCCTTCCGCGACGTGGGCCTGGCGGTCTCGGGCTGGCGCAAGGTGCCGGTCGATGCGTCGGTCTGCGGCGCGCTCGCCCGCGCCAACCTGCCTGCGATCGAACAGCTCTTCGTGGTGCCGGTGCTGGACGTCGAGGGCGCGCGCATGTCCGCGCCGGAATTCCAGCGCGCGCTCTACCTCGCCCGCCGCCGCGCCGAGCAGGCGCTGCGCGACCTGCCCGAGCTGCACGTGATCGGCCTCTCGGCCAGCAGCATCGGCTACAAGGGCATGGTGCTGCCGGAGTCGCTGCCGAAGTTCTACCTCGACCTGCAGCGCGCCGACCTGGCGAGCAGCGCGGTGGTCTTCCACCAGCGCTTCTCGACCAACACCAGCCCGCGCTGGCCGCTGGCGCAGCCGTTCCGCCTGCTCGCGCACAACGGCGAGATCAACACCATCGCCGGCAACCGGCTGTGGGCGCGCGCGCGTTCGCACGTGTGGCACGCGGACGGCTTCGATCCGGCCGAATTCGACCCGCCGATCGAGACCCGCGGCTCGGATTCGCAGAGCCTCGACTCGATGCTGGAACTGCTGCAGGCCGGCGGCATGGACATGCTCAAGGCGCTGCGCATCCTGATCCCGCCGGCGACGCAGTCGCTGGAATACAAGGACGCCGACCTGCTGGCGTTCTACGAGTACTACGCGCTCAACAGCGAGCCGTGGGACGGCCCGGCCGGCATCGTCGCCTTCGACGGCCGCTTCGCCGCATGCACGGTCGATCGCAACGGCCTGCGCCCGGCCCGCTGGCAGCTGGATGACGACCGCACGTTCATGGTCGCCTCCGAAGCCGGCGTGTGGGACGTCGACGACGCCCGCATCCGCGCCAAGGGCAAGCTCGGCCCGGGGCAGATGATCGCCGCGGACCTGGAGACTGGCCGCCTGCTCGATTCCGACGCCATCGACGCGATCAACCGCGCCCGCGCGCCGTACAAGCAGTGGCTGAAGCAGGGCATGACCTACCTGCACACCGAGCTGGTCGACCCGAACCTCACTTCGGTGCCGTTCGACGCGTCGACACTGGCCGGCTTCCAGAAGCTGTTCCAGCTCACCCGCGAGGAACGCGAGCAGATCCTGCGGCCGCTGGCGGAAACCGAGCAGGAAGCCGTGGGTTCGATGGGCGACGACGTGCCGATGGCGGCACTGTCGGCGCAGGTGCGGCCGCTGTACGACCGCTTCCGCCAGGCGTTCGCGCAGGTGACCAATCCGCCGATCGACTCGCTGCGCGAGGACTGCGTGATGTCGCTGGCGACGCAGATCGGCCGCGAGGGCAATCTGTTCGCCGACGGCCCGGAGCAGGTCGCGCACGTCATGCTGAACTCGCCGGTGCTGTCGCAGCGCAAGCAGCGCCAGCTGCTGACGATGGCGCCGTATGCCGAATCGCATCGCTACCTCGACCTGAACTATTCGCCCGAGGAAGGCCTGCGTGCCGCGCTGGAACGCCTCTGCACAGAAGCCGAGGCCGCTGCCCGCGACGGCGTGCTGCTGCTGATCCTCAGCGACCGCCGGCCACGTCGCGACCACCTGCTGATGCACGCGCTGCTCGCCACCGGCGCGGTGCACCAGCACCTGGTGCGCGCCGGCCTGCGCTGCGGCAGCAACCTCATCGTCGAGACCGGCACCGCGCGCGACCCGCACCACTTCGCCTGCCTGATCGGTTTCGGCGCCACCGCGGTATACCCGTACCTCGCCTACCAGACGCTGCACGACCTCGGCGAGCGCGGCATCCTCAAGACGAAGCACGGCGAAGCGACGCAGATCGGCCGCAGCTACCGGCGCGGCATCAAGAAAGGCCTGCTGAAGATCATCTCGAAGATGGGCATCAGCACCATCGGCAGCTACCGCGGCGCGCAGTTGTTCGAGATCGTCGGCCTCGCGCCCGAAGTCGTCGACCTGTGCTTCACCGGCGCGCCCTCGCGCATCGGCGGCGCCACGTTCGCGCAGCTGCAGGCCGAGACCGCGGAAGTCGCCGCACGCGCCTGGGACAACAACGCGCTGCCGGAGTTCGGCGGCCTGCTGCAGTTCACGCCGAACGGCGAGTACCACCAGTACAACCCCGATGTCGTCACCACGCTGCAGCGCGCCGTGCGCAGCGGCCTGCGCGAGGACTGGAACGCCTACGCCGCCACGGTGAACGGCCGCCCGCCCGCCGCGCTGCGCGACCTGCTCGCACTCGACATCGCGAAGGCGACGCCGGTACCGCTCGACGAGGTCGAACCGGTCGACAGCATCGTCAAGCGCTTCGACACCGCGGCGATGAGCCTCGGCGCGCTGTCGCCCGAAGCGCACGAGGCGCTGGCGATCGCGATGAACCGCCTCGGCGGCCGCAGCAATTCCGGTGAAGGCGGCGAAGACCCGCTGCGCTACGGCACCGACAAGGTCTCGAAGATCAAGCAGGTCGCCTCCGGCCGTTTCGGCGTGACGCCCGAATACCTGGTCAACGCCGAAGTGCTGCAGATCAAGGTCGCGCAGGGCGCCAAGCCCGGCGAAGGCGGCCAGCTGCCCGGCCACAAGGTCAACGCGCTGATCGCGCGGCTGCGCTACGCGCGTCCTGGCATCGGCCTGATCTCGCCGCCGCCGCACCACGACATCTATTCGATCGAGGACCTCGCGCAGCTGATCTACGACCTACGCCAGGTGAATCCCGAGGCGCTGATCTCGGTGAAGCTGGTGGCGCACGCGGGCGTGGGCACGATCGCCTCCGGCGTCGCGAAGGCCGGCGCCGATCTCGTGACCATCTCCGGCCACGACGGCGGCACCGGTGCCAGCCCGATCTCCTCGATCCGCTACGCCGGCACGCCGTGGGAACTCGGCCTGTCCGAAGCGCGGCAGTCGCTGATCGCCAACGGCCTGCGCGACCGCGTGATCGTGCAGGCCGACGGCGGCATGAAGACCGGCCTCGACGTGATCAAGGCCGCGCTGCTCGGCGCCGAGACGTTCGGCTTCGGCACCGCACCGATGATCGCGCTGGGCTGCAAGTACCTGCGCATCTGCCACCTCAACAACTGCGCCACCGGCGTCGCCACGCAGGACGACCGCCTGCGCGAGGACCACTTCACCGGCCTGCCCGAACGCGTCGAGCATTTCTTCCGCGGCCTGGCCGAGGAAGTGCGCGGCTACCTTGCACAATTGGGCGCACGCACGCTGGACGAGATCGTCGGCCGCACCGACCTGCTGCGCCAGACCGAAGGCACGCTGCCGGTGCATCGCCTGCTCGATCTCTCGCCGCTGCTGTCGACCGATGGCCTCACCGGCCCCGCGCGCTGCGGAGCGCGCGCGCCGCAACCGGCGCCGACCGGCCTCGCGGCGACGCTCGAAGCCGACCTCGCCGACGCCATCGCGCACAAGCGCGGCGGTGCGCATCGCTACGCCATCCGCAACACCGACCGCAGTATCGGCACGCGCCTGTCCGGCCGCATCGCCCGCCTGCATGGCAACCACGGCATGCACGACGTGCCGATCGACCTGCATTTCGACGGCACCGCCGGCCAGAGCTTCGGCGCCTTCCTCGCCGGCGGCCTGCGTCTCGAACTCGAAGGCGAGGCCAACGACTACGTCGGCAAGGGCATGGCCGACGGCCGCATCGTCATCCGCCCGCCCCAGGGCGCGCGCTACGTCGCCAGCGAGTCGCCGATCCTCGGCAACACCTGCCTGTACGGCGCCACCGGCGGCGAACTCTACGCCGCGGGCCGCGCCGGCGAGCGCTTCGGCGTGCGCAACTCCGGCGCGCTGGCGATCGTGGAAGGTGCGGGTGACCACTGCTGCGAATACATGACCGGCGGTGTAGTGACGGTGCTCGGCCGCACCGGCCTGAACTTCGGCGCCGGCTTCACCGGCGGCATGGCCTACGTGCTCGACCTCGACCGCGATTTCGTCGACCGCTACAACCACGAGCTGATCGACATCCTGCGCATCAACCACGAAGGCTTCGAGAACCACCGCTCGCACCTGCTCGACCTGCTGGAGCGGCATCGCCAGTTCACCGGCAGCGTGCTCGCGCAGCGGCTGATCGACAACTTCCGCGACTACCTCGGCAAGTTCTGGCTGGTGAAGCCGAAGGCGGTGAGCATCGAGTCGCTGGGCGAAACGTTGCGGAGGGCCGCATGATGCCTTCGCTTTTGGTAGAGCGGCCTTCAGGCCGCTTCTCTAGGCCCCATGAATTCTCGCAGCGGGCTGAAGCCCGCTCTACCGGGTCATGCCCATGAGCAAGAAGACGCCGCAAGCCTTCCTGCAATCGCAACGGCAGATGCCCGACCGCGTGCCGGTCGAGGTGCGTCGCGAAGGCGACTGGCACGAACTCTACGGCCGCTTCGGCGAACCCGAAGCCAAGACCCAGGCCGCGCGCTGCCTCGACTGCGGGAATCCCTATTGCAGCTGGGGCTGCCCGCTGCACAACTTCATCCCGCAGTGGCTGGAACTCGCGCGCGAAGGCCGCGTCCATGAAGCCGCGGCGCTGTGCCACGAGACCAACCCGCTGCCGGAGATCTGCGGCCGCGTCTGTCCGCAGGACCGACTCTGCGAAGGTGCGTGCACGCTCAACGATGGCTTCGGCGCGGTCACCATCGGCGCGATCGAGAAGTACATCGTCGACAAGGCGCTGTCCGAAGGCTGGACGCCCGATCTCTCGCACGCGCCGGCCACCGGCAAGCGCGTCGCCGTCGTCGGCGCCGGCCCCGCGGGCCTCGCCTGCGCGGACCGGCTCGCGCGCGCGGGCGTGCAGGCCGTGGTGTTCGATCGCTACGAACAGATCGGCGGCCTGCTGCAGTTCGGCATCCCCAGCTTCAAACTGGAGAAGACCGTGATCGCCGAACGGCGTCGCGTGCTCGAAGGCATGGGCGTGGAATTCCGCCTCGGCGTCGAGATCGGCCGCGACGTGGCGATGGACGCGCTGCTCGCCGATTTCGACGCGGTGTTCCTCGGCCTCGGCAGTTATCGCTATACCGACGGCCAGCTGCCCGGCCAGGATTTGCAGAACGTGCTGCCGGCACTACCGTTCCTCGTGCAGAACGGCCGCATCGTGATCGGCGAAAACGACGCCGCCGGCCGGCCCATCGCCGGCTGGGAAGATCGCGTCGAACTGCCCGACCTGCGCGGCAAGCGCGTGGTCGTGCTCGGCGGCGGCGACACCGGCATGGACTGCGTGCGCAGCACCGTGCGCCTGGGCGCGGCCGAAGTGAGCTGCGTCTATCGCCGCGACGAGGCCAGCATGCCCGGCTCCGCGCGCGAGGTCGCCAACGCGCGCGAGGAAGGCGTGCGCTTCCTGTTCCAGCGCGCGCCGCTGGCGCTGCTCGACGACGGCTCTGGCCATGTTCGCGCCGTGCGCGTCGCCGAAACCCGCCTCGGCGAACCCGACGCCCGCGGCCGCCGCCGCCCCGAGCAGGTGCCCGGCAGCGAAGTCGACCTCGACGCCGACATCGTGCTCATCGCGTTCGGCTTCCAGCCCGACCCGCCGGCGTGGCTCACAGCCCACGGCGTGACCCTGCACGACGACGGCCGGATCAGGATCACGCCCGCACCACCGCCGCACCACCCATTCCGTTTCGATCCCGCCAATCCCGTGCACCCGTACCAGACGGCGAACCCCAAACTGTTCGCCGGCGGCGACGGCGTCCGCGGCGCCGACCTCGTCGTTACCGCGGTGCAGGAAGGGCGCGATGCGGCGGGGAGTATCGTGCGGTATGTTTCACGGTGTTGAGGCCGATTTCCCTCGGCCTCCGGATGTCGTCATGTGCCGTTACGCAGGTCAAACGTACAAGTCACACTTCGCCTGTTTCCTGTGCCGCAAGGTCTTCCGAAAGACCGCGATGGAGGACTATGTCGAGCATGTGGGCTTGAAAGCAGCGCACGACAAGATCCTTTTCCGGCAAACGCGCCGGGGCAAACATGTAACGCCGTGCGCTTCCTACGAAGGAATCGTTGAACGCTACGTAGCCGACGTGTCCATTTGCCCACAATGCGGCAAGCGCATGGCCGCCGTGGGGCTGGACTTCAAGGCGCCCCCGCACAGGAAAAAGAAAGCCTGGGAGATCCTTCGGGTGCTGTACGAGCACGGCTTCGCGTTTCAGGGATGCGGATGCAGCGTCGGCTATGCACCACCTTCACGCAGAGCCGACTTGCCCGACTGGCTCAGGCAGCACATCCGGCGGAGCGAAGGGCAATTGCTTCTGGATGCGTTCGCCCGCAAGCGAACCTGACTCGACAACGCTGACGGAGAACAAGTTCGAATCCGCCTGCGCGACGTGGCGCAACGACGTCACTCTCCACAATCGGCCGCACGGATTTTCCTGATGCTCGCGTACTTGCGCGACAGCTCGGCTTCACTCAGGCAGAGTCCGGTGGCATCGACATCCTTGTAATCCGGCATGGAGTGGATCAGCGTCCCGAAGAAGGCCAGGCATGCCGCGCGGTTCCGCTTCGCCGACACCGTCGCAAGCTGTCGCTTCACTTCAGGGCCACCGGTCGCGATGGCACAGTCGTAGCTCTCCGCGAGATCGGCATCCAGACCGAAGGCGCCGACTTCCAGAAGCGCTTGCGCGCCACGGCTGGTGCTGATGTTCCGGAGCAAGGCAAGGCCCAGTTCGCCCTTTGCCGGCCCCGCGCATGCATGGTTCATGCGACTGCAGGCATAGCGGCCTTCCCGACTGTGTCCGTTCAATAGCTCGACCGCAACCGCCGTTTTCGCCATTTCGATATCGACGGCATGCCGATCGCGCTCCCCTGCTGAAACAAGGCCTGTGGCGATCGCCAAGAAGATCCACGCCAAGAAAACCTTGCCTTTCATGCGCCCATCCCCTCGTGAGGCGGATCTCACTTCCCCCCGCGCACCCTGATCAACTCCAGGAACTCGCTGCGGGTGCGTGCGTCCTCGCGGAAGGTACCGAGCATCTTCGAGGTGACCATGCTGACACCGCGCTTGTGGATGCCGCGGGTGGTCATGCATTCGTGCGCGGCCTCGATCACGACGCCCACGCCCCGCGGTTGCAGGGTCATCTGGATGCAGCGCGCGATCTGCGCGGTCATCTTCTCCTGCACCTGGAAGCGGCGGGCGTAGGCTTCGACCACGCGGGCGAGCTTGCTGATGCCGACGACGCGACCGCTCGGCAGGTAGCCGACGTGCGCCTTGCCGACGATCGGCGCCATGTGGTGTTCGCAGTGGCTCTCGAATTCGATGTCCCGCAGCACGACCATCTCGTCGTAGCCCTCGACTTCCTCGAACGTGCGCTTGAGGTAGTCCTCGGGATCCATGGCGTAACCGCTGAACCAGTCGCCGTAGGCCTTGACCACGCGCTTTGGCGTGTCGAGCAACCCCTCGCGGGCCGGATCGTCGCCGGCCCAGCGCAGCAAGGTCCGGACTGCATCCTCGGCCTGCGCGCGGCTCACGCCGTGGCGGTCGTCGGTCACGGCGTCGGTCGTCTGCGGGTGCTCGTCGTGGGCATCGTTCGCGCACATGGCGTTCAGCTCTCCTGCGGGGGACGGGCATGGTAGCGCGATCCCGCAAAGGTCGTGCGCGCCCCCCGAAACGACTCATTCCGCGGGTGGCGATGCCAGCGCATGCAGCCGCGCGGCGAGGCCGGAATCGCGCCAGGTGCGGCGACCGATCGCATGCCGCAGGAGGTCGGGCGTCGCCCAGACCAGCGCCCGATGGCGGGCGCGGGTGAGCGCGGTGTAGAGCAGCTCGCGCGAGAGTACGCGGGCGTCGGCGTCGGGCAGGATCAGCGCGATGCGCTCGAATTCCGAACCCTGCGCCTTGTGCACGGTCGTCGCCCACGCCGAGGCATGCGCGGGAAGCTGCGCGGGGCGCCACGCGCGCAGACCGTTCGCGGTGTCGAACCATACCGCGGCATCACCGCGCGCATCGCGCCAGACCACGCCGAGATCGCCGTTGTAGAGGCCATGCCGCTCGCTGTTCGCCGACATCGCCAGCAGGCGTCCATGAAAGTACGGCGTGCGTCCACCGAGCTCCGCGGCGCACCAGGCGTTCCAGTGTTCCGCGCCGAACGGCCCGCGGCGCAGCGCGGTGAGGATGCGCAGCGCGGTGGCGCGTTGAAGTGCCTGTGCGGGATCATCGGCATCGCGCACCGCCACGAACGCGGGCAACGCCTCGCGACGCAGCGTGTCCGCAAGCGCGAGCGCATCGCCCTGGTGCCAATCCAGCGACGCGTCCTCGCCGTCGAGCACGGCGAGCGCCGCATCCTCGTCGCCATGCCGCACCGCATCGGACAGCGCGCGCAGCCCCGCGGCACCGGCCTGGCGCCAACCGCGCAGCAGGTGCACTCGCGCACCCGCAAGCGGCGCACCGGCGGGCGTCGACGGCACCGCGTTGCCGAGCAGCGCCGCAGCGACCTGCGCCTCGTGCTGCGGCAGCGCGAGCCCGTCGCCGGCGGCGTCGCACAGCCCGCCCAGCACATCGCCCGCTTCCACCGCGGGCAACTGGTCCGGGTCACCGAGCAGCACCAGCGTCGCCTCGTCGCGGACCGCGTCGACCAGCTTCGCCATCAACGGCAGATCGACCATCGAGGCTTCATCGACGACCACCAGATCGAACGGCAACGGGCGCCGCGCATCGTGGCGGAATCCGACACGGCCCGGACGCGCGCCCAACAGGCGATGGAGCGTGCGCGCACGACGCGGCACCGCATCGGCGAGCCCCGCCTCGATGCGATCGGCGGCGACATCGGCGCGCAACACGGCGTCGATCGCCTCGCCCAGCCGCGCCGCCGCGCGTCCGGTGGGCGCGGCGAGCGCGATGCGCAGGGCGGTGGCGCCGCGCAGGCGCGCGTACGCAAGCTGCAGTGCGAGCAGGCGGGCGACGGTCGTGGTCTTGCCGGTGCCGGGGCCGCCGGTGATGAGCAGGAGGCGACGCCGCAGCGCGACGATCGCCGCGAGCGCCTGCCGGTCGATCTCGCCCGGCATCGCGCTGGCCGCGAACAGCGTTTTCACCGCGTCCGCCAGTACCGGCGATGGCGCGACCTCGGACGTCCACGACGCACGCTGCGTCAATCGCTCCGACAGACGCTGTTCGTAGCGGGCATAGCGCGACAAGGCGAGGCGGCCCTGCGTGAAAGTGAGTGGCGCAGCCATGGAAGCATCCGATGCGACCTGCGGCGAGGTGGCGAGCACATCGGCCCACGATGATGCATCGGGCAGCGTCGCATGCACACCGAGCGCGCCCAGCAGCGCCGGCATGTCGGCGAGCGCGACGCTGCTGTGGCCCATCGCCACCGCGCGCATCGCCAGCGCCCCCGCAAGCGCCACCGCGGGCATGGCGTGGAGTCGGTCGTGCAGGAGTTCGGCGAACGCGGCATCCACGGTGCGCAACGCGCCTTCGGCTTCGAGATGCCGCAGCGCGTGGACAGCGAGCACATCGAGCGCGTCGGCCGCGGTCATCGCATGCCCTCCCCGCCGTCGAGCAACGCATCGAGCGCCGACAGCAGCGCCGGCGACACCGGATCGACATGCACGCCGCGACGCGAAACGTCTCCGCTTCCGGTCTCCTGCAGGTCGATGCCGCGCAGGAACAGGTAGACCGCGCCGCCGAGCAGGCGCGCGTCGTCGTAGTCGCCGCCGTGGCGCAGCTTCAGCCAGCGACGCAGGGCGACGAGATAGATCAGGTATTGCAGGTCGTAGTCGCGCACGCCGACGGCATGCCGCAGCGACGCCGGGTCGTACGCCGACAGCCGGTTGGTCTTGTAGTCGAGGACGTGATGTCGGCCCGCTTCGTCGCGATACACCAGATCGATGTAGCCGTGCATCAGCCCGTCGAGCATATCCGGTGAAGCACGGCGTTCGCGCGGGTAGCCGTGCGCGTCCAGCAGCGCGAACACCGCATCGATCCGCGTCGGCCGCAGCCGGAAGTGGAAGGGCATCTCGCGCACCTGCCGCGTTGCCGGCAGATCGCACAATCGCACACCGCCGGGCAGGGCAACATTGAGCGCCCGCCGCACCAGCCGCGCGGTCTGCGCCAGATGCGCTGCGCTCGGCGCCAGCCCATGACGCAACAGCGCGCTTTCGAGCAGCGCACGCTGCGTGGCCGGGGCCTCGTCGTCGGCGAAGAGTCCGTCTTGCACATCCGGTTCGCGATGCCACACGCCGGCTTCGGCGGCTTCGAGGACATCGTGCACCGCATTGCCGAATGCGGTGCCGCCGAGCGATGCGGCATCGGCGTCTTCCTCGATCACCGCCCCCGCCTCGTCGACGGCGCCGCGCGGCGGCATCTCGTCGCCGCTGCTGGCATGCAGCGACGAGAAGCTGTGCAAGCGCGGGGCATCGACGAACCGTCGGTGTGCCATCCTCGCCGCTGGCGGTGTATCGACGTCTTCGTCGCGCGACGCAGCCCGCATCGACACCGGCGCGGCATCCGGATCGAATGGCCTGATCGCGATACTGCCGCCGGACGCCGCTGCCAGCGCATCGAGCCGCACCCGCATCGCCGCATGGTCGAGGCCGCTTTTTCCGGTCACCGGCGCGCCGTTGTGCAACAGGTGATGCAGCGCCGTGGCGTCGGTCTGGTCGTTGCGGCTCCAGACCACGTGCAACGCATGCTGCGCGCGGGTCAGGGCGACGTAGAGTTGGCGCTGCGCCTCGGCGCGCGTTTCGCGCTCGACTTCGGCATCGATCGCATCGGCCTCCGCAGGTTCGAGCACACCCTTGGCCCGCCAGGCACGCGCGGGCCGACCGTCCGTTCCGTGGAAATCGTCGTAGCCCAATCCCGTGCGCCGGCGACTGCCTTGCCATGCGGCGAACGGCAGTACCACGACCGGATATTCGAGGCCCTTGCTCTTGTGGATGGTCGCGATCTGCACCAGGCCGCCGTCCGACTCCAGTCGCAGCTGGCGCGCTTCGTCGGCGGCGGCGAGCGCGCATTGCCTTGCGAACCAGCGCAGTTGTTCGACCGGACCATGGCGATGCGCGGACTCGGCCTGCAGCAGCTCGGCGAGATGCAGCGCATCCGTGAGCCTGCGCGTGCCACCGACCTCGCCCAGCCAGCGCGACGCGGCGTCGACGATGAACGGCAGCAGCGCCGGCAGCGGACCGCGCGCGCGCCAGCGTTCCGCCGCGGCCGAAAAAAGCGAAACGGCGGCTTCCGAGGTCGTGTCGTCCGCATCGAGCGCCGCGATCCGCGCGGCGTCCCAGCCGAGCAGGCGCGTCGCCAGCGCGGCACGGAACCGGCCGTCGTCGGCCGGTTCGGCCAGTGCGGCGAGCAGCGCATGCAGATCGCCGGCGGCATCGCCGGCGAACACGCTGGTCGTCGCCACCGCCGCGGCCCCGATGCCGGCGTCCGCCAGCG
>JAEWNA010000364.1 GCA_023392975.1 Pseudomonadota bacterium | reverse complement strand
GCGCCGAAGCGCGCGAGCCAGGCGACGACGCGCTCCGGCTCGCGAACCGCGAGCGAGCCGATCACCACGCGCGACGCGCCGGCATCGAGCATCGCCGTGACCGCGACCTCGTCGCGCACGCCGCCGCCGGTCTGCACACGCAGACGGCCGTCGTCGGCGATCCGGCGCAGCAGCGGCGCGAGCGTGTAGCCGCCGGCGCGCGCGGCGTCGAGGTCGACCAGATGCAGCCAGCGCGCACCCGCGTCGGCGTAGCGCATCGCGACCGCGAACGGATCGTCGGCGTAGCGCGTCTCGCGATCATAGTCGCCCTGCAGCAGGCGCACGACGTGGCCGTCGCGCACGTCGATCGCGGGATAGGCGGTGAAGGCCGCGTCGGTCATGCGGGCGAGGTCATGCTGGCGAGGTCAGGCCGGAAGCTTCAGGAAGTTGTCGAGCAGGCGCAGGCCGGTGGCCGACGAGCGCTCGGGATGGAACTGCGCGCCGAAGCGGCGGCCCTGTCCGACCACCGCGGCGAAGCGCGCGCCGTGGTCGGTGTCGGCGAGCACGACGTCGGCTGCCTCGTCGATCGGCACGGCGAAACTGTGCACGAAGTAGGCGTGCGCACCGTCGTCGATGCCCGCGAGCAGCGGCGACGCCGGCGC
The DNA here is from genome assembly GCA_023392975.1 of Pseudomonadota bacterium. Taxonomy (GTDB): domain Bacteria; phylum Pseudomonadota; class Gammaproteobacteria; order Xanthomonadales; family Xanthomonadaceae; genus Lysobacter_I. Next base: position 2,736 of record JAEWNA010000364.1, on the reverse strand, counting down.
GCGGAAGCGCAGCGTGTTCCAGCCCATGTGCGGGATGCGCAGCCCGGGACCTCCGACGAGCTTGCGCACGCGGCCGGGCAGCAGGCCGAGGCAGTCGACGTCGCCTTCCTCGGAACCTTCGAACAGCAGTTGCAGGCCGACGCAGACGCCGAGCAGCGGCGCTTCGCTCGCGCACAGCGCAGCGTCGAGCCCGCGCGCGCGCAGCAGCGCCATCGACGGTGCCGCAGCACCGACGCCGGGCAGGATCACGCGCTCGGGCGTGCCGAGTTCATCGGCATCACGCACCAGCCGCGGCGCGGCGCCGATGCGGCGCAGCGCGTACATCACCGAGCCGAGATTGGCGCCGCCGGCATCGATCAACGCCAGGTCGCCGCCGTTGGGGCGTGCGCTCACAGCGTCCCCTTGGTGCTCGGCAGTGCGTCGCCTTCGCGACGGAACGACTGCCGCAGCGCGCGCGCCACCGCCTTGAAGCAGGCCTCGATCTTGTGGTGGTCGTTGTCGCCGCGCACGCTCAGGTGCAGGTTGAGCCCCGCGGTCTCGCACAGCGAGCGGAACACGTGCGGCACGAGTTCGGTGGCGAGCCCGCCGACCATCTCGCGTTCGAACGCGCCCTCGAACACGCAGTACGGCCGCCCGGACCAGTCGAGTGCGGCGGTCGCCAGCGCCTCGTCCATCGGCAGCGTGAAGCCGTAACGCGCAATCCCACGCTTGTCGCCCAGCGCCTCGCGCAGTGCCTGGCCGAGCGCGAGCGCGCAGTCCTCGACGGTGTGGTGCTCGTCGATGTGCAAGTCGCCGTCGCAGTGCAGGCGCAGCGCGAAGCCGCCGTGCTTGCCGAGCTGCTCCAGCATGTGGTCGTAGAAACCGAGTCCGGTCTTCACGTCCGGATCGGCCTCGCGGTCGAGATCGACCTCGACCTCGATCTTCGTTTCCTTCGTGCGGCGCACGACCTTCGCGGTGCGCGGCACGTCGGCGAGGACGTGCGCGATCCCGGTCCAGTCCACGCCGTCGCCGAACTGCGGCGATTTCAGCTTGAAGCCGCGGATGCCGAGGTTCACCGCGAATTCGAGGTCGGTCTCGCGGTCGCCGACCATCGCCGAGCGCGCCCAGTCGATGCCGTGGTCGCGCAACAGCGGCTGCACCAGCCTGAGCCGCGGCTTGCGCGTCGGCGCGTTCTCGTGCGGGAAGCTGCGGTCGATCAGCGTGTCGCGGAAGACGATGCCCTGGCTCTCGAAGATCTGCACCATCAGCGCGTGCGGGCCGTCGAAATCGGCCTGCGGGAAGGCGTCGGTGCCGAGGCCGTCCTGGTTGGTGACCATCACGAAGTCGTAGCCGGCATCCCGCAGCTTCAGCATCGCCGGGATCACGCCGTCGACGAAGGCGAGCTTCTCGAAGCGGTCGATCTGGAAATCGGCCGGTTCGCGGATGAGGGTGCCGTCGCGGTCGACGAACAGGATCGGCCGCTTCGCGCTCACGCCGCGGCCTCCACCGGGCGCAGCGCGGCGAACAGGACGTCGTTCTCGTCCGGCGCGCCGATCGTGATCCGCAGCGCATCGCCGAGGCCCGGGGTCGCGCGCATGTCGCGCACGACCACGCCCGCGGCCAGCAGCCGGCGATACACGCCTTCGGCATCGTCGAAGCGCGCGAGCAGGAAGTTGCCGGCGCTCGGATACACCCGGCGCACGCCGGGCAGCGTCGACAGCGCGTCGAACACCCGCGCACGCTGTTCGCGCACGACCACGGCACGCTCCCGCGCCTGCGCCAGCGCTTCGGGCGCGAGCGCGCGCAGCGCGAGCGCGGCGCAGGGTTCGGGCACCGGATATGGCGCCTGGCAGCGACGCAGCACGCCGATCAGCGCCGGATCGGCGATCACGCCACCGATGCGCGCGCCGGCCAATGCGTGCAGCTTCGACAGCGTGCGCAGCACGGCGACATTCGGATATTCGTCGATCAGCGACACCGCCGACGGTGCATCGGCGTAGTCGAGGTAGGCTTCGTCGACCACGACCAGCGCATGATCCTGCAACGCCTGCGCCAGCGTGCGGATCGCGACCAGCGGGATGAACTCGCCGCTCGGATTGCCAGGCGAGCACAGGAACACGATCTTCGCGCGGCGCGCGGTGGCGAGGTCGCGCATGCCGGCGAGATCGGTGACCCAGCCATCGGGATGGTCGCGCATCGGCGCTTCGACGATCGGCGCACCCTGCAGCCGCGCGCACACCGCGTACATGCCGAACACCGGCGGCGCGATCACCACCGGATCACGCTCGGCGCGGCACAGCGCGCGCACCAGCAGGTCGATGGCCTCGTCGCTGCCGCGGCCGATCAGCAGTTGTTCCGACCGCGCGCCCCACAGCGCCGCGAGCTGCGTGCGCAGCGGCTCCGGCTGCGGCGCGGGATAGCGGCGCAGCGCGCCGTCGGGATCGGCGTCGTTGTTCCACGGCGATTCGTTGGCGTTGAGCCAGACCGTGCCGTCGACGGCGTGGCTGCGCGCGGACGAATACCCGGCGAAGGCACGCAGGTCCTCGCGCACCAGCGCGAGCACGTCGGCGCGCCGCGCCGTGGGCGCGGGTGCGCTCATCGCGCGGCGTCCAGCGCCGCCAGGCGCATCGTCACCGCCGCGGCGTGGGCCTGCAGGCCTTCGGCCTCGGCGAGGCGCACGGCAGACGGACCGATGGCGCGCAGGCCGTCGGCATCGACGCGCTGCACGCTGATCGAGGTCTGGAAGCTGGCGACCGA
>JAEWNA010000333.1 GCA_023392975.1 Pseudomonadota bacterium | reverse complement strand
AAAACGCCCCCGGCGCGGGCCGGGGGCGTTCGGGTGCGGCTGGACCGCAGGATGACGCGATTACTTGATCAGGCGCAGCGCGAACGGATAGCGGTAGGCGACGCCTTCGTTGGCCTTGAGGCCGCCGAGGATGCACATGATCAGGTTGCCCAGGCCGACCAGGGTCGGCAGGAAGAACAGGATGCCGAAGCTCACGATCGTCAGGATGAAGGAGATGACGAAGGCGATGGTCACGGTGATCTGGAAGTTCAGGGCTTCCTTGGCCTGGTCGGTGACGAAGCCCTTGCTGGCGTCGTCCTTGTTCATCAGCCAGATGACCATCGGGCCGATGAACCAGGTGAGGATGCCCAGGAGGTGGGCGATCAGGGCGAGGGTGCGCTGGTCCTGCGGGGCGGTGCCCTGGGCCGCGGTGTCGTTACCGTCTGTCATGCGAGATTCTCCCCGGAATCGTGGTGGTGGGTCGTGGGATGGCGGGTGACGCGTTTCCCGGAAGGGCCGAAACCCGGACTCCGGACGTCCTCAAGCATATACGAACGTCAAACCGAACCGGCGACGGTCATCCTGCCGACCAGGATCGAACCGGTGCGGATCGGGCTGCGCGGATCTCGATCGTCGCCGATGGCCTCGATCGACAGCAGCATGTCGCGCAGGTTGCCGGCGATCGTGATCCCGTCGACCGGATGCGCGATCCGGCCGTTCTCGACCAGGAAGCCGGCCGCGCCGCGCGAGTAGTCGCCGGTGGTGAGGTTCACGCCCTGCCCCATCAGCTCGGTCACCAGCAGGCCCGAGCCCATGCCCCGCACCAGTGCGTCGAGGCCGCCGGCGTTCGGGGCGACCTCCAGGTTGAACACGCCGCCGGCGTTGCCGGTGGTCTCCAGCCCCAGGCGACGCGCCGAATAGCTGCCCAGCACGTAGCGCTGCAGCACGCCGTCGCGGACGAGGTCGGACTCGCGGGTGGCGACGCCCTCGGCGTCGAACGCCGCCGAGCGCAGCCCGCGCATCAGGAACGGGCGCTCGCGGATCGCGCACCAGTCCGGCAGCACCCGCTGTCCGGCCGCGCCGAGCAGGAAGCTGGCACCGCGGTACTGCGCGGAACCGGAGACCGCGTTGACGAGGCTGCCGACCAGCGTGCGCGCGATCTCGGCGTGGAACAGCACCGGCATCGCGCCGGTGGGCAGCGTCCGCGGGTCGAGCCGGGCAAGCACGCGCTCCGCGGCGCGGCGACCGACCGCTGCCGGCGTTTCCAGCTCTTCGCGCGCCAGCGCCACGCTGTACCACTGGTCGCGCTGCATGCCGTCGCCCTGCCCGGCGATCAGCCCGCAGACCAGCGAATGCTGGGTGTCGCGCGCGCGCCCCAGGAACCCGTGCGAATTGGCGTAGACGCCGATCGCTTCGCTGGTCGCGACCGTGGCGCCGTCGGAATTGGCGATGCGCGGGTCGGCGTCGCGTCCGGCCGCCTCGCAGGCCAGCGCCAGGTCGACCGCGGTATCGGCGTCCAGCGCCCACGGGTGCCAGGCATCGAACTCGCGCAGGTCGGTGGCCATGCGCTCGGGATCGGCCAGCCCGGACGCCGGGTCCTCCTCGGTGTGCCGGGCGATCGCGCAGGCCTGCGCGACCGTCGCCGCGAGGCTCTCCGGACGCAGGTCGGCGGTGCTCGCGCTGCCCTTGCGCTTGCCGAAGTAGACGGTGAGCGCGACCGAGCGGTCGCGGGTCGATTCCACGCTCTCCACCGCGCCCATGCGCACGGAGACTTCCAGCCCGCGGTCCTCGTCGCAGGCGACCTCGGCCTGGTCGGCGCCGTGGGCCTTCGCCCGGGCGAGGACATCGCGCGCCAGCTCGGACAGGCGGTCCAGGCGGGCCTGGCTGTCGTCGACGGCGGACGCGGAAACGGAAGCGGTGACGTTCAATGGATTATCCTGTCGCGATGAGAGGCAAGGATCCCGAAAGCGGCGAGTTCTTCTCGCCCAGTCGCAGCCAGCAGCGTCGGGAGGCGCTGGAGGTGCTCGAACTCGCCCGCCAGCTGTCGGCGCTGACCCCGCAGCAGCTGGGGCGACTGCCCGTGCCCGGGCATCTGGTCCCGCACATCGACGAGACCCGGCGCATCACCTCGCACGTCGCGCACAAGCGCCAGCTGCAGTATCTGGCGAAACAGATGCGCCGGGAAGACGACGAGACGCTGGAGGCGATCCGCGACGCGCTCGACGCCAACGGCCAGGCCGGGCGCATCGAAGCGGCGCTGCTGCATCGCGCCGAGGCGTGGCGCGAACGCCTGATCGCCGACGGCGACGTGGCGCTGGCCGACTTCCTCGACGAATACCCGCAGGCCGATCGCCAGCACCTGCGCCAGCTCGCGCGCAACGCGCACGAGGAAAAGCTGAAGAACAAGCCGCCGCATACCTACCGCGAACTGTTCCGCGAACTGCGCGAGCTGTTCGAGGCGGCGGCGGACGACGAGGCCGGAGACGACGCGGCGGACGGGCACGACGACAGCGAGGGCTGACGTCCCGGTCCCGGCGATCACGCCTGCGTCCCGCCCACCGTCAGCCGGTCGATCAGCAGCGAGGGCTGGCCCACGCCGACGGGCACGCTCTGTCCGTCCTTGCCGCAGGTGCCGACGCCCTGGTCGAGTTCGAGGTCGTGGCCGATCATCGTCACCCGCTGCATCGTTTCCGGGCCATTGCCGATCAGGGTCGCGCCCTTCACCGGCGCGGTGATCCGGCCATCCTCGATCAGATAGGCCTCGGTCGCCGAGAACACGTACTTGCCGCTGGTGATGTCGACCTGGCCGCCGCCGAAGTTGACCGCGTACAGGCCCTTCTTCACCGAGCGGATCATGTCCTCGGGATCGTGCTCGCCGGCAAGCATGTAGGTGTTGGTCATCCGCGGCATCACCCGGTGCGCGAACGACTCGCGACGGCCGTTGCCGGTGGACGCCACGCCCGTGAGCCGGGCGTTGTGGGTGTCCTGCATGTAGCCGACCAGCACGCCGTCCTCGATCAGCGTCGTGCACGCCGTGGGCGTGCCTTCGTCGTCCACGGTGAGCGAACCGCGCCGGCCCGGCAGGGTGCCGTCGTCGACGATGGTGACGCCCGGCGAGGCCACGCGCTGGCCGACTCGGCCGGCGTAGGTCGAGGTGCCCTTGCGGTTGAAATCGCCCTCGAGGCCATGGCCGACCGCCTCGTGCAGCAGCACGCCCGGCCAGCCGTGGCCGAGCACCACCGGCATCGTGCCGGCGGGGGCGTCGACGGCCTCGAGGTTCACCAGCGCCAGCCGCAGCGCCTCACGCGCGCACTGCTCGGGACGATCGCCGGCCAGCAATTCATCGTAGCCGTAGCGGCCGCCGTAGCCGGAGGTCGCGGATTCGCGGCGCCCGTTGCGCTCGACGATCACCTGCACGTTGAGCCGCACCAGCGGGCGCATGTCGCCGGCGCTCACGCCGTCACTGCGGGCGACGAAGATCGTGTCCAGCGACGCGCTCAGCGACACCGTCACCTGGCGCACGCGCGGATCGGCGGCGCGCAGCAGGCGGTCGACCCGGCGCATCGCGTCCAGCTTGCCGGCGTTGGGCATGGCGTCGATCGGATCGATCGCCTGGTACAGCGGTGCCGGCGCGGTCAGGCGTGCGATCGCCTGCGCTGCGTGCGCGTGGCCGTCGCGGGCGATCGCGCGCGCACTGCGCGCGGCCGCGAGCAGCGCGTCGGCGTGGATCTCGTCCGAATACGCGAAACCGGTCTTCTCGCCGGAGATCGCGCGCACGCCGACGCCCTGGTCGATGGCGTGCGAACCGTCGCGCACGATGCCGTCCTCCATCGTCCAGGCCTCGCGGCGGCTGTGCTGGAAATACAGATCGCCGAAGTCGATGCCCGGGCCGAGCAACTGCGCGAACGCGCGATCGAGGCCAACGGCATCGAGCCCGGCGGGCACCAGCAGGCGCGCTTCCGGCGGGGAGACAGCGGCGTGTGCGGGGATCGAGGACATCGGCAATTCCGTGGCAGGGACAGGGTTGGTGTGGTGGCGGGCTGGGACGGACTCAACCCGTCCCGGGCGGCGCACGGGCCGACACGTCGGCACGTTCGAGCACTTCCACCTTCGGGTCCTTCCAGGGTCCGGTGACCCGGTAATTCTTCGCCGCGGCCTGGCCCAGCGGCTTCTGCAGCACCGCGTTCGCCACTGCGCCCACCGCCGCGCCCACCGGGCCGCCGGCGATCGCGCCGACCGCGGTCAGCAGGTTGCCGGCCTTGGGCAGCACTTCGATGGTCTGGTCGAAGGTCTGCGCCCGCAGGTTGGCCGCGCCGCGGATGTTGATCCGCGCGGCCGGACCGTCGATGGCGAGGTCGTCGCTGCGCGCGCTGCCGTCGCCGAACCGCACCGTGCCGGCGAGGGTGTTGAAGGCGAAGCCCTTGTTGAAGAAGTCGCGGAAATCCAGGGTCAGGCGCCGCGGCAGTTGGGCGAGGCTGAGCAGGCCGAGCACGCGGCCGGTGCCGCCGGGCTCGACTTCCACCAGGCGCCCGTCGCGCACGTCGATCTTCAATTCGCCGTCGAGCGCGCCGAGCCGGAAGGCCATCGGCGTGCCGGGCCACTGCGCGGCGAAGCGCACCTCGCCCCTGCCGGCGCCGACGCGGTTGCCCATGCCGAGGTCGCCGAGCAGGTCGCCGAAGTCCTCGCTGGCGATGCGCGCGTCGAACCGGGTGCGGGCCGCGGCGCCGCGTCCGGCCCATTCGCCGGTGGCGTCGATCTTGCGCTTGGGCCCGCGGGTCTGCAGTTGTTCCACGGTCATGCCGGTGGCCGACGGCCGCGAACGGAACTGCGCCTCGCCCAGCGCGGCGTCGCCGATGCGCAGGTCGTCCACGCGCAGCGCGATCGCCGGGATGTTCGCCGGGTCGAAACCGCCGTCGTCGCTGGCAGCGGCCGGCGCCGCAGCGCCGGCCTGGGCGCGCCAGTGGGCGCGCAGCAGGTGGCCGGAGAGCGTGCCGGCGCTGGCGTCGGGCACCTGCACGCTGCCGGCCAGCGCGGCGCCGTCGATCTGTACGGCGAGGCCATTGTTCGCCGGCGCGATCTGCAGCCGGGTGTCGGGGAAGTCGCCACCGAGCAACAGCAGATGGTCGGCGCTCACGTCGGCCCGGCGCAGCGGCAGGCGACTGTTGCTCGACCCGCTTTCGGTGAGTGCGATCCAGCCGATGGCGT
>JAEWNA010000152.1 GCA_023392975.1 Pseudomonadota bacterium | reverse complement strand
GGCGTGCAGGCCCTGGACGTCGCGTTCGAGGTCCTCGATCCGTGCCCTCGCGTTGCCGAGCTTGATCAGGACCACGATCAGCAGGAGAGGAACCGTCAGTACCACCAGTCCCAGCAGGATCAGAATTCCGGCCAAGTCGTGCATCCTCCGTCGCCCTCGTGCGCTGTCGCCCCGGGTTCGCCACTGCAAACCGGCCACGCCGGCCCGGGCGAACATGACAGCAGCCTTCACGATCGTTCAGGGAATTGCAACCGCGCCGCCCGCCCGTAGCGGTGCGGACCGCCTCCGGTATCGCCAGCCGCTACCCGTCGCAGCGGTCGCGCCTCTCAGCCCCAGCCCCCTCTGACGATGCCGGAGATCGCTCACCGCGACCGTGCGCCGCCGGCACGGGGCGCACGTCGACCCGAAGGCGGGTGGTCGCCACGGCGGCGACGCCACGACCGACGGCGACGGCGCATGCGCTAGGCTGCCCGCGTCACGCGCAAGCCCCGGATCCGCCCGCATGCCAGAGCCCGTCTACGCCGCGATCGAAGCCGGCGGCACCAAGTTCGTCTGCGCGGTCGCGGCCGCGGACGGCACGCTGCTCGAGCGCGTGCGTTTCGCCACGCGCGATCCCGCGACCACGCTCGCCGAAGCGCGCGCCTTCCTCGATGCCGCGTCGCAGCGTTTCGGCGCGCCGCGCGCGCTGGGCCTCGCCAGCTTCGGCCCGCTCGAACTCGATCCACGGGCCGCCGCGTACGGCCGCCTGCTGCGTACGCCGAAACCCGGCTGGCACGACGCCGACCTGCGGGCGCCGTTCGCGTCGCTGGGCCTTCCGATCGCGCTCGACACCGACGTCAACGCCGCCGCGCTCGCCGAAGCGCACTGGGGCGCGGGCCGCGGCGACGACGGCACGCCACTCGACAGCCTGTGCTACGTCACCGTCGGCACGGGCATCGGCGTCGGCGCGGTCATTGCGGGCGAGCCGCTGCACGGCCTGCTGCATCCGGAAGTCGGCCACATCCATCCGCGTCGCCACACCGCCGACGCCGGATTCGCCGGTGTCTGCCCGCATCACGGCGACTGCCTCGAAGGCCTCGCCAACGGCCCCGCGCTGGTCGCCCGCCTCGGCCACGACCTTGGCGACGCGCACGCCACGCATCCGCTGTGGGACATCGAAGCCGACTACCTCGGCCAGCTCTGCGCCCAGCTCGCGCTGACCCTGTCGCCGCGCCGCATCGTCCTCGGCGGCGGCGTGATGCAGCACGAACGCCTGTTCGCCCCCATCCGCACCCGCACCCGCCACTGGCTCGGCGGCTACCTCGCCCGCGAGGAAGTGGAGGGCGGGATCGATGCGTACATCGTGCCGCCGGGGCTCGGCGATCGGAGCGGACTACTCGGTGCGCTGTACCTGGGGATGAAAGTGGCGGGCGACCTCCCGCGCGAGCACATCGTTTGCTTGCATTCGTGAACCGCATGGGTTACAAAAAGTCACCTATAGGTGACTTTTCAAATGCCACGCACCATCGCTTACGCCGAGACACTCAGCCTGCGCCGCGCCTGGATCGCCATCGGCCTGGGCGTGGTCTTCGTGCTGAGCCAGCTCGCAAGCCTGGGCGATCCACCCCTCGGGGCCGCCACGGTGGCGCATCTCGGAGCCTGGATCGCGTGGGCCGCGGTCCTGGGGGTGTTCGTGGCCTGGGGGGCGGGCATGCTCGGCGGCAGTCGTCTGACCCGCCTGTTGAACGACGAGAGCACGATCGAACATCGCCGCAAGGCGACCGAGGCGGGGCTGCGGAGCGCACTGACAGCCGCCTTCGTCGTCTACGCCGCCACCTTCTACGAAACGATCTCCGCGCGCGATGCCTGCCGCCTGCTGGTCACGGCGACCATCGCGCCCACCCTGATCCGTTTCGGCTGGCTCGAACTGCGGGCGCTGGGCCGTGGCTGAGCGTCTGGTCAACCATCTCAAGGTCGAACGCGCGCGGCTGGATCTGACCCAAGCCGACCTAGCCGAACGTGCCGGCGTCACCCGCAAGACCATCAACACCATCGAGAACGGCGTGTTCGTGCCCTCGACCCTGCTTGCGCTGCGCATCGCCAAGGTGCTGGGCCGGCCCGTCGAGGCTTTGTTCGAAATCGAGGCGGACTAGAAAAGGGCGGTCATGGGGAAGTCGATCGGACGCTTTCTGCGAATCCTGCTGGTCGCCATGATCGGCGTCGTGGCGCTGCTGTTGTTCAAGCCGGTTCCGCAGACCGTCGCTCCGGCCAAGGCCGGCAAGGACGTTCTGTATTGGTCGATGCCCAGCGGCTACCGCATCGCCTACCGCAGGCTCTCCGCAAGGCCGGGCGTCGAACGCCGCGCGCCGGTGATCTTCCTGCACGGCGGTCCCGGGGGATACGTCCACTCGACCGTCATCCGCGTGCTGGCGCCGCTCGCCGCGGACGGCCGCGACCTCTACTTCTACGACCAGAGCGGGACCGGTCTTTCGGATCGGCGGGCCCGGCCGAAGGATACGACCGTCGCCAGCCATCTGGCGGACCTCGAGATCATTCGCAAGCGGATTGGCGCCGAGAAGGTCGTCCTGGTCGGCCACAGCTTCGGCGGCATGCTGGCCGCACTCTACGCCGCCGAGCATCCCGATCGCATCGATCGCCTCGTCCTCAGTTCGCCCGGCGTGCTGCGGCCCGAGCTGTTCGATGCGGACGGCGTTCCGCAAACGATCCGGCGTCATCCCGTGCCTGAAGGCCTGCATTTCACGCCGCCCGCCGACTACGCGCAGGTCACCAGCGCCAGCCGGATGCCGCTGCGTGCCATGGCCGCCTTCACCGTCGCCCAACTCTTCAACGTCAAGGTCGTGCCGGATCGCGAAATGGATGCGGCGATCAACACCCTGGCCAGCGGCTTCACCGCCAGCATGGTCTGCGATCCGCGCCACGTGAAACCGGAGGAAGGCGGCGCGGGCGGATATTCCCGCGTGGGCTCGAATTTCTTCCCGGACGATTTCAAGGATCGTCGGGCGCAGATGCGACGGATGCCCGCGCCCGTACTGGTGCTGCAGGGGCAGTGCGATTTCATCGATTACGGCGACGCCTACGAATATGCGGCGCTCTTCCCTGCGAGTACCTATCGTTTCGTGCCCGGTGCCGGCCACATCCTGTGGTGGGATCACCCCGACGTCTATGCAACGACGATCCGCGGGTTTCTCGCGACACCCGACTCGACGCCTCCCGCCGGATTACGACCGGAAGCGGCACCGGCACGGTGATCGCCGACCGACCGCTGCACGGCCTGCTGCCTCCGGAACTCGGCCCCATCCATCCGCGCCGCTACCCCGGCCTCGAAGGCCTCGCCAACGGCCCTGCGCTGGTCGTGCGCTTCGGTCACGACCTCGGCGACGCGCCCGACGCGCATCCGGTGTGGGACATCGAAGCCGACTACCTCGGCCAACTCTGCGCCCAGCTCGCGCTGACCCTGTCGCCGCGCCGCATCGTCCTCGGCGGCGGCGTCATGCAGCACGACCGCCTGTTCGCCCGCACCCGCATCCACCACTGGCTCGGCGGCTACCTCGCCCGCGACGAAGTCGAAGGCGGGATCGATGCGTACATCGTGCCGCCGGGGCTCGGCGATCGGAGCGGGATTCTCGGTGCGCTGTTGCTGGCGACGCGGGCAGCTGAGGACGATCGACCGGTGGCGTGATGTCGGCGCGGAGCGTTCAGCCCCCGTCACGCTGGATTCGACATAGTCGGAAGCCATACGCCGCGCGTATCGTCCGATTGTGTATCACGCCCCGTCATCCCGGCAAAAGCCGGGGTCCAGATTCGACGGTAAATTGATGGCTGCAAACGGCCAGGAGCTGATGTCTGCAATCACCAGACTGCGTGCTGGTTGCACCTCAAGCTCTGCGCACGATGGCGACGCCTTCCGGGAAATGCGAAAATTTTCGGTCTGTGGCAAGCAGCGCCCTACCAGCGACCCCTCCAGAGATACCGTGAAGACTCCCCAAGGCTTGCAGGCGCTGATCGACGACGGCGTCATCGATGAAGTGCTGCGACCGCTGAAGAGCGGCAAGGAAGCGGCAGTCTACGTCGTCCGCAGCGGCGATGACGTGCTTTGCGCCAAGGTCTACAAGGACATGGCACAACGGAGCTTCCAGCAACGCGTGCAGTACCAGGAGGGCCGCAAGGTGCGCGGCAGCCGCGAAGCGCGTGCGATCGGCAAGGCCAGCAAGTACGGGCGCAAGCAGCAGGAAGTCGCCTGGAAGAATACCGAGGTCGATGCGCTCTACCAGCTGCGCGGCGCCGGCGTGCGCGTGCCCGAGCCCTTCGGTTATTTCCACGGCGTGTTGCTGATGGAGCTGGTCACCGATGGCGAGGGCTTCTCCGCGCCGCGCCTGGGTGAGATCGAACCTGGCGCGGAACAGGCGCGCGAATTCCATCGCATCCTGATCCGCCAGATCGTGCTGATGTTGTGCTGCGGGCTGATCCACGGGGATCTGTCGCCCTACAACGTGCTGGTCGACGCGAACGGGCCGGTGGTGATCGATTTCCCGCAGGTCGTCAGCGCCGCCGGCAACAACGCCGCACGCACCATGCTGCTGCGAGACGTCAACAACCTGACCGCCTATCTCGGACGCTGGGCGCCGGAGCTTCTGGACACCTGGTACGGCGAAGAAATGTGGGCCCTGTTCGAGGCCGGCGAATTGCGGCCGGACACCGCATTGACCGGGGAGTTCACCGCGGACGAAGGCGACATCGACCTGGACAGCGTGCGCCACGCCATCAACGATGCGCGCGAGGAAGCGTTGATCCGCCAGCAGGGTCGCGAAGCGGCAGAACAGGACGATTGAGGCGACCGGCGGCCGGGGCGCCGTGGTTCAGAACTTCTCGCCGACTGGCAGGTAGCGCCATGCGCCGGGCGGCATCGGGCCGTTGGCGCCCTTGCCCAGTGCGATCTTGCCGATGCGCAGGCGGCGGATCGACAGTACGTTCAACCTGACTTGCGCGCACATCGCACGCAATTGCCCGTCCCGCACGCCCTTGATCGCGAAGCGCAACCGCGTCTCGCTCTGCCAACTGACCTTGCACGGCGGCAACTCGCGGCCATTCAAGCTCAAGCCGTGGTTGAGCTTCCGCAGGCCGTAAGGGCCGATGTCGCCGGCGACTTCGACGACGTACTCGTGCTCGATCAGATCGGCATCCTCGGTCAGGCGGCGCCAGACCCGGCCATCCTGGGTGAGCACCATCAGGCCGCTGGCCTCGGCGTCCATCGACACCAGCGGCGTCAATCGATGCAGATGGCGGCGCAGCGGGCGTACGCCGCTGGCATCGTCGGCCCAGCGCGTGTCGAACCGTACCAGCGCACTGGCCGGGCTGCGCCCGTCGATCGCATCGAAGCCGGAGGGCTTGTGCAGCAGGATCGTCGCCGGCTCCACCGCCTCCAGGCGTGCTTCGGGGTGGAGTTCCACACGCTCGGTCGTCACCTTGTGTTGCGGCGCCTCGATCACGCCTCCCTCCACGGTCACCCAGCCATTGCGGATGAACTGCTCCGCTTCGGCACGCGAACAGCCGAACAATGCGCTGACGCGATGGGCGAGTCGAACGGGAAGCGACATGGAGACAACCGTGACACAGGGGCAGACAGTGTAACGACCTGGAAGGCACTCCCGTGCCGCGGCATCGCGCGGAAGCGCCGGCGCTCATCCGCCGGCGCTCGCGCACGAACGCATCGTTCACGGCGCGCTCAGTGGCTGCCATGCCCCCCATGCCCGCCGACCATCGCCCCACCCTGCCCATCCGGCAGCAGCACCCGCACGTTCTGCATCATCCCCTGGTCCTCGTGGTCGAGGATGTGGCAGTGCAGGACATACTCGCCGATGTAGCGTTCGTAGCGGGTGCGCACGATCACGCGCAGGCCCTTCTTCACGAAGATCGTGTCCTTCCACGTGCCCTTCATCGCGGCGTAGTCCGGGTCCGGGCTGCCGGGCAGGCTGAGGTCGTTGCCCTGCGCGTCGAGGACTTTCACGATCTCGAACGGGTTGACGTGGATGTGGAAGGGATGGCTGCCGGCGGCCGACGTGATGGTCCATTCCTCGACGTTGCCCAGCACCAGGTCGCGGTAGGTCGCCGGGTCGTAGGGCTTGCCGTTGACCATGAACATCGACGGTGAGCCGGAGATGTCGAACTCGACCTTCTGCCCGATGCCCGGGGTGAGTTCGGCGTCGGTGATCTGCGCATGCGGCACGAACGCGCCGGTGCGCAGGTCGGCCATCAGGTCCGCGACCACGCGCGGCTTCACGTCGTCGGGCATCCAGCGGTTGGCGGCTTCGACGAGCTGGCGCTGCAGATAGGCGCCGATGTCGCCGGTCACCGCGTCGCCCGGGGCCACGCGGACCGTGCCGAGCAGGCGGCGGCTTTCGGCGTCGCTCGACACCGAGCCGCTGGCCGGCACGCTGGCGTCGATCACGCAGTAGTCGCCGGCGGACGGGAACACCATCAACGAATCGCTGCGGTAACCCGGCTGCAGCACGACCTCGGTCTTGCGGATGACCTGCGCGTGAGTCAAACCGTCTGTGGCAATCTCCCACTGCGGCAGCGGGTCGCCGACGCAGTTCCGGCTGATCCACTTCGCATGATCGACCGCTTCGCGCAGCGACAGCGGATTCGCGTTCGCGCGCATCGGCACGAACTGCAGGCGGATGGTGTCGCGGATGCCCGCGTGCAGGTTGCGCCACCGCTCGATGCGCCCCGCCACCGCGCCGTCGAAGCGCGGCAGGATGTCGCCGTTGATGCTGGTGTAGCGCCCGGACGGCCCCCAGGTGCCGAAGCCCAGCTGGTCGGCGTAGTCGGTGATCTCGCCGACGTCGTCCGGGCCGCAGGCCCAGGTGCCGTCGGGATTGGTCTTGATCTTGCCGTTGGCGTCGCGGCAGGCATACGGCACCTGCTGGAACAGCACCACGCGTTCGCGGAACGGCTGGCCGTCGGCGCCGCGCAGCAGCGTGTCGATGTCGCCGTTGCGCTGCGGCGTCGGCACGCGTGCGCCACGCACGATCAGCGCGCCGGCCATGCCGCTTGCGACCTGCAGCGCGGTCGAGCCATGCAGGTGCGGGTGATACCAGAACGTGCCGGCCGGATGCGTCGCGGGCAGGTTGTATTCGTACTCGAACGAGACGTTCGGGCGGATCGTCAGCAGCACGTTGTCGCTGTTGCCGGCCGGGCTCACCCACAGCCCATGCGAATGCAGGTTGGTGGAATTGAAGCAGTGCGGCGTGTTGATGTTCGGCGGCGTGCAGCCCGGCTGCGGCTCCAGGCGGTTGTTGAGCTTGATGCGCACGGTCTCGCCCGGCAGCACCGCGATCGTCGGCGCCACGAACGGCGTGTCCGGATCGGCGGCCTGGCCGTCGGGCACGTAGCTGCGCAGACGCACGTGGTCGTAGCGACCGGTCGCGGGGTTGTAGATGCGGCCGTCGGTGAGCCGGATGTCCAGCGACAGCGAGGCGTCGTGGTTGGGCACCGGCGTGATCATCGCGGGCAGGGCCTCCAACTGCGTCGCGGGCGGCGACACCAGCGCACGCAGGATCGGTGCCAGCGGCGGACTTTCCACCACCGAGACGGCAGGAGGCGCCGCGATCGCCGCGAATGACGGCAGCAGCAGGACGGCGGCGAGCGGGGCCACCAGGCGTCGGCGTTGCGACGGGCGGCACGGGAACGGCGAACGGACGCGCATGACGATCTCCTTGTCGGGCGGACTCACGATGCGCACGTGTCGGGGCCTTCCCGGTCCCGCGGACGCGATGGCCTCGTCGCCATCGTCGCCGCCTTCCGACCAGACGTCCCCTGCCACGTGTCGGTACGGGGCACACGGCCCCGGCCCGTACGTTACGCCAAAACGGCGCGGCGGGCGCGGATGCGCGCACGCCACGAGCATCGTTCGATGCAGCACTGCAGTGTGATCCGGTCGACCCGACGATGCGACCTCAGGCCAGTCCGGCCCCTGCGGCGCGCCCTGCTCCCGGCCCTGCTGCTGCGTCTGCGCTGCCAATGGCTGCGTCTGCGCCTGATCGAGCTGCGCCACGCGCTGGCTGCTGTCGGCGACGCTCTGCTGCAGGCCCCGGCCGACATCGCCGACCGCCATCCTCGCCGTGGGTGATACGGGATCGGTCAATTCGCCGACGCGCCCGGCCACTCGCTCAGCGGCGGCACGATCGCCACGCAGCGCGGCCTGGCCGTCGGGACTGCGCTGCAGTTCGAGGAGCTCTTCCTGCAATCCACTGGAATTGCGCCCAGCGGCCCACCGGGATGCGGCGAGAGGCCGAGCCTCGCGGCAAGAGCCCGATCCTGCGGCAGGTTCAGCATGTTGCGGGGACCATCGAGATCGAACAGTCCCTGTGCCGACAGTTCGCGCAGCAGGCGACTCTGCCGGTACGCTTCCTGCTCGATGACGTGATGGCCCTGGAATGCTGGCGTGTCGTCCATCGGTGGCTTTCCTTGGCCATGCGTGGGAGGCGGGGATCAGCAGTCGGCAGCGTCGCGGAGCGCGACGCCCTTCAGTTCGGCTGCCTGCAGTGCATCGTGCAGGACACGATCGCAAAAGACGGTTTCGCTGAACGGCGTGCGAAACACATGCGCGGATCCGACGATCTCCTTCCGGAAGACCAGGTTCGCGTGGCGGATTCAACCGGTCGATGCCTTCAACCCTCTTGTTCCCGCCATTCTCGAGACCGATACGCACATGGCCGACACACAGCCCCGTCGGCGATCGAACAAGACGACGGTTCCCTCGCCTGCGGCTCAGGATGACAGGCATG
Source organism: Pseudomonadota bacterium (assembly GCA_023392975.1). Classification (GTDB taxonomy): domain Bacteria; phylum Pseudomonadota; class Gammaproteobacteria; order Xanthomonadales; family Xanthomonadaceae; genus Lysobacter_I. The sequence goes on along the minus strand of JAEWNA010000152.1, from coordinate 1,666 downwards.
CAGGCGTATTGCAGCACCACCAGGAAACACGAAAGCGCCCGAAGGCGCTTCCGTGATGTCGCTTCGCGGTGGCAGGTCGGCGCTTACTTGCCGGCGACGACCTTCACCATGTCGAGGCACTTGGTGGAATAGCCCCACTCGTTGTCGTACCAGGACACGATCTTGATGAAGGTGCCGTCCAGCGCGATGCCGGCATCGGCGTCGAAGATCGAGGTACGGGTGTCGCCGCGGAAGTCGGTGGCGACGACCTTGTCCTCGGTGTAGCCGAGCACGCCCTTGAGCGTGCCTTCGGACTGGGCCTTCATCTCGGCGCAGATCTCGGCGTAGGTGGCCGGGTTCTCGAGTTCGCAGGTCAGGTCGACGACCGATACGTCCGAGGTCGGCACGCGGAACGACATGCCGGTGAGCTTCTTGTTGAGCTCGGGGATGACCACGCCCACGGCCTTCGCGGCGCCGGTGCTGGACGGGATGATGTTCTCGAGGATACCGCGGCCGCCGCGCCAGTCCTTGTTGGACGGGCCGTCGACGGTCTTCTGGGTCGCGGTGGCGGCGTGCACGGTGGTCATCAGGCCGCGCTTGATGCCCCACTTGTCGTTCAGCACCTTGGCGATCGGCGCGAGGCAGTTGGTCGTGCACGAGGCATTGGAGATGATGGCCTGGCCGGCGTAGGTGCCGTGGTTCACGCCGTAGACGAACATCGGCGTGTCGTCCTTCGACGGCGCCGACAGGATGACCTTCTTCGCGCCGGCGGCGAGGTGCTTCTCGGCGCTGGCCTTGTCGAGGAACAGGCCGGTGGATTCGATGACGACATCGGCGCCGACCTCGTCCCACTTCAGGTTGGCCGGGTCGCGCTCCTGGGTGAGGCGGATGCGCTTGCCGTTGACGATCAGGGTGCTGCCGTCGACCGAGACCTCGCCCTTGAAGCGGCCGTGCACCGAGTCGTAGCGCAGCATGTAGGCGAGGTATTCCGGTTCCAGCAGGTCGTTGATGCCGACGATCTCGATGTCGTCGCCGAAGTTCTGGACCGCGGAACGCAGGACATTGCGGCCGATGCGGCCGAAACCATTGATGCCAACCTTGATCGCCATGGGCGGATCGCTCCTGAGCAGGGGGAGGGGAAGCTCGTCATTCTACTGGACCGGCAGCCGCCCCCGGAGCGGGGCGGTCCGGGGTCAGGGGTCCGGGGAAGCGGACGGCCATCGCGGACCGGACGGGGGCGTCTGGTCATTTGTTAAAAAATTGATCATCCTCAAACGGCGCCCGGAAAGGCGCGCAGATACTGCCGCCCAACACGTCGGTAGTCCAAATCCAATGCCCAAGGAGGCAACCCCATGATTCGTCGTTTCGCTCCGCTCGCCATCGCCCTCGCTTTCGGCGGCCTCGCCCTTCCGGCCTTCGCCCAGGACGCCGGCCAGTGGACCTTCAGCGTCGGTGCACACCAGGTCAACCCGAAGTCCGACAACGGCAGCCTCGCCGGCAACACGCTCGACGTGGAAGTCGGCAGCAACGTCCGTCCGACCGTGACCGCCGAATACTTCGTCCGCGACAACCTGGGCATCGAAGTCCTGGCCGCGCTGCCGTTCCAGCACGACATCGACATCAAGGGCCTCGGCAAGGTCGGCTCGACCAAGCACCTGCCGCCGGTGGTGTCGCTGCAGTACCACTT
>JAEWNA010000058.1 GCA_023392975.1 Pseudomonadota bacterium | reverse complement strand
GGTGTAGGCGACCACGGTGTCGGCGAGCGACGGGCCGGAACCGACGGCCGACCACGTGCCGGTCGGTGCGGCGGTACCGGACAGGCCGGCGATGGCAATCGGCGCGGACTGGGCGTCCTGGCCGGGCAGCTTCCCGGAAGACGCGGTGGACTGGACATGCAGCATGGCGAGCGAAGCGACGATGGCTGCGCTCAGCAGCGAGGTCTTGGTACGCATAGCGAGAGAGTGCCCCTGTGAAAGATAGTGATCGGGTCGGAGGTGCCGTCATACTTGTGCAGGGCATCCCGCTCCCCCGGGACCGTGCCGCTGCATGCCTTGGAGGCGGGTGTTACGAACGCTGTGGACGTTTCCCTACTCCAAGTGTCCCGAGCATAGGGGGGGATTCACGCCATGGTCATGTTGCAATGCAGCAGAAGGATTTCTCGATGACAGATTTCACATTTTTAGCGGAGGCAAGGTCGCGGTGACCACCGATGTCCTCATCGCCGGCGCTGGCGTCAACGGGCTCGCGACCGCGCTCGCCCTGCTCGAATCGGGCCGACGGGTCCGGGTGATCGATGCGGACCGGATCGGCAGCGGGGCCTCGCACGGCAACTGCGGCACGATCACGCCCAGCCACGCGCCGCCGCTGGCCGCGCCCGGCACCGTGCTGCGCGCGCTGCGCTGGATGCTGACGCCGGATGCCCCGCTGTACGTGCGCCCGCGCGTCGATCCGGTGCTGTGGCGCTGGATGCTCGGTTTCGCCGCCCGCTGCAATACCCGCGACTGGGAAACCAGCGCGCGCGGCAAGTACGCGCTGCTCGACGACTCCCGCCAACGCCTCGCCGACTGGGTCGGCCGCTACGGGCTGGCCTGCGAATTCGTCGAATCGGGCGAGGACTACGTGTTCCGCACTGCGCGGGCGTTCGCCCACGAGCAGCACGAGCTGCCGCTGCTGCGCGAGCTGGGCGTCTCCGTCGAGGTGATCGACGGACCCGCCTACGCGGCGCAGGAACCGGCGCTGCTGCCCGGTGTGGCCGGGGCGCTGCGCTTCTCCGGCGACGCCGCGCTGCGGCCGGACAGGTACCTCGCCGAACTCGCGCGTGCCGTGCGCGAGCGCGGCGGCGAGATCGTCGAGGGCTGCGCGTTGCATGGCCTGCGCGAGGATCGCGAAGGCGTGGTGGCCTATACCGACCACGGCGAGGAACGCGCCCGCAACGCGGTGCTCGCGCTCGGCGTCTGGTCGGCGTTGTCGGCGGACGCGCTCGGCCTGCCCTGGCTCAAGCGCGTGATCCAGCCGGGCAAGGGCTACTCGATCACCTACCGTGCGCCGGCGCTGCTCCCGAAACGGCCGCTGGTGCTGCGCGAGCGTTCGGTCTGCGTCACGTCGTGGGCGGACGGGTTCCGCCTCGGCAGCACGATGGAGTTCTCCGGTTTCGATCGCACGCTCAACGCGCGCCGGCTCGGTGCGCTCGAGCGCGGCGCCCGCGAGTACCTGCGCGAGCCGGTCGGTCCCGAGGTCCGCGAACGCTGGTACGGCTGGCGGCCGATGAGCCGCGACGACATGCCGCTGATCGGCCGCGCGCCGGGCCTGCGCCGGGTGTGGATGAACTGCGGCCACGGGATGATGGGCGTCGGCATGAGCACCGGCAGCGCCCAGTTGCTGGCCGACCTGATGGCCGGGCGCACCCCGGCGCTCGATCCCGCGCCGTACCGGCCGGAGCGCTTCGCGTGAACGCGGACGCGTTCGCTTCGCTGGCGAGCGCCTATCCGCTGCTCGCCGACCTGTCGCCCGCGCTCCGCGACGCAGTGGCCGGGGAGGCGGTCCTGCACGACATCCGCGACGGCACGCCGCTGTTCGGCGACGGGCAGCGCTGCGGCGGCCTGCCGCTGGTGGTGCAGGGCGCGGTGAAGGTGTTCCGGCGCTCGGAGACCGGGCGCGAGATCGTGCTGTACCGGGTCGGCCCCGGCCAGACCTGCATCCTCAGTTCGAGCTGCCTGCTCGGCGACGAGGTCTACCGCGCCGAGGGCGTCGCCGAGGGCGCGCTGCGGCTGGTGCTGTTGCCGCCGGCGCTGTTTCAGCGGCTGGTCGCCGAGTCGCCGACGGCGCGGGGCTTCCTGTTCGCGATGCTCTCCAGCCGCCTGTCCGACCTGATGGAGCGGGTCGAGCGCCTGGCCTTCCATCGCCTGGACCGCCGCATCGCCGAGTTCCTGGTCGAACGCGCCGACGTCGGCTTCCGCAGCGTCGCGATGACCCACCAGGCGATCGCCGACGAGATCGGCAGCGTGCGCGAGATGGTGACCCGCACCCTCGGCCAGCTGGCCGAGCAGGGGCTGGTGGAGCTGTCGCGGGCGGGGGTGCGGCTGGTCGAGCTCGACGGCCTGCGCGCGCTGGCCCAGGGCGAGCCGCCGGTCGGTGACAAAAGTCGCTGAGCGTCGCGAGGGGCGGGTTCATCCTGTCGCCAACCCAACGCAAGGAGACCCGCCATGAAGAAGAACGTCGGTTCCGCGGACAAGATCCTCCGCATCGTCGTCGGCCTCGGCCTGCTCAGCCTGCTGTTCGTGCTGGAGGCGCCGATGAAATACCTCGGCCTGATCGGCCTGGTGCCGCTCGCCACCTCGCTGATGGGCTGGTGCCCGCTGTACACGCTGATCGGCGTGAATACCTGCAAGGCCGGGACCTGATCCGCGCTGCGCCCGCGGCCATGCCGGTACACTCGCCGGCATGGCCGTCTGCACCCTCCATCGCGGCACCGCGCCGCTGCTGATCAGCCTGCCGCACGACGGCAGCGACATTCCCGACGCGCTCGCCGAACGGATGACGCCGGAGGCGCGTCGCGCGCCCGACACCGACTGGCACGTCTCGCGCCTCTACGCCTTCGCCCGCGACCTCGGCGCCTCGCTGCTGGTGCCGCGCCATTCGCGCTACGTGATCGACCTCAACCGCCCGCCGGACGATGTCTCGCTGTATCCGGGGCAGAACACGACCGGCCTGTGCCCGGTGGTGCGCTTCTCCGGCGATCCGGTGTACCTGCCGGGACAGGCGCCTACCGGGGACGAGATCGCCGGGCGCGTCGAGACCTACTGGCGCCCGTACCACGACGCGCTCCGCGACGAACTCGAACGGTTGCGTGCCGCCCACGGCCGCGTGCTGCTGTGGGAAGGCCATTCGATCCGCGGCACATGCCCGTTCCTGTTCGAGGGCCGGCTGCCCGACCTCAATCTCGGCACCGCCGGCGGCGCCAGCTGCGCGCCGGCGACGCAGGCCCGGCTTGAAGCCGTCCTCGCCGCGCAGACCGGCTTCGACTGGGTGGCGAACGGCCGCTTCAAGGGCGGCTACATCACCCGGCACTACGGCGACCCGGCGAACGGCGTCGAGGCGGTGCAGCTCGAGATCAGCCAGCGCATCTACATGGACGAGGACAGCTTCGCCTGGGACGAGGCCGGCGCCGTGCGGACGCAGGCGGTGCTGCGCGCGCTGCTCGACGCCGGCCTCGCGTGAACGTCGGTGTCGAGGTCCGGCCGGCGCCGCGCGCCGACGTCGCCGCCGCGTCGCTGGTGGCGCTCGGCGCCATCGCGTTCTCGGGCAAGGCGATCATCGTCAAGCTCGGCCTGCGCCTGGGCGCCGATGCCGTCACCCTGCTGGCGCTGCGCATGCT
>JAEWNA010000007.1 GCA_023392975.1 Pseudomonadota bacterium | reverse complement strand
AGCGTGCGGGCCGGGCGCGCCACCGCCCGGCCCCGCCTGCCCGGCAAGGGGCGCGATTCGAAAGGGCCGATGGGACGCGTTGTATCCTTGGCGCGCCGTGATCACGCGGCGCACGGCGCCGTCAGGGGCCACGTTCCCGACGCCCGATCCCGATGCCCGCCCGCTCCGCCGCCATCCCCGCCGACGCCCTCCGCCTGTCCGTGGCGCCGATGATGGACTGGACGGATACGCACTGCCGGAATTTCCACCGGCTGATCGCGCCGCACGCGCGGCTCTACACCGAGATGGTCCACGCCAACGCCGTGATCCACGGCGATCGCCGGAAGCTGCTGGCGATGGACGCCGGGCAGCCTCCGGTCGCGCTGCAGCTCGGCGGCAGCGAGCCCGTGCTGCTGGCGCAGGCGGCGCGGATCGGTGCCGAGCACGGCTTCGACGAGATCAACCTCAACTGCGGCTGCCCGTCCGACCGCGTGCAGGCCGGCCGCTTCGGCGCCTGCCTGATGCGCGAACCGGCGCTGGTCGCCGACTGCGTCGCGGCCATGATCGCGGCGACGCCGGACACGCCGATCACCGTGAAATGCCGGCTCGGCGTCGACGACGACCACGAATGGGAGCGCTTCCTCGCCTTCGTCGACGAGATCGCGGCGGCGGGCTGCGCGCACGTGATCGTGCATGCGCGCAACGCGTGGCTGCAGGGCCTGTCGCCGAAGGAGAACCGCGAGGTGCCGCCGCTGCGCTACGACTGGGCCTACCGGCTCAAGCGCGAGCGCCCGGCGCTGCAGGTGGTGGTCAACGGCGGCATCGCCGATGCGGAAGAAGCGACTGCGCACCTCGACCACGTCGACGGCGCGATGCTCGGCCGTGCCGCCTATCACGACCCCTACCTGCTGCATCGCCTCGACTGCGCCTGGTGGGACGCGCCGGTGCGTGGCCGCGGCGAACTGCTCCGCGCCTGGCGGCCCTACGTCGAGACGCAGCTCGCGCAGGGCGTCGCGCTCAAGCACCTGGCCCGGCACGTGCTCGGCCTGTTCCAGGGCCAGCGCGGCGGGCGCGCGTTCCGGCAGATCCTCAGCGAGGGCGCGCATCGCCCCGGCGCGAGCTGGGCGCTGGTCGAACAGGCATTGGCGCCGACCGAGCCCTCGCACGAGCGCGCCGCCTGATGCTGTCCCGCGACGCCGATGCCTTCCTCGCCGTCGCCCGCGGCTGCGCGCCGGATTTCGGGCCGGCGACGGCGCGGGCGGCGTTCCTGGTCGCGCCGGACGGGTTCGGGCTGGCGGCCGAGTCGGCCACCGACAATCGCTACATGGCCGACGCCGAGGCGTTCGATGCCGGCCGCGCGTCGGCCCAGCATCGCGACCTGCAGCGCGCCCTGTCGACCGAGTTGCCGGTGGTCTGCTTCGCCGGCGACCCGGCCACGCCCGACGCGGTGTTCCCGAACAACGTCTTCGCCACCGCGCCGGGACGGCTGATCATCGGCCGCATGCGCCACCCGGTCCGACAGCGCGAAACCACGCGCCGGGACATCCGCCGCTTCTTCCGCGAACAGCTCGGCCGCGAGGAGATCGATTTGTCCGGTCAACCGCATCCCTGCGAACTGACCGGCGCGCTGGTCGTCGACCGCGCCCGCGGGCTGGGCTTCTGCGGTCTCTCGGAGCGCTGCGACGAGGTCGGCGCGCAGCGGATGCACGAGGCCTTCGGGCTGCGCGCGACGCTGATGTTCGACCTGTCTCCGGGCGAGTACCACACCAACGTCGTGCTGGCGGTCCTGGCCGGCCGGGCCGCGCTGTACTGCCCGGACGGCTTCACCGGCGGCGACGTGGCGCGCGTCCTGCAGGCCCTGTACGGCCCCCATGCGATCGTGCTGTCCGCCGGCGAACGTGCCGCATTCGCAGGCAATGCGATCGCATTGGGCGACGATGCGGTGTGGATGAGCGCGACCGCGGAAGCCGCGCTGGCGCCGGCAACGCGCGAGGCGCTGGGGCTCGCCGGCTTCCGGGTACGTGCGGTGCCGCTGGAAGCGATCGAGGCCGCCGGCGGCTCGCTGCGCTGCTGCGTGGGCGAGATCTTCTGACCGCCCCGATCGTGGACGGACTGAACCCCCGCCCCGGCGTAAGGAAAAGTTAAGGACCAATTCACCGCCCGGTTTCGAGAATGCCCCTCCGACGCGCGATGATGTGTTCCGTGCATCGCCCGACCCGCTTCCGAGTTGCGCCCATGACCCTGCCGTCCCGCCTGTCGCTGTCCGTGCTGGCCGTCGCCCTCGCCGGCGTCGCCTTGCCCGTGGCCGCGCAGCATGGGCCGCGAGGCCGCCAGGACGCCCCGCCCGCCGATGCCCCGGCGCCGCACAACGACGCCGTGTCCGACGCGGTCCGCCGTTTCGAACGCGCCAACCGCGGCCAGGTGCTCAGCGCCGAGCGCATGCAGTTCGACGGCCGCGACGTCACCCGCATCAAGGCCGTGGACGACAACGGCCGGGTCCGCATCTACATGGACGACCCGCAGCCCGCGACCGACGCCCCGCGCTCGCCGCGGCGCGACGACGCCCCGCCCCGCCGGCCGCGCGGCGATCGCTGATCCCGTCCGCCGGCGTCGTGCGGAACGCACGGCGTTTCCCGCGATTTTCCCGCGACTAAGCGAAATCTGAACAGGGCAGCGGCGACCCACCCGGCCACCATCGACCGCGGCTATGCTCCGATCCTGAACGAACGTCGGCCCCCGCCGGCCCTGGAGCTCTCGATGCGCATTCTCCTCGTCGAAGACGAAGCCCCCCTCCGCGAAACCCTCGCCGCGCGCCTCAAGCGCGAGGGCTTCGCCGTCGATACCGCGCAGGACGGTGAGGAGGGCCTGTACATGGGTCGCGAAGTGCCGTTCGACATCGCGATCATCGACCTCGGCCTTCCCAAGATGTCGGGCATGGAGCTGATCCAGGCCCTGCGCGCCGAGGGCAAGCAGTTCCCGGTGCTGATCCTCACCGCCCGCGCCAGCTGGCAGGACAAGGTGGAGGGCCTCAAGCAGGGCGCCGACGACTACCTGGTCAAGCCCTTCCACGTCGAGGAGCTGCTGGCGCGCATCAACGCCCTCGTCCGCCGCGCCGCCGGCTGGAGCAAGCCCTCCCTCGAATGCGGCCCGGTCACGCTCGACCTCGCCGCGCAGACGGTCAGCGTCAATGGCGGCAACGTCGACCTGACCAGCTACGAGTACAAGGTGCTGGAGTACCTGATGATGCACGCCGGCGAGCTGGTCTCGAAGGCCGACCTCACCGAGCACATCTACCAGCAGGATTTCGACCGCGATTCGAACGTGCTGGAGGTCTTCATCGGCCGCCTGCGCAAGAAGCTGGACCCGGACGGCGCGCTCAAGCCGATCGAAACCGTGCGCGGGCGCGGCTATCGATTCGCGATCGCCCGCACCGGCGAGGCTTGAACCGTCTCGCCCGCCCCGCCACCGACGCCGCGCCGATGAAGCACGGCGTCTTCGTGTCCGCCCCGCGAGCGCCGGCCCATGCCCTCGCGTGAGCCCTTCAGCCGCTGGCGGCCGCGGTCGCTGCAGGTCCGGCAGCTGCTCGCGGCCAGTCTCGGCCTGGTCGCCTTCCTCGTGCTGGCCGGCTACGCACTCGATCGCGCGTTCGTCAGCACCACCGAGAACATCCTCAAGGACCGGCTGAACGACTACGCGCTGGATCTCGCCGGCAAGACCGAGTTCGGCCGCGGCGGCGACCTGGTGCCGCCGATGGACAGCGAACTGCCGGACCCCCGGCTGAAACGCCCCGGCAGCGGCCTGTACGCGCAGATCGTCATGCCCCACGCGCAGTGGGAATCCCAGTCCGCGCACGGGCCAGCCCTGCCGGCGGTGAAGCTGCTCTCGCCGCGCAGGACGAGCTTCGAAGGGCCGCTGGAGATCGTGCGCAGCAACGGCGAACGCGCCCGCGCCTATCGCTACGGCTTCGGCCTGGTCTGGCCCGGCGACGACCTCTCCGACGAGATTCCCTACACCATCTACATCACCGAGGACACCGCGCGCCTGCAGAGCCAGCTCAACGTGTTCCGGCGCGCGCTGTGGAGCTACCTCGGCGCGGTCGGCGCGCTGCTGCTGATGCTGCAACTGGTGGTGGTCCGCTGGAGCCTATGGCCGCTGCGGCGCGTGGTGGACGAACTCAAGCGCGTGCAGCGCGGCGTAGGCACGCGCATGAGCGAGCGCCACCCGCGCGAGCTGGAACCGCTGACCGAGAGCATCAACGCCTTCATCGAGAGCGAACGCGAGAACCTCGATCGCCAGCGCAACATCCTCGCCGACCTCGCGCACAGCCTGAAGACGCCGCTGGCGGTGCTGCGCACGCGGCTGGACAACGGTGCGCCGGACGCCGAACTGCGCAGCGACCTCGACCAGCAATTGCGGCGCATGAACGACCTGGTCGGCTACCAGCTCAGCCGCGCCGCCTCCGGCGGGCACAAGCTGTTCGCGGCGCCGATGCCGATCGAGCCCGACGCCGAGGAGATCGTGCGCGGCCTGGAGAAGGTCTACGCCAGCAAGGGCGTGTTCTGCGAATTCGAGATCGACCCGGCGGCGCGGTTCTACGGCGAGAAGGGTGACCTGCAGGAACTGCTCGGCAACCTGCTCGAGAACGCGTTCAAGTGGGCGCGCTCGCGGGTGCTGCTGACCGTGCGCACCGGCGCGACCGCGACCAATCGCCGGCCCGGGCTGGTGCTCATGGTCGAGGACGACGGGCCGGGCATCCCCGAGGACAAGATCGCGCGCGTCCTGCAGCGCGGCGTGCGCGGCGACGAGCGCGTGCAGGGCCACGGCATCGGCCTGGCGATCGTGCAGGACATCGTCCGCAGCTACCGCGGCGAGCTGGTCGTCGGCGACTCCGACGAACTCGGCGGCGCCCGCTTCGAAGTCACGCTGCCGCCGGGCCTGTGACGCGTCGGCTGCCGGTCGGGACCGTGCTTCGCGTTGTTCCGGTCGCGCCCGAAGAGAAGACGCGACCATGGCGACCGGCGACACGACGCTGCAGATCGGACCGCTGTCGGGCTACGACCGCCTCGTCCGGCGCGCCACCTTCTCCGCGCTGGAAGGCGACGGCGTCGCCCCGTTGAAGGTCGGCGCCATCGTGCGGCTCGCGGGCGATGCGCGCGGGCATGTGCCGGGCGGACTGCGCGCGGGGTCGACCGCCGTCGTGGTCGGGTTCCTCGTCCCGGACTTCACCCCGGGCGGCTGCACCGACCACATCGTGCTGGTGAGCGACGGCGACAGCGTGTGCGAGGTCAAGCCTTCGCACATCGACGCGGTGGTGAAGGGAGCGCCGCGCGCGCTGGGGTGACGCGATCCCGGCCTCAGCCGCGGCGCGCCATCGGCGACGGTCCGAAGAACCGCTCCAGATGCGTCGCCACCGTCGGCAGCGCCTGGCGCAGCCGCGCCGGGGCGCTGAAGTGGTACTCGCTGCAGACCGCGAAGAACTCCTCCGGCGCCTCGGCGGCATAGGCGTCGATCGCGGTGCGGCGGCCGGCGTCGACGCGGGCGACGAAGCCGTCGTACGCCGCCTGGAAGTCGCGCGCCCAGGCGCGCTGCCAGTCGCGCGGCAGCGGCGGGGTGCCGTCGAGCGCGCCGTCGAGCGCATCGAGCTTGTGCGCCATCTCGTGCACGGCCACGCAGAAGCCGGCGTCCGGTTCGTCGAGATCGGCCTGCACGTCCGCCCAGGACAGGATCAGCGGCCCCGCTTCCCACGCCTCGCCGATGAGGTCGTCGTCCCACTGGTGCAGGACGCCGGCGGCATCGACGTGTTCGCGACGGGCGCGGAAGGCATCGGGATAGACGATCAGCTGCGACCAGCCGTGCAGGCCCTCGGCGCCGAATTCCAGCAGCGGCAGGCAACACAGCGCGGCGAGTACGGTGCGCTGGTCGTCATCGAGCGCGAGGCCTTCGACCGGCGTGATCGTCTTGGCGTGCAGGAAGCGCGCGGTCAGCGCGGCGAGGCGGGCGTCGCGCTCCGGATCGAGCGCCGCGACCCACGGCACGGCGGCGCGCACGCGCGCCCAGCGGTCGGGATCGAGGGTCGGATCGGGTCGGGCGAATCGCCCGCGGAACCAGCGGAGCACGCGTCGATCAGGCGGCGCGGCTCAGCGGAACATGCCGGGCAGGAAGC
>JAEWNA010000368.1 GCA_023392975.1 Pseudomonadota bacterium | reverse complement strand
TGCTGCGCCTGCGCGCGCAGCGCCGCGGCCTGCAATTGGAAGATGCCGCGATCGACTGGCTGCTGCGTCGCGTCGACCGCGACCTCGCCAGCCTCACCGAACTGTTCGATCGCCTCGATCGCGAATCGCTGGCCGCGCAGCGGCGGCTGACGGTGCCGTTCCTGCGCCGCGTGCTCGGCGGCTGAGCGTCGCCGCCTATCGCGTCACCCGCCGAGGCTGCGATCCAGCTCCGCCAGCCGTTCCGGCGTGCCGACGTCGGTCCAGCGGCCGCGGTGGTGCTCGCCGGTGACCGCGTCGCAGCCCATCGCCGCGCGCAGCAGCGGCGCCAGCCTGAAGCGCGGTGGCGTCTCGCGGGTGCCGGGCGCATCGCCGACGATCCGGCGCCAGTCGTCGAACAGGCTGGGGCGGTAGACGCCGATGCCGGCGAAGGTGAGGCGTTCGCCCGCCTCGCCCGGCGCGGGCCGTTCGCTGCGCAGGCGGCCGTCGCCGTGCAGGGTGAAATCGCCGCCCGGGTTGTGAGCGGGATTGTCGACCATCACCAGGTGCGCATCGCCCTCCGGCGCCAGCGGCAGGCGGGCGAAGTCGTAGTCGGTCCAGATGTCGCCGTTGACGGCGAGGAACGGCTCCTCGCTGATGCGTTCGGTGCCGAGCAACGGCAGCGCGCGCCACATGCCACCACCGGTTTCCAGCGGGACGGGGCCTTCATAGGCATATTCGATGCTGACACCGAACGGATCGCCGTCGCCCAGCGTCTCCGGGAAGCTGGGCGCGAGCCAGCTGGTGTTGATGACGATGTCGCGGATGCCCGCCGCCGCCAGGCGTTCGAGATGCCAGACGATCAGCGGTTTGCCGCCTGCGGGCAGCAGCGGCTTCGGCACGGTGTCGGTCAGCGGGCGCATGCGCTCGCCGAGACCCGCGGCGAAGATCAGGGCCTTCATGGACGTCCCCCCTGGAGCGTGCGGCGCACTGTGCCACGAAGGAGCAAGCAAGGACTGTGCCGTTCGACACGTCGTCGATGTCGCAGGCCGCACATTCGCGCGCGATCCTCCGTCCGGTGCGGCGACGCGCGACCGACGATCCGTCAGGCCAGCGCCGGCCGCACGTGGCGATCCAGCAACGCGGCCAGCGGCGCGAGCTCCGGGTACTTCGGCAGCACGCCATCGAGATAGGCGATGAAGCGCGGCGCATCGGCAAGGTATTTCGGCTTGCCGTCGCGATGGTGCAAGCGCGCGAAGATGCCCATGACCTTGAGGTGACGCTGCACGCCGATCCAGTCCGCATCGCGGCGGAAACGCGCCAGCGGGGGCACCGGCAAGCCGGCGGCGGCCGCGCGTGCGTGGTAGCGATCGAGCCAGCCGTCGACGCGGTCCTCGGGCCAGCTCAGGAACGCGTCCTTGAACAGGCTCAGCGCGTCGTAGGCGATCGGGCCGCGCACGGCGTCCTGGAAATCCAGCACCGCGGGGCCGTCGGCGGCAGGCATGAGGTTGCGCGGCATGAAGTCGCGATGGACCAACACCTGCGGCTGCGCGAGCGCGGCGTCGATCAGGCGGCGATAGACGAGATCGATGGCCTCGAGGTCCTCGCAGTCGAGCGCGACGCCGAGATGGCGGCCGAGGAACCACTCGTCGAACAGGCGCAGCTCGCGCGCGAGCAGGGTCTCGTCGTAGGCCGGCAGGTCGGCCGGCGGCGCGATCGCCTGCAGCTTCAGCAACTGGTCGACCGCGGCGTCGAACAGCACGTCGGCGTTGCCCGCGTCGATCACGTGCAGGTAGGTGTCGCGACCCAGGTCCTCCAGCAGCAGGAAGCCGTGATCGACATCCTCGGCCAGCACCCGCGGCACGCGCACGCCGCCGTCCTCGAGCAGCGCACGCAGGCGCAGCCAGGGACGCACGTCTTCCTTGTCCGGCGGCGAGTCCATCACGATGCGGCTGCCGTCGTCGGTTTCGCCGCGCCAGTAGCTGCGGAAGCCGGCGTCCATCGACGCACGTTCCAGCATGAGTGCGGCGTCGCCGGTGGCCGCACGGGCCCAGGCCTGGCGTGCGTCGGCGCGGGGATCGTGAACGGGTGCGGCGTCGGTCATGTGCGGGGCGGGCAACAGGGCGGGGCGGAAAGAGCGACAGGGTAAACTGCCGCCTTCGTTTCCGGGAGGGCGTCATGAGCGAACTGCAGCCGGTACTGCTGTCGGGCGGGTCGGGGACCCGGCTCTGGCCGCTGTCGCGCGAGGCCTATCCGAAGCAGTTCCTGCCGCTGGTCGGCGACGACACCCTGCTGCAGGCGACCTGGCGTCGGGTCGCGCCGCAGTCGTCCGCGTCGCCGCTGGTGGTCGCCAACGAGGAGCACCGCTTCCTCGTCGCGGAACAGCTGCGGGTGATCGGCGCACCGCAGGCGCGCATCGTGCTGGAGCCGGTCGGCCGCAATACCGCGCCGGCGATCGCCGCGGCGGCGCTGGTCGCTTCCGCCGACGGCAGCGACCCGCTGCTGCTGGTGCTGCCGTCCGATCACGTCGTCCGCGACCCCGACGCGTTCCGCGCCGCCGTGCGTGCGGCGATGCCGGCGGCCGAGGCGGGCGCGCTGGTCACGTTCGGGATCGTGCCGCAGGCGCCGGAGACCGGCTTCGGGTACATCCAGGCTGAAGCGGGCCAGGCGTCGAGCGACGGCGTGCGCAAGGTGCTGCGCTTCGTCGAAAAGCCCGACGCCGCGACCGCGCAGGGCTATCTCGACGCCGGCGGCTATTTCTGGAACAGCGGCATGTTCCTGTTCCGCGCGTCGCGTTTCCTCGACGAGCTCGGCCGCCACCGGCCGGACATCCTCGCCGCCGCGCGCGCCGCCTGCGCGCATGTCGATCCCGACGGGGAATTTCTCCGGCTCGATCGCGAGGCCTTCGCCGCCTCGCCCTCGGAATCCATCGACTACGCGGTGATGGAGAACACCGATGCGGCGATGGTGCTGCCGGTCGACATCGGCTGGAACGACGTCGGCTCGTGGTCGGCGCTCTGGGAGGTCAGCGAACAGGACGGCGACGGCAACGCGCACCACGGCGACGTGATCGCCGTCGACAGCCGCAACAGCTACGCCTACGCCCGTCGCCTCGTCGCCCTCGTCGGCGTGGACGATCTGGTCGTGGTCGAGACCGACGACGCGGTGCTGGTCGCGGCCAAGGACAAGGTGCAGGAAGTGAAGCAGGTGGTCGCCCGGCTCAAGGCCGAGCAGCGCTCGCAGGCGGTGCTGCATCGCGAAGTGCAGCGGCCGTGGGGCAGTTACGACTCGATCGACGTCGGCGACGGCTTCCAGGTCAAGCGCATCAAGGTCAAGCCCGGTGCCGCGCTGTCGCTGCAGTCGCATGCGCGCCGCGCCGAGCACTGGATCGTGGTCCGCGGCACCGCCCGCGTCACCCGCAACCTCGACCTCTTCGAACTGCACGCCAACCAGTCGACCTACATCCCGATCGGCGCGAAGCACCGGCTGGAGAATCCCGGCAGCGACGTGCTGGAACTCATCGAGGTGCAGTCCGGCGACTATCTCGGCGAAGACGACATCGTGCGCTACGAGGACGTGTATGGACGCGGCTGACGGCCGGCAGCGGGCAGTGGTCGCGCTCGTCGACGGCCCGGTGGGCGCCCCATGAGCCGCACCGCGAAGCTCCTGCTCTCGCTGCTGCTCGCCGGCGTCGTGGTCGTCGGCGCCGCGGCGATGCTGCTGTGGCGCTACATCGACGGACACAGGGACGGGTGGATGCAGGCGGGCCAGACCGCATTGCAGGACGGCATGCGCGCCGGCACCACGAGGGACGATGCGGACTGCGTCGACGAGGCGTTCGTGCGGCTGCGCCGGGACGACTCGTTGGGTGGCCTGCGCTCGCGCCTGTGGATCAAGGGCTGCCTCGGCGCGAGCCGACCCGCAGACGGCACCTGCGCCGATGTCCCGCGGGTGGACGATGTCCTCGCCAGCATTCGCTGGATGACGACGTTCTGCGCCGCGCGCGGATTCCCGAACCACAACGGCTGCAACGGGCTGGCGCAGGAACTGCAGGCGCACTGCATGGCGCTCGCCGCATCGCAGCGGTGAGCGCTCGTTGGCGCGCGAGGGGCCGGGCGATCAGCCCAGCGACGCCAGCCACTCGTCGTCGGAGCCCTCGTTGACGCCTTCGAACAGGAACGTCGACAGATAGCGTTCGCCGGTGTCCGGCAGCATGGTCAGGATCACCGAACCTTCGGGCGCCTTCTCCGCGATCTGCAGCGCGGCGGCGGCGGTGGCGCCGGCGGAGATGCCGACGAACAGGCCTTCCTCGGTCGCGAGGCGACGCGAGGTGTCGCGCGCCAGCACGTCGTCGATCGGCACGATCTCGTCGGCGATCGTGCGGCTGAGCACCGCGGGCAGGAAGTCCGGGGTCCAGCCCTGGATCTTGTGCGGCTGCCACTCCTTGCCCGACAGCAGCGCGGCGCCGGCCGGTTCGGTGGCGATGACCTTGAGATCCGGGCGCGCCAGCTTCAGCACTTCGCCCGCGCCGGTGATCGTGCCGCCGGTGCCCCAGCCGCTGACGAAGTAGTCCAGGCGCCTGCCGGCGAAATCGCGCAGGATCTCCGGACCGGTGGTGCTGCGGTGGTAGGCCGGGTTCGCTTCGTTCTCGAACTGGCGCGCGAGGAACCAGCCGTGCTTCTCGGCGAGCTCCTTCGCGCGGCGCACCATGCCGCTGCCGCGCTCGGCGGCGGGGGTGAGGATCACCTTGGCGCCGTAGGCGCGCATCAGCTTGCGGCGTTCGACCGAGAAGGTCTCGGTCATCACCGCGACGAACCTGTAGCCGCGCGCGGCGGCGACCATCGCCAGCGCCACGCCGGTGTTGCCCGAAGTGGCTTCGATGATCGTGTCGCCGGGCTTGAGCAGGCCCTTCTTCTCGGCGTCGAGCACGATCGCGATCGCGAGGCGATCCTTGACCGAGCCGCCGGGATTGAACGACTCGACCTTGGCGTACAGGGTCACGTGCTTCGGCGCGATGCGTTGCAGGCGGACGATCGGCGTGCCGCCGATGGTGTCGAGGAGGTTGTCGTAGAGCGCCATGGAAGTTGCCTCGGGGAATGCGTGGAGAAGGACGTGGATCGCGGGGGCGGCCGGTCAGGCCGCTGCCGCCAGCGGGTCATGGGCGTGCGCGCGCGTGTCGTCGAAGCCGCCCAGCGGCGCGGCGCCGTACCAGTGCAGCGAGGCCGCCAGCGCCGCGACCTCGCCGACGAACAGCAGCGCCGGCGAACGCACCGCATGCG
>JAEWNA010000347.1 GCA_023392975.1 Pseudomonadota bacterium | reverse complement strand
CTCCTGCAGGACGTCGATGCGGGCCTCGTGTGCGCTGCGGTTGATCGTCTCAAGCGCATGCGCCATCGCCTCGACCGCGGCATGCAGGCCCGCGATGAAGGCCTTGTTGCTGCCGAGCACGGTCTCGTTGGTGAAGAGGACCGCATCCCGGACCTGCTGGGCGATGCCGTGTGCGCCGGCGTCGTCCGACGCGGGCCCGGCCGTGGCCGTCGACGCGTCGTCCGTTCCGGTGCTCGCGACCTCTGCTTCGGGCGACGCCGCCATCGCCTTCGGGGCGGGCTGCGCGCTCGCGGCCTTCAGCGCGGTCAGCAGGCTCATCATGTTGTCGGGCACGTCGCTCTGCGCGATCTTTTCGGTGGCCATCGCGCCGGCCATGGTATCGACGCTGTAGATCTGGATCACGCCCTGGTTCGTGGCCGCCTGTGCCGCGATGGCCTGTTGCTGCTGGGCGCTGACGGCGTTCTCGAACAGGAGGCCCGTCGAGTGTGCGAGCGACTGGTAGATCTGGCCCATCGCCATGGCCGGCGATTCACCGATGACCTTGACGTTGGCCTGGGTGATGGCATCGGTGATCTGCGAATTGACGGCGGTCGGGAAGGCCATGGGTCTGTCCTTGATCCTGGTGGGTGGTGTCGGGGAACTGCGTCGTGCTGAGGCGATCAGGGCTTCGCGGCGTCGGCCGGCTTCAGCGCGCTGCCGAAACCGCCGTCGGCCGAGGCGGCGAGATAGGCAAACACCGCATACGCCGCGGTGTTCTGCGCCAGCGCGTCCGGGTCGATCTTGTCGAGCGTGTCGTCCGGCGTGTGGTGCAGGTCGAAGTAGTCGGTGCCGTCCTGCTTGAGCGCGGCCCACGCTGCGCCTTCGGCGGCGATCGCGCCCACGTCCGACGCAGGATGGCCGTCGGCCACGGCCTCGATCCCCAGCGGCTTCAGCGCTTCGGCGATGCGCGCGGCGGCGGCCTGCGCATTCGGCGGCGCGCTGGTGGCGAAGGCGTAGATGCGGCCGGCGCCGAAATCGCTCTCGGCCACCATCTGGTGCTTCGCGACGTTCGGCTTCTGCGCGTCGGCGTAGGCCTTGCCGCCGTACAGGCCCTGCTCCTCGTTGGCGAAGGCGATCACCCGGATCGTGCGCGGCGGGCGCTGCGCCTTCGGCAACTGCGCGATCAGGCGGCCCGCACCCATGCCGATGGCGACGCCGGCGCCGTCGTCGATCGCGCCGGTGCCGAGATCCCAGGAATCGAGGTGGCCGCCGATCACGACGACTTCGTCGCGCAGCCTGCGGTCGCTGCCGGTGACCTCGCCGATCACGTTGTACGAGGTCGCGGTGCCGTCCCAGCCGCAGTCCAGCGCGACGCGGATGCGCACCGGCGCGCCCAGCGCGACGAGGCGCGCAAGCTGCTCGGCGTCGGGTACCGACAGCGCGGCCGACGGGATCGGCGTCAGGCCGTCGTCGAAGCGGGTGATGCCGGTGTGCGGATTGCGGTGCTGGTCGGTGCCGGCCGAGCGCATCACGTAGGCCGCGGCGCCGGCGCGGATCGCCGCCGACGGGCCGCGGGTGCGGACCTTGCTGCCTTCACCGTAGCCGGCACCGTCGCGGGCGCGGGCCATCGTGTAGTCGACGAACGCGATCTTGCCGGCGAGCGAGCCGGCGGGTGCGGCCTCCAGCGCGGCGAGATTGGCGAAGCGCACCACCTCGCCTTCGACCGTGCCGCCCGGGCTGCCGCCGAGTGCAGTCAGATGCAGCGGCTGCGCGTGCGCGCCGAGCACGGCGCCGGATTCGCTGCGGCGTTCCCACTTCGGGAAGGTGACTTCCTGGCGCCAGACCTTGTCGTAACCCAGTGCGCGGAACTTCGCCTCGGCCCAGGCCACGGCGCGGGCATCGGCCTCGCTGCCGGCGAGGCGCGGACCGACTTCGGTGGTCAGCGATTCGACCGCGTCCCACGCGGTGCGGTCGCGCAGCGCGGTCTCGCGCAGCTGTGCCGCGGTGGCCATGGCCGCGTCCGGGATGCGGGTCTCGGGCGGCGGGGCGGCGCCGAGGGCGGAGGACATCGCCGCGACCGCGGCGGCGAGGGACCACGACAGCTTCTGACGCATCGACGCTTCTCCCGGCCGGTGTCCCGGCGCACGAAAACACGGAAGCCGCGAGCGTAGCAGCCCGCGGCTTCCGGGGACCCCTGCCATCGGTCGTGCGACCGGTGGCGATCGCGCGAATCAGCGTTGCAGCAGGTCGCGGATCTCGCGCAGCAGCACCACGTCCTCGGGTGGCGCGGCCGGGGCGGGGGCGGCTTCCGGCGTGCGCATGCGGTTGATCGCCTTGACGACGATGAAGATCGCGAACGCGAGGATGGCGAACTGGATCAGCACGTTGAGGAAATCGCCGACGCCCAGCACCACCGCCGGAACTTCCTTGCCGGCGGCGTCGACGCCGGCTTCCTTGAGCGTGATCGCGATCTTCGAGAAATCGACGCCGCCGATCAGCAGCCCGATCGGCGGCATGATGATCTTCGCCACCAGGGCGTCGACGATCTTGCCGAAGGCACCGCCGATGACCACGCCGACCGCCAGGTCGACGACGTTGCCCTTCATCGCGAACTCTTTGAATTCCGAGATCATGCCCATGGACCGCGCTCCCGCTGGTGGATAAGGGCGCAGTCTATCGCCGGTGCGAGACGCCGTGGCTCCCCGGGCGGGCGATTTCAGGCCGACGGGGCGATCCGGCAGTCCAGCCGCAGCACGCCGTCGAGCGCGCCTTCGCAGACGTCGCCCGGCTGCAGCGCGGCGACGCCAGCCGGCGTGCCCATGAAGACCAGGTCGCCGGCCTTCAGCGCGAACAGCTTCGACAGCTCGTGCAGGATCTCCGGCACGTCCCAGATCAGCTGGTCCAGCGTCGACTGCTGGCGCAGCGCGCCGTTGACGCGCAGCGACAGCGTGCGCGGGCCGAGCGCGCCGATCTCGCCGGCCGGCCGCAGCGCGGAGATCGGCGCGGACTGGTCGAAGGCCTTGGCGATGTCCCACGGCAGGCCCTTGGCCTTGGCCGCGGCCTGCAAGTCGCGGCGGGTCAGGTCCAGGCCGATGCCATAGCCGAACACCAGCGCGCCGGCGTCTTCCGGGTCGAGCACGCCGGGCGGCGCGTCCTGGCCGAGCGCGACCACCAGTTCGATCTCGTGGTGCAGGTCCTGCGTGCCGGGCGGGTAGGTGGCGTCGGCGCCGTCGATCACCAGCGCGTCGGCGGGCTTGGTGAAGAACACCGGCGTGCCGCGGTCGGCCTTCGAGGCCGGCACCGCGGCGCCCATCTCGCGGGCGTGGTCGGCGAAGTTGCGGCCGACGCAGAAGATGCGCCGCACCGGGAAATCGCCGGAAACGGCATGGCCGCGCACCGGGACGCGCACGGTGGCGGGCGGCGGGACGAGATCGCGGGAGGTGTCGTTCATGCCCGCATCATCGCGCGGGCGGCGGCACGCCGTCGAGCGTGCCGGCTCGGCGGCCGGCGTCAGCGGCCCGTGGTCAGGACCGGCTTGCGCAGGATGCGGTATTCGCCTTCCAGCGTGCCCGGCGGCGTCGCCAGCGGCTTGCCGCGCTGGCGCCACAGCCGGTACAGCAGGCCGATGCCGAGCATCGTCGCGCCGATGACCAGGCCGAAGGCGAGCAGCACCGCCAGCAGGCCGACGCCCAGCAGGGTCAGCACGACCCGCAGGACGCGATGACGAGGTTTGCGCGGCGCGAAGACCGCGTCGAAGCCGCGGCGGCGGAAGGGGCGGAACGAGAACGGACGGAACGCGAACATGCGGGCGTGTCGTGACACACTAGAACGGCCAGCGGCCAGTGGCCGCAGTATCGGACGGGACATGACGGAAGGTGTGATGACTTCGTTAAGCCACGACGGCGCCACCGACGTGCTGATCGCGCTCGACGCGCTGGCGGAGGGCGTCCCGGCCGAGTGCGAAGCGACCGTCGACGGCGCCCCGGAGTCGCTGATCCTGCTGCGCCATGGCACCGAGGTTCGGGCCTGGCTCAACATCTGCCCGCACGCCGGCCGCCGGCTCGATTGGGCCCCGGGGCGTTTCCTGCTGTCGAAAGGGCAACTCGTCTGCGCGGCGCACGGCGCCACGTTCGAGACCGAGGCCGGCCTGTGCGTCGCCGGGCCGTGCCGCGGCCAGTCGCTGCGCGCAGTGGCGGTGGTGGTCGTCGATGGCGCGGTGCGCCTGGCCTGACATCAGCGGACCGCCTCGAGCACACATCCGGAGCAGCCCCCCCGCATGCCACGCCGATCCCTGCCGCTCGCCCTTTCGATCGCCTGCGCCCTGTTCGCCGCCGGTCTGCCCGCGCGCGCCGACACGCCCGCCCGCACGAGGCATGCCGCCCGTGCGCCCGCGCCCGCCGGCGATTGCTTCGACGCCAGGCGCATGCGCGAGGCGTTCCAGAGCGACGCGCGCACGCTGGCGATCCGGCTCGACGACGAATCGCGCTGGCGCGTCGCGCTGCGCCAGGATTGCCCGGGCATGCTGCGCAGCGCGCACCCGCGCCTGACCGGCCCGCAGGGCTGGATCTGCGGCACCGGCGGCGAGGCGCGGCTGGAAGGCGACGGCCGGCATTGCGCGGTCGCCGCGGTCGAACGCATCGATGCCCGCGACTACGCCGGCCTCGCCATGAATGCCGATCGCGCCCCGGACGCCACGCGCGCACCTGACGAGCTGGACACGATCGAAGTGCGCGCACGCAAGCGCCACGGTTTCCAGGCCAGCTACAGCTACTGCCTCGACGCGCGCTTCATGCGCGGCTGGCACGACGACGGCAACGACCTGATCGTCGAGGTCTCGCCGGTGCGCAACGGCGGCCACCGCTACTACCGCGTCGAACTCGGCTCGGCATGCGCGGAGTCGTCGCGGATGAGCCAGATGCACCTGGAATCGCGGATCGGCGGCAACGTGATCTGCGGCAACGCCGGCGATCGCGCACGGTTTTCGCACGACGATTCGCCGGGCCCGCTGCTGCGCAGCGACGCCGAGCAGTGGCGCATCCCGTCGGCGGGCTGCATCGTCAGCCGGGTGTATCCGATCCTGCCGGACGAGCGCTGAGCCGCAGGACGGCGTCGAGGCGGTTCAACGCCGTGCGCGGGCGGCCAGTTCGGCCAGGGTGTACCACTTGCGGCAGCGCCGGCATTCGTATTCGACCGCGACGCGGGTGGTGTGCGCGTACTCGACGCTGTCGGCATTGGTGTGCCAGCCGAAGCCGTCGTCCCGGGGGTTCGTCATCCGCTCGAGGGCGGCGGCGCATTCGGGACAGCGCTTGCGTCCCGACAGCGCATACCGCAACTGGGCCCATGTCATCGGCACTTCGATGCGGAACCCCATGAATTCGATGCCGAACATGGCGCGCGTTCCCGCGTTCAATCGCGCATCAAGGTCGACTTGCCGAACAGGCTTTCCACCAGGTCGACGGCGAGTTCGGCGGTGGCGTTGCGGCTGTCGAGCGCGGGGTTGAGTTCGACGATGTCCAGCGAAGCGAGCCGGCCGGTGTCGGCGATCATCTCCATCACCAGCTGCGCTTCGCGATAGTTCGGGCCGCCGGGCACGGTGGTGCCGACGCCGGGGGCGATGCTGGGATCGAGGAAGTCCACGTCGAAACTGACGTGCAGGTGGGTGTCTTCGTCGATGTCGGCCAGCGCGGCCTCCATCGTGCGCTTCATGCCGACCTCGTCGATGTAGCGCATGTCGTAGATGTCGAGGCCGTAGTCCTTGACCAGCCGCTTCTCCTCGGGATCGACCGAGCGGATGCCGATCTGGCGGATCTCGTGCGGGCGCATCGCCGGCGCGTCCCCGCCGAGCCGCACCAGCGCGTCGGGGCCGACGCCGCACAGGCAGGCCACCGGCATGCCGTGGACGTTGCCCGAGGGCGTGACGGCGCTGGTGTTGAAGTCGGCGTGGGCGTCCAGCCAGAGCACGCGCAGCTTGAGGCCGTTGGCGCGGCAGTGGCGGGCGACGGCGGTGATCGAGCCCACGCCGAGGCAGTGGTCGCCGCCGAGCACGATCGGCATGCGTCCGCCGGCCAGTTCGGCGGCGACGGCGTCCATCAGCAGGCGGTTCCAGGCGACGACCTGGTCGAGGTGGCGGTAGCCGTCGACCGGCGGCTGCCATGGGTTCGGCGGGCCGGCGAGGTTGCCGCGGTCGGCCACGTCGATGCCGCGGGCGGCCAGGGCCTCGCCCAGGCCGGCGATGCGCAGCGCTTCCGGGCCCATCCGCGCACCCCGGTGGCCGGCGCCGATGTCGGTGGGCGCGCCGATCAGGGACACGGGGGGATAGCTGCGGCGCATGCGGGCTCCGGACGTTGGGGAAGATGGTGCCGACAGTCCGATTCGAACGGACGACCTACCGCTTACAAGGCGGTTGCTCTACCAGCTGAGCTATGCCGGCGCGTGCCGGCGGCGCGGAGCGCACCAGCCGGGCCACCGATTCTAGCAGCCCCGCCCGATGGCCCGATTCGCGGGGCCGCCCTGCGACTCAGCGCGCGGCGGCGCAGTCGATCGGGCGCGCCTGGGCGGCGCCGGCGCGCCGACGCAGCGCGGCCGCATCCGCAACCCCGGCGACGGTCAACTCGAGCCAGTAGGCGGTCTTCGTCTCGCCGAGCGCCTCGGCCTTCGCCTCGAAGCCGGCGGCGCGCAGGGTCTCGGCGTGCTGGCGTGCGCGGTCCTCGTTGCTGAAGCGGCCGAGCGCGATGCCGTTGGCCTCGGCGCCGTTGCCGACCACCAGCAGGTCCTTGAAGCCGGCGGCGCGCAGGCGCTCGGCGGTGGCGTCGGCGGCGGCGCGGTCTGCGGCCGGGGGCAGGTAGACCCGCCAGCCGCGATCCCGCCCGGCCTGGGTCTGCTGCTCACGCACGGCGATGCGCTTGGCGGCGGCGCGCAGCGTTTCCTGGGCCTTGCTCGCCGCGTCGGCATCGGCGAACGGGCCGAGGCGCAGGCAGGTATCGGCCACCGGCGTCGGCGGTGGCGTCGGCGCGGGGGCGTCCGCCGGCGGCGTCTCGGCGGGCGGCGCGACCGGCGAGGGGGGCGGCAACAGGTCCGGGTGCTCGTTGGCCAGCGCCAGCCGGGCGATGCCGGAGGGCGGATCGGTCCGGGTCGGGGCTACGGTGTCGTCGTGGAGCAGCCACCAGGCGCCGACGCCCAGGTTCAGCACCACCAGCAGCACGAGAAGGGCGCGCATCGTCATCCCGGCATTCTCGCCCAGACCGCCAGCCCCTCCAACACGAGCGACGGCGCGCGCTCGGCCTCGGCCGGCAGCGCCGCGGCCAGCGCATCGACGCCGCCGCCATGCAGCAGCAGCGGCGGCGCAGTGCCGAGCGCGGCTTCGGCGTCGCGCAGTGCCTGCGCGACCAGCGCCGCCGCGGCGCCGTCGCAGCCGCTGCGCAGCGCGTCGTGGGTGTTGTCGGCGAACGCGACGAACGCGCCGCCGGTCTCCGGGAGTTGCGTCGCGCGCGCATGCAGGCTCGCGCGCATGAGCGCGGGCGAGGGCGCGATGCGTCCGCCGCGATGGCCGCCGTCGGCGTCGATCAGGTCGAGCGTGAGCGCGGTGCCGATGCCGACCACCAGTACAGGCACCTGCGGATGCCGCGCGCGGGCACCGAG
>JAEWNA010000273.1 GCA_023392975.1 Pseudomonadota bacterium | reverse complement strand
TCCATGAACGCCGTCGCCATCGACCACCTCATCGCCGCCGAACTGCCCGCGGCGCGCGACGGCGACCGCGCCGCCTACGGCCGGATCGTCGCCGGCTGCCAGAACACCGTCACCGCGGTGGCGCTGGCGATCACCCGCGACGTGCAGGCCAGCGAGGACATCGCCCAGGAAGCCTTCCTCAGCGCATGGCAGCACCTGCGCCGGCTGCAGAACCCGTCGAGTTTCCTGCCGTGGCTGCGCCAGATCGCGCGCAACCTCGCCCGCGACCACCTGCGCGCCCTCGCCCACCGTCCGCTGGACGGCGCCGGCGCGGAACTGGTGATCGAACTGGCCGCCGACCCCGCGCCCACGCCCGCGGAGCGGATCGAGGCCGACGAACGCGAGCGCGCCGCCGGCGAGCTGATCTCGGCACTGCCCGAGGACAGCCGCGAGGCGCTGCTGCTGTTCTATCGCGAGAGCCAGAGTTCGCAGCAGGTCGCGGCGCTGCTGGGGCTGTCGGACACGGCCGTGCGCAAGCGCCTGTCGCGCGCGCGGCAGAGCCTGCGCGAGGACCTGCTGGCGCGGTTCGGCGAATTCGCCCGCGACACCGCGCCGGGCGCGGCGTTCACCGGCGTGATCGCGACCGCGCTGTCGCTGGCCAGTCCGCCGGCCGCGGCCAAGGGCGTGCTCGGCGTGACCGCGGCGGTCGGCGCGAAGACGGTCGCGAAGATCGCGCTCGGCACCGCGGGCAGCGTCGCGGTGCCGCTGCTGAGCGCCTTCGCGGGCATCTGGCTGGGGCTGCGCCGCCAGCTCAAGTGCGCGATCGACGACGAGGAACGCCGCGGCCTCGTGCGCAGCGCCGGCATCAACGTGCTGGCGACGGTCGGCTTCCTGCTGTCGCTGATCGCGTTCTCCCGCTTCGATGGCGGCTGGCTGCCACCGGTGATCGCCTGCGCGGCGTTCATGGGCATCGTCTATTACCAGTCGCTGGTGGTGGTGCCACGGGTGACCGCGCGCCGGCGCGCCGTCGAGGCGCAGCGCGATCCGGTCGGCGCGGCGCGCAAGCGTCGACGCGAGCGCATCGTGAACTGGATCGGCGGCCTCATCGGCTTCGTCGGCGGCTTCGGCGGCCTGATCTACGGCCTCGTCGCGTCCGGCAGGCTCTGAGCCGCGCGTCGGCATCGCGGCACACGCCATCCGACGCGCATCCGCAATGCGCGTCGCGATCGGCGCGAACGCAGCGGGTATGCTGGCGGCATGTCCGTCGCCCTCGCCCGCATGCTCTCGCTGCTCGGCCATCCGCTGGCCACGTTGCCGTCGGCGCTGGTACTGATGTCCGCGATGCGCGCGACCGACGCGACCGGGCCGCTGCGGATCGCGTTCGGGGTGGCCGCGTTCGCCGCGCTGGTGATGGCCCTGTCGTGGCGGCAGGTGCGTCGCGGACGCTGGGCGCACATGGACGCCAGCGCACCGCGCGAGCGCCGCGACCTCAACCTCGTCCTGCTCGTGATGACCGCGCTCGCCGCTGTGCTCGCGCAGGTTGTGGCCCATGATCCCCGCGTCGCGCTCGCGCTGGGGCTGGCCGCCGGCATCCTCGCCCTCGCGCTGCTCACCGCGCGGTGGTGGAAGCTGTCGCTGCACGTCGCCTTCGCGGCCTTCGCGGCGCTGCTGCTGTGGCCGCTGCATCCGCTGGCGACCGCGGCGATGCTGGCGTTCACGGCGGCGATCGCGTGGTCGCGGCTGCGGCTGGCGCGGCATGCGCCGCGCGACCTGGTCGCCGGCGCGGTCGCGGGCCTCTGCGCCGGCCTCGCCCACGGCGCGCTGTCGGGCGCATTGCGGCCATGAGCCAGCGGCATCCCGACGCGCCCGGCGAGGACACCGCGGACGACACGCCGCTGCGCCTGTTCCACACGCCGGAACATCCCTGCGGCTACTGGCCGGAGCGGCAGGCGCGCGATCTCGTCCTCGATCCGGGCGATCCGCGGCTGGGCCGGTTCTACCCGATGGCGCTGGGCTGGGGGTTCCGCCGTTCCGGCAGTCTCGTCTACCGGCCGCACTGCCGCGGCTGCCGCGCCTGCGTCGCGGTACGCATCCCGGTCGAGGCCTTCCGTCCGGATCGCAGCCAGCGCCGCTGCCTGGTGCGCAACGCGGACCTGCAGGCGCGGGTCTGCCCGACCGAACGGAGCGAGGAGCACTTCGCGCTGTACCGGCGTTACCTGGGCGCACGCCATCCCGGCGGCGGCATGGACGAACACGGCATCGCCGAATTCGACCAGTTCCTGATCGGCGCCTGGAACGCGGGACGCTTCCTCGAGATCCGCGCACCGCAGGCGCAGGGCCCGGGCCGGCTGCTGGCGGTGGCGGTGACCGACGTCGTGCCGGAGGCGCTGTCGGCGGTCTACACCTTCTACGATCCCGACGAGACGGCCCGCGGCCTGGGCACGTTCGCGATCCTGCAGCAGCTCGCCTGGGCGCAGCGCGACGGCAGGCGTCATCTGTACCTCGGATACTGGATCGACGGTCATCGCAAGATGGACTACAAACGCCGCTGGCGGCCACTCGAAGCCTGGGACGGGCACGGCTGGTCGACCATGACGGAAGATGCGCCATGACCTCCGCCACGAGAGCCGCCATGAGAGCTGCCATGCCCCTTCGCCTGCCGTTCGCCCTCGCCACGCTGGCCCTTGCGCTCGCCGGCTGCGTGCGCGTGTCGATCCACGGCGATCCCAATGCCGTTGATCCGGGCGCCGGCGACATCGTGCAGGCCGCGGCCGCCGAAGCGGACGCGGCGGCCGCGCAGCCCACCCCGCTGCGGGTGGCGACCTTCAACACCTCGCTCAACGACGACGCCGACGGCGGCCTGGTCCGTCGCCTCGCCGCCGGCGATCCCGCGGCGCGCGCCGTCGCCACGATGCTGCAGCGGGTGCATCCCGACCTGGTGCTGCTCAACGAATTCGATTACGACGCCGAAGGCCGCGCCGCGGACCTGTTCCAGCGCGATTACCTCGAACGCGCGCAGCGGCCGGGGCTCGCGCCGCTGCGCTACCCCTACCGCTACCTCGCGCCGGTGAACACCGGCGTGCCCAGCGGCCTGGACCTCGACGGCAACGGCACGGTCGCCAGCGCCGGCCGCGCCGCCGGCGACGACGCCTGGGGCTTCGGCCTGCACCCCGGGCAGTACGGCATGCTGGTGCTGTCGAAATACCCGATCGACACCGCAGCGGTGCGCAGCTTCCAACTGCTGAAGTGGAGCGCGATGCCCGACGCGGGTCGACCGGTCGATCCGCGGGCGCGGCGTTTCTTCCACACCGACGCGATCTGGAATGCGTTGCGGCTGTCGTCGAAGTCGCACTGGGACGTGCCGGTGCGCACGCCGCTCGGTCTGGTGCATTTCCTGGTCTCGCACCCGACGCCGCCGGTGTTCGACGGGCCGGAGGACCGCAACGGCGCGCGCAACGCCGACGAGCTGCGGCTGTGGCGGGCCTACCTCGACGACGCGCCCGCGGACCGGCCCTGGCTGTGCGACGACGCCGGCCGCTGCGGCGGCCTGCCGGCGGGCGAACGGTTCGTGATCGCCGGCGACATGAACAACGACCCGGTCGACGGTGACGGCCGTCACGACGCGATCCTCGCGCTGCTCGCGCACCCGCGCGTGTCGCCGGCGCCCGCAC
>JAEWNA010000075.1 GCA_023392975.1 Pseudomonadota bacterium | reverse complement strand
GTGGCCGAGCTGCCGGGCTTCGCGGACGGCGCGGTCTCGGTGCAGGACGCCTCGGCGCAGGCGGTGGCCGATGTCCTCGCCCCGGCGCCCGGCGCCCGCGTGCTCGACGCCTGTGCCGCGCCCGGCGGCAAGGCCGCGCATCTGCTGGAACGGGACCCGTCGCTGCGGATCACGGCGCTCGACATCGACGCCCGCCGGCTGCGGCGCACCGCCGAGACGCTGGGGCGGGTCGCACCGGGCAGCACGGTCGAACTGAAGGCCGCCGACGCCACCTATCCGCCCGACTGGTGGGACGGAATTCCCTTCGATGCCGTGCTGATCGATGCGCCCTGCTCCGCCACCGGCATCGTGCGCCGGCAGCCGGACATCCTGCTGCATCGGCGCGAGTCCGATCTCGACATGCTGGTCGCGATCCAGATGGCGCTGCTCGACGCGCTCTGGCCCACGCTGGCGCCGGGCGGGACGCTGGTCTATGCGACCTGCGCGCTGCTGGCCCGCGAGAATGCGGTACAGGTCGACGCCTTCCTCGCCCGCACGCCGGACGCCGTCGCCGAGCCGCTGGACGCCCGCTTCGGCCGCGTCGCCGGCGTCGGCCGCCAACGCCTGCCCGGCGAGGACGGCATGGACGGGTTCTTCTACGCGAAACTGCGCAAGCGGGGCTGACCGGCCGGTCGCGATCGACCCATCCTGTGGGAGCGACGGGAGTCGCGACTGCGATCCGGCGTCGGCGGTTCGTCGCGACTTGACCCACCAGTCGGTGGTTGAAAGCCATCGCTCCCACAAGAGAGGGTGTGGCTGCGGGCAGTACGTCCGTCGGACGGGTCGCCGCGGCGCCGCCATCGTGCACGGGCCGGCGCGAACCGACCCGGTATCATGCGCGGATGCTGAAGACCCGCGCCTCCCGTGAATTCTGGCTGCTCGCCGTCGTCGCCCTGCTGATCCTCGGCACCGGCCTCGGCCTGCGCGACCCGTGGCCCTCCGACGAACCGCGCTTCACCCTCGTCGCCAAGCACATGGTCGAGAGCGGCGACTGGCTGTTCCCGCGCCGCGGCACCGAGCTGTACTCGGACAAGCCGCCGATGCTGATGTGGTTCGAGGCGGCGTTCTACACGCTGGTGCGCGACTGGCGCGTCGCCTTCCTGCTGCCGTCGCTGCTGGCCGCACTGGGCACGCTGTGGTGCGTATACGACCTCGGCCGCCGGCTGTGGACGCGGCGCGTCGGCCTGTACGCCGCGTGGGCGCTGCTGTTCGCGCTGCAGTTCACCTACCAGAGCAAGAAGGCGCAGATCGATCCGCTGGTGATGTTCTGGATCACGCTGGCGAACTACGGCCTGCTGCGCCACCTGCTGCGCGGGCCGGACTGGCGGATGTGGACGCTGGGCTGGTTCGCCGCGGGGCTGGGCACGATCACCAAGGGCGTCGGCGGCCTCGCGCTGCTGATGATCCTGCCGGCGGCGATCGCGTCGCTGCGCGGCTGGCCGGGCGTGCGCGTGCATGCGCGCAATCCGCGCTTCTGGATCGGCCCGCTGGCGTTCGCGTTCGCGGCGTCGCTGTGGCTGGTGCCGATGGTGACCGCGGCGCTGCATCACGCCGAACCCGAATACCGCGCCTACCTCGACGACATCCTGTTCCGGCAGACCGCCGGGCGCTACGCGAAGTCGTGGGACCACCCGCAGCCGCCGTGGTACCACTTCGAGGTGATGGCGACGGCGTGGCTGCCGACGGTGCTGGCGCTGTTCTGGGCGGTGCCCGCGTGGCGCCGCCGCCTGCGCCGCCGCGACGCGCGTTACCTGCTGCCGCTGGCGTGGTGGGCGCTGATCATCCTGTTCTTCTCGATCCCGCACGGGAAGCGCGACGTGTACATCATGCCGGCGCTGCCGATGATGTGCCTGGCGCTGGCGCCGCTGCTGCCGGGCATCCTGCGTCGCACGGCGGCGAAGCGCGTCGCGTTCGGCTTCGCGGCCGCGCTCGGCACGCTGCTGCTGGTCGCCGGGCTGTGGATGTGGTTCGGCGAGCCGAAGTTCGAGGCAAAGCTGATGTCCGATCGCGGCTTCGTCGACGGCGGCCGCGCGCTGTATCTGATGCTGATGGCGATGGGCGCGTGGGCGCTGGGCAGCGTCGGCTGGCACCGCGTGCGCGGCGGCGAGAAAGGGCTGGCGTGGGCGCTGGGCGGCATCTGGGTGCTGTACGGCCTGATCGCCTATCCGCTGCTCAACCCGTCGAGTTCCGCGGTCGGGCTGATGACCGATGTCGGCAAGCGGATCGGCCCCGACGCCGAGCTGGGCCTGGTCGCGTGGAAGGAACAGAACCTGCTGATGGCCGATCGCCCGGCGACCACGTTCGGGTTCAAGACGCTGTGGCCGGAGCAGCTCGTGCTCGGCATGCGCTGGCAGGCCGAACAGCCGCAGACGCGCTGGCTGCTGGTGCAGGAACCGGCGCTGTCGCAATGCGTGGACAAGGCGAAGGCCGAATTCGCCGGCGTGTCGAATCGCCGCCGCTGGTGGCTGGTGCCCGCCGCCGCGGCCGACGTCGCGTGCACGCCGCACGGCATCGAGACGCAGAACCAGGCGGACGGGCAGGACGAGTGAGGGGTCGCCCTCTCCGCTTTTCGTAGGAGCGACGTGAATCGCGACCCGACGCGGCGAAAGGTCGCGACTCACGTCGCTCCTACCTGAAAGGCAGCGTCAGCCGTCCAGCGCCTCCCAGCGCGCATACGCCTGCTCCAGCGCGGCCTGCGTCGCCGCCAGCTCCGCGTTGTGCGCGGCGACGGCGGCGTGGTCGCGCTGGAAGAAGGCGGGGTCGTTCATCGCCTCGGTCATGTCGGCGATCTTCGTTTCGAGCGCTTCGATGCGCGCCGGCAGTTCGTCGAGTTCGCGCTGGTCCTTGTAGCTGAGCTTGCGCTTCGCCGGCGTCGCGGCAGCGGGCGTCGGCGCGGATGACGCTGCACTCGCAGGTTGCGGTGTCTTCGCAGCCGCTTTCGCCGCCTCGACCGGCGCCGCCCGCTGCCGCAGCCAATCGCTGTAGCCGCCGACGTATTCGCCGACGCGGCCGTCGCCTTCCATCACGAGTGTGGACGTGACGACGCTGTCGAGGAAGTCGCGGTCGTGGCTGACCAGCAGCAGCGTGCCTTCGTATTCGCCCAGCAGCTCCTCGAGCAGTTCCAGCGTCTCGACGTCGAGGTCGTTGGTCGGTTCGTCCATCACCAGCAGGTTGGAAGGCTGCGCGAACAGCTTCGCCAGCAGCAGGCGGTTGCGCTCGCCGCCGGACAGGCGCGTGATCGGCGCGCGCGCACGTTCCGGCGAGAACAGGAAGTCCTGCAGGTAGCCGATCGCGTGCTTCGAGCGGCCGTTGATCGTCACCGAATCCTTGCCCTCGGCGACGTTCTCGATCGCGTTCCAGTCCTCGCGCAGCGTGGCGCGGTACTGGTCGAAGTACGCGACCTGCAATTGCGTGCCGACCCTGATCTCGCCCGCCTGCGGCTGCAGGTCGCCCAGCAGCAGCTTCAGCAGCGTGGTCTTGCCGCTGCCGTTGTCGCCGATCAGGCCAATGCGGTCGCCGCGCAGGATCGTCGTCGAGAAGTCCTTCACCAGCACGCGCTCGCCGAACGCGAACGTCACGTCCTTCGCCTCGATCACCTTCTTGCCGGAGGCCGTGGCCTGCGCGGCTTCCATGCGCACGTTGCCGGTGAGGTCGCGGCGCGCGGCGCGCTCCTCGCGCATGGCCTTCAGCCGGCGCACGCGGCCTTCGTCTCGGGTGCGGCGGGCCTTGATACCCTGCCGGATCCACACTTCCTCCTGCGCCAGCAGCTTGTCGAAGCGCGCGTTCTCCTGTGCCTCGGCGTTGAGGCGCTCCTCGCGGCGACGCAGGTAGTTCGCCCAGTCGCCGGGCCAGCTGGTGAGCTGGCCGCGGTCGATCTCGACGATCCGCGTCGCCAGCGCGCGCAGGAATCGGCGATCGTGGGTGACGAACACCAGCGCGCCCGGCCACGCCTTGAGGAAACCTTCGAGCCAGTCGATCGCGGCGATGTCGAGGTGGTTGGTCGGTTCGTCCAGCAGCAGCAGGTCCGGCGCCGATACCAGCGCGCGCGCCAGCAGCACGCGGCGCTTCATGCCGCCGGACAGCTGCGCGAAGTCCTGGTCGCCGTCGAGCTGCAGCCGCGCCAGCGTCTCGGTCACGCGCTGGTCGACCGACCAGCCGCCGGCGTCCTCGATCTTCGACTGCACCGCAGCCAGTGCCTCGGTGTCGATCGCGTCGGCGTGGATCAGGTGGTGGTAGTCCGCGAGCAGCGCACCGAGCGCGCCCAGTCCGGCCGCGACCACGTCGAATACGGTGCCGACGGCGTCGCGCGGCACTTCCTGTTCGAGCCGTGCGACGCGCACGCCGGTCTCGGCGCGGATGTCGCCGTCGTCGGGCTTCAGTTCGCCGGCCAGCAGGCGCAGCAGCGTCGACTTGCCGGCGCCATTGCGGCCGATCAGGGCGATGCGTTCGCCGGGTTCGATGGCCAGGTCCACGCCGTCGAGCAGCAGCGGACCGCCGACGCCGAAGTCGACGTCATTCAAGGTGAGGAGAGGCATGGCGCTAGTTTAGCGCGGCAGGGGCGATTCAACCGGCGGCCGGCAGCAGCGACACGTAGGCCGCCTCGGTGGCCTCGACGAAGGTGCGCAGGCCGAAGCCCCGCTCCGCCTTCGCGCGCGCGGCGGCGCCCATCGCGGGCAGGCGGTCGCGGGCGTCGAGCAAGCCCACGAGCGCACGGGCGATCGCGTCGCGGTCGCGCACGGGGACGATCCAGCCGTCGACGCCGTCGTCGATGTTCTCCGGCAGGCCGGCGTAGTCGCTGACCAGCACCGGTTTGGCCATCGCCATCATTTCGCGGCAGGCGAAGGAAATGGTCTCGACGGCGTAGGACAGCACGAAGCCGGCGTCGATCGCCGCGACGGCGGGCCGCACGTCAGACAGCAGGCCGGCAAAATGCACCTGCGATGCCAGGCCGAGCGCGGCGATGCGCGTGGTCTGTTCCTCGGCCGGCGGCTTGCCGCAGAGCAGGACGTGAATGCGCCCGCGTTGCGGCTCGGGCAGCGTCGCCAGCGCCTCGACCAGGTCCATCCAGCCCTTGTGCAGCGCGGTGCCGGCATTGCTGCCGAGCAGCAGCGCGTCGTCGGGACACCACGCCCGCTTCGCGTCGGCGCAGCGTTCGGCCGGCCACGGTGCGTAGTGCGCGATGTCGACGCCGTTGCGGATGCTGCGCGGCGCGCAGCGCGCGTACGGCGAGGATTGCAACTGGCGCAACGTGGCATCGCTGACACCGATCGCCAAGTCGGTCTTCGCCGCGCGCAGGCGATGCGTGAAGCCCTGCATCGGCTTGGAGTTGTGCTTGGTCAGCACCAGCTTCGGCCGCCACGGCAGGCCGCGCAGCGCGGCGAGCACGAGGCGATGATCGGCCGAGCCGTTGACGTGGACCACATCGAACCGATGCAGTCGCAGCAGGGCGCGCAGGCGGCGCTTCTCGCGCAGCGCCTGCGGCAGCTTGCCGAGCCCGTTCGGATACAGCTGCGCATGCACGAACACCCCGTCGAGCTGCGACGCTTCTCGATGCAGGCGGCTGGTCGGCGGGACCGCGAGATGTACCTCGTGTCGGTCCGCGAGGCCTCGGGCCAGCGCCATCAGGTAAGTCGTATGGCCACCGCCGTCGCCGTCGTGGAAGTTGGTGAGCAGCAGTTTCATGGCGGCGGCGCAGGTGCTCAGCCTTTGCGCGCGGGCTTCAGCGCGTACGCAAGGATGCTGAGCGCGCGCTCGACACGCTTGAACACGGTGCCACGGGTACGCATCGCGAGGCCGGCGTAACGACGGATCTCGGACCAGCTCGGTGACGGCTTGGTCTTGAACTCGAACTTCACCAGCTCGACCGATTCCGGCGACACGCCGGCCATGCGCGCGTATTCGTTCACCAGTCCGCGCGAACGCAGGCGGTTGAGGTAGCGCTCGACGTGGCCGCGGTTCGACCACCAGCCGTTCTTGCCGTGGATGCGATAGCCGACGGTGCCGGTGGGCAGGAAATACTTGCGGCCGGCGAACAGGCTGGCACCGTAGACGAGGCAGTTGTCGGCGGAAAGGCGCCAGGTCTTCGTCATCTCCGGCGGCAGGTCGAGGCAACGACGCGCCATCGCGGTCCGCAGCGAAAGCGCCGACGTCGGTGCGCCATACCAGTACACCAGTTCGTAAGTGGCGACCGCGGTGTAGCCAAGATCGATCGCGCGATCCGCGAAGGCGATCGTCCGCGTCTCGTTGCCGAACAACACGATGTCGTTGAACACGAAGTCGACGTCCCTGCGGGCGTCGTACAGCGCGCCGATCCTTTCCAGGTGCGCCGGTTCCCAGCGATCATCGGCATCAAGGAAGCACACCACGTCCGCATCGACCACGGCGAGGCCGCGCTGGAACGCGACCAGCTGGCCGCCGTTCTCGCACATCAGCAGGGTCACGCGCGGATCGTCGCCGTAGCGTTCGCGCAGCAGGTCCTGCGAGCCATCCTTCGAGCCGTCGTCGACCACGATGACCTGTTTCGGCGCGCGGGTCTGCGCCAGCGCACTATCGACCGCCTCGACCACGAAATCGCGGTAGTTGTAGCAGGTGACGACGACGGCGAAGGTGGTGGACGCGGTCGCCGTGGTTAGCGCGACGACGCTCATGCCGAGCGGCCCTCGCCGATGTCGGTCTCGGCCAGCAGCTTGCGGAAATAGGCGATGGTTTCCTTGAGGCCGTCTTCCAGCGCAACTTTCGGCTCCCAGCCCAGTTCGGATCTGGCCAGCGCGATGTCCGGCTGGCGCTGCTTCGGGTCGTCCGACGGCAGCGGCTTGAACACCAGCTTCGAGCGGCCGCCGACCAGCGACAGCACCTTCTCGGCAAGTTCGAGCATGGTGAATTCGCCGGGATTGCCGATGTTGATCGGCCCGGTGAACCCCGCCGGCGTCGCCATCATCCGCTCGAAGCCCTCGATCAGATCGTCGACGTAGCAGAAGCTGCGCGTCTGCAGGCCGTCGCCGTAGATCGTGATGTCCTCGCCGCGCAACGCCTGCACGATGAAGTTGCTGACCACGCGCCCGTCGTTGGGATGCATGCGCGGGCCGTAGGTGTTGAAGATGCGCACGACCTTGATGTCAAGGGCATGCTGGCGGTGGTAGTCGAAGAACAGCGTCTCGGCGCAGCGCTTGCCTTCGTCGTAGCAGCTGCGGATACCGATCGGATTGACGCGGCCCCAGTAGCCCTCCGGCTGCGGATGCACTTCAGGGTCGCCGTAGACCTCGCTGGTCGACGCCTGCAGGATGCGCGCGCGCAGCCGCTTGGCGAGGCCGAGCATGTTGATCGCGCCGTGCACGCTGGTCTTCGTCGTCTGCACCGGATCGTGCTGGTAGTGCACCGGCGAGGCGGGACAGGCGAGGTTGTAGATGCGGTCGACCTCGACATGCAGCGGGAAGGTCACGTCGTGACGGATCAGCTCGAAGTACGGATGGCCGATGCGGTGCGCGATGTTGCGCTTGCTGCCGGTGAAGAAGTTGTCGACGCAGAGCACGTCGTGGCCGTCGTCGAGCAGGCGGTCGCACAGGTGCGAGCCGAGGAAGCCGGCGCCGCCGGTCACGAGGATGCGAGCCATCGGGGTGGAGGCCTCGGTGATGGCGCCGGCATCGGAACGCGGGCGCGGTGGAGGGGGTGGGCCATTTTCGGTCATCGCCCCCGGCACTGACCAGCCTCGAAACGGCGCCGGAACCGCGACCGGAGCCCGCTTCCCGGCGCGGCTCAGGAACTGCAGGATAACGCCGAACAGCCCGGACGATCCCGCGCCCAGTCCGGCCGCTTGCCACAGAACGCCGCTCGCTCGGGACGGTCGTCGTAGGGCCGGCGCATCGCCTCCAGCAGTTCGCTGATGGCTGAAACATCACCCGCCTCGGCGCGATCGATGGCCTGCTGCGCGAGGTAGTTCCGCGGCACGAACTTCGGATTGGCCAGGCGCATGCGTTCGCGACGCACATCGGGCGGCAGGGGATCGTCGGCCACACGCGCCGCGTAGCGCGCGAGCCAGGCGCGCAGGTCGGCGTCGTGCGCGGCGCGTTTCGCCGGATCGTAGAACGCGGCTTCGAGCGGCGCGGGATCGTCGCCGACCAGATCCCGCAGGCCGCGGAACCATAGCGTCATGTCGATCTCGGCCGCGTGCATCAGCGCGTGCAGGTCGCGGACCAGCGCGACGTCGTCGTCGCGGCACTCGGCCACACCGAGCTTGCGCGCAGTGGTGTCGCGGTCGGCCTCGGCGTAGGCGGCGCCGAACGCGTCGATGCCGGCCGCCAGCGGCGCGGCATCGCCGAAGAGCGGCGACAGCGCCTGCGCGAGGCGCATCAGGTTCCAGCGCGCGATCGCCGGCTGCCAGCCGAAGCGGTAGCGGCGGCCGCCGGCGTCGGTGGTGTTGGGCGTCCAGTCGGGATCGTAGGCGTCGATCCAGCCGTACGGACCGTAGTCGATGGTCAGCCCGAGCACGGACATGTTGTCAGTGTTGAGCACGCCGTGGACGAAGCCGACGCGCATCCATTCGGCGGCCAGCCGCGCGGTGCGCGTGCAGATCTCCACGAACCAGTCGCCGTACAGCGACTCGCCCTCGCCGCGCAGATGCGGGAAATCGCGGCGGATGGCGAAGTCGGCGAGCGCGCGCAGCAGCTCGGTCTCGCCGCGCGACGCCGGCAGTTCGAAGTGGCCGAAGCGCAGGAACGACGGCGCGACCCGGCACACCACCGCGCCGGGTTCCGGCTTCGGATGGCCGTCGTAGAACATGTCGCGGACCACGTCCTCGCCGGTGGCGACCAGCGACAGCGCGCGCGTCGTCGGCACGCCGAGGTGGTGCATGGCCTCGCTGCACAGGAATTCGCGGATCGACGAGCGCAGCACTGCGCGGCCGTCGGCGAACCGGGCGTACGGCGTGGGCCCTGCGCCCTTGAGCTGCAGTTCGAAGCGTTTGCCGGCGGGGTTCACCGCTTCGCCGAGGCTGATCGCGCGGCCGTCGCCGAGCTGCCCGGCCCAGTTGCCGAACTGGTGGCCGCCGTAGTTGGTCGCGAACGGGTCCATGCCCGGCAGCAGGGCGTTGCCGGCGAACACCTGCGCGAAGGTGTCCGACGTGGTGTCCGCCTCGCTGAAGCTCAGCGTCTCCGCCATCTCGCGCGACACCGCCAGCGTGCGCGGCGCCGCGACCGGCGTCGGCGCGACCCGCGACCACACCGCCCCGCGCACCTCGCGCCGGCGCGGGCCGGATTCGGGATCGCCGGGAAGTTCGGCGAGGAGGCGGTTGTCGAAGGTCAGAGTGTCGAGCATGCGGGAGTGTCGGTTGCGAAGGGGCGTGTATCGTCGAACGCGGAATCAGCCGCGCTCGAAAAGCCCGGTCATCCTCGCGCAAGCGGGGACCCACGCATGATCGCCGCTGAACATTGGGTTCTCGCTTGCGCGAGGATGACGGACTGTACTAGGTGTGGATCGCGCCGGCTTCGCACAAGCGCGACCGTGTTCACTCCACCTTCTGCCCGCGCTCCAGCATCCACAGCATGATCGTCTTCTGGCGCACATAGTTGGCGCGGACGTAGGCGTAGACCAGGCCGTGCCAGCCTTCGAGGAAGCCCAGTCGGAACACGTAGCCGCGCCAGAACCGCCACGCCGGCGACAGGATCAGCTTGCCGAGCGACGCGCGCTTGCCGCGGGCGAATTCGTGCTCGGCCATCATCCGCGCGTAGCGTTCGGTCTTCTGCAATTGCTGCATCAGCGAGCGGTACGGGTAGTGGATCAGGTCGCCCGGCAGCGTCTTCACCGTGCCGTCGACGCTCGCGGCCTCGTGGATCTCGCGATTGCCGCGCCAGCCACCGCGACGACGGTCGAACAGCCGCAGTACGCGATCCGGATAGGCGTTGCCGCGGCGCAGGAAGCGGCCGAAGTACTCGCTCAGCCGCGCAAAGCGGTAGCCGGCGACGCCTTCGAAACCGCGGTCGCGTGCGGCGAGGATCGCCGCCTTCAGCTCGGGGCCCACGCGCTCGTCGGCGTCCAGGCACAGCACCCAGTCGTGCGCGGCCTGCTCGACCGCGAACTGCTTCTGGCTGCGGAATCCGGTGAAGGCGCGCTCGAACACCCGTGCGCCGGCCGCCTCGCACAGCGCCCGGGTGCCGTCGGTCGAACCGGAGTCGACCACCACGATGTCGTCGCAGAACGCCAGCGACGCCAGGCAGTCGCCGATGCGGTCGGCCTCGTTGAAGGCGATAATCACGGCCGAGACGGGCACGGCGGACGAAGGCGAGGACGTGGCGATGGCGGAATACCTGTTGTTCGCGACCGAGCGGTATGCGCTGCCGATCCTGCAGCCGCTGGCCGATGCGCTGCAGGCGGCGGGCCACGGCGTGCACGCCTGGTTCGCGGACGGCGCCGCCGGCGCGCGCCTGCCGGACCCGGTCCGCATGATAAGCCTGCGCGAGGCGGTGGCGCTGCGACCCCGGGCGGTGTTCAGCGCGGCGAACTGGGTGCCGACCTTCCTGACCGGGCCGAAGGTGCAGCTCTTCCACGGCTTCAACGTCGAGAAGCGCGACGCCGCCCGCGGCCATTTCCGCGTGCGTGGCCTGTTCGATCTCTACTGCACGCAGGGCCCGGCGACGACCGGCCCGTTCCGCGAGATCGCCGCCCGGCATCCGCACTTCGCGGTGGTCGAGACCGGCTGGCCGAAGCTCGATCCGCTGTTCCGCGACGATCATGGTGCCTCGGCCGCGCTGCGCGCGCCGGCGAACGGCCGCCCGACGGTCCTGTTCGCCTCGACCTTCACCGAGCGATTGAGCGCCGCGCCGCACCTGTTCGACGCGATCGCCGCCGAGGTCGCGCGCGGCGAGCGCTACTGGCTGCTGACCCTGCATCCGAAGTGCGCGCCCGAGCTGTTCGACCGCTACCGCGCCCTCGCCGGCCCGAACGCCGCCTTCGTCGAGACCGAGCAGCTGATGGCCGCGCAGCGCGCCGCCGACGTGCTGGTGGCCGACACCACGTCGGTGGTCTCCGAATTCGTGGTCCAGCACAAGCCGGTCGTCACCCTGCGCAACCGCGCGCCGAAGCCGCACATGCTCGATTTCGACGACCCGACGCGGCTGCCGGAGATGCTCGACCATGCGTTCGCGCCGACGCCGGAACTGCAAGCCGCGATCATCGCCTACGCCGACGCCATCCATCCATACCGCGATGGGCACTCGTCCGAACGCGTCATCGCGGCGACCGAAGACCTGCTCGCAGGCCGCCTCGGCCGCCTGCGCGGCAAGCCGCTGGGCGGCCACGTCCGCGCGTTGCAGATCCGGTCGAAACTGGGGTATTGGGGACTGGGCTGACGTTGCGCTTTTATTGTAGGAGCGACGTGAGTCGCGACCACCTGCGGCGGGGCTTTTCTCTTTTCGTCGCGACTCACGTCGCTCCTACAAAAATCGGAAAGCGCCGCTTCACCACCGCAACGATTGCCGCCGCTGCGCGCCGGACAGGCGTTCGAACAGCGCGCGGGCATCGGCCTCGGGCAGGAAGCGCAGCTGCAGCGGTTTCTCCATCGCGTTGCCTCCGGCGGTGTCCAGCAGCAGCCGGGCCATGCCGAGCATGCGGTCGACCGGCGTCTGGCCCCAGCGGATCGCCTGCAGCTTGCCGATCTCGGC
Source organism: Pseudomonadota bacterium (assembly GCA_023392975.1). GTDB lineage: Bacteria > Pseudomonadota > Gammaproteobacteria > Xanthomonadales > Xanthomonadaceae > Lysobacter_I. Next base: position 658 of record JAEWNA010000075.1, on the reverse strand, counting down.
GAAACGCCATTCGCGGGTCCACCAGCCGCCGCGCACGGCGACGAGGCGATCGTCCGCCGCGTAGCCGGCGTGGCGCGCGTTCTGCCAGGCGATGTAGGCGATCCACGGCACCCACAGCGCGACGAAGATCAGGCCCAGCTTGCCCAGCCGCCACCATGCGACGGCGCCGATCACCGACGCCAGCAGCAGTTGCGGCAGGAACAGGCGCCAGAACGTCAGCCGGTGCAGCGGCTGCCATTCGGCCGGCGGCCAGTGCAGCTGCGGCGCGAGGTGGCGGATCAGCGCGTCGCAGCGCTCGGGCGTCGCCACCGGCGCCAGTTCGCGCAGCGAGCGCGGATGGTGGTGGCGCGATCCGTTCTCCAGCACCGCGGTACCGACTTCCAGCGTGCGCCGGCCGAACCAGCGATGCAGCATGCCTTCGTGCAGGATCCAGGACTGGATGCGCCGGCGCGGCGTGCTGGTGCGCAGCCGGGTGAACAGGCCGCGTTCCAGGGTGAGGCGGCGGCCGTGTTCCTCCAGCCGGAAACCCGCGTAGTTCAGCAGCGCGATGCCGATCGAGAACATCCGCAGCACCAGCACGAAAGCGACCAGCAGTACCAGCGCCGCGCTGGCCACGTGGCCATGGCCGAAGCCCGAGAAGAAGCCTTCGAACACGCCG
>JAEWNA010000158.1 GCA_023392975.1 Pseudomonadota bacterium | reverse complement strand
CAACGCGATCGACCTCGCCTGGGACGCGGTCTACCGCTTCCGGGGGATGCCGCACGATTTCTACGTCGACTGGGCGCAGGTCGCGCACGACGAGGCGAGGCACTTCGTCATGCTGCGCGAACGGCTGCAGGCGCTCGGCCACGACTACGGCGATTTCGACGCGCACAACGGTCTGTGGGAAATGGCCGAGAAAACCGCGCATTCCGGCCTGGAGCGCATGGCGCTGGTGCCGCGGGTGCTGGAAGCGCGCGGGCTGGACGTCACGCCCGGCATGATCGTGAAGCTGCGCCAACTCGGCGACCATGCCACCGCCGACATCCTCGAGGTGATCCTGCGCGAGGAAGTGGGCCACGTCGCCGCGGGATCGCGCTGGTTCCGCTGGTATTGCGAACGGGAGGGCGTCGCGCCCGAACCGACGTTCCGCCGGCTGCTGGTCGAATACGGCCGTGGCGTGCTCCACGGCCCGTTCAATCTCGATGCGCGCAGCGCGGCGGGTTTCAGCGAGGCAGAACTGGCGGCGCTCCAGAGCGCGGTCGCGGAGATGGCATGATCCAGCGTCGCCGTGGCAGCGGCCGCGGCGCGCAGGGGGTGTCGATACGGGCCGATCAACGGCGCTGGTGCGTGTCTCGCGGGTATGCACATAATGCCCCGTGATCATCCGCACGCACTGCGCCTGATCCGCCGGATCACCAAACTCTCAGGAGAACGCCATGAAGTCGCTCGAACGCCGCAAGCGGGACGTATTGTTGGTGCTGAACACGCTCACGATCGTGTTCCTCGTGCTCGGTCTGTTCATCGCCATTCCGTATCTGCTCGGCTCCGTGATCAGCGGCGTCACGACCCTCCTGTATCTCCGCAAGCATCGTGCCGCGCCGCCGACGCCCGCGGCGTCTCCGACGGCCTGATCGCATTCGCGCATAGACCGGCGGCATTCGATCCGCCGCCGGTCTTTCCGATCAGGATGGAGCGGCCTTCAGGCCATCGCGCCATCGACACCGTGGCAGCGGCCTGAAGGCTGCGTTGCCGGAATGCTCAGAGGGGCAGGGCGGACAGCGCGGTCGTGCCGTCGGCAGCCACCCGCAGCACCGAGCCCTGCGTGTACCAGTCGCCCAGCACGATCCGCCGGCAGGCGCGGCCGTCGACGTCGAGTGCGTGGATCGCCGGGCGATGGGTATGTCCGTGGATCAGCGTGTCCACGCCGTAGCGGGCGAGCGTGTCGTGCACGGCGTCGGGCGCGACGTCGGTGATGGTCTCGAACTGCGTGCGGTCGTCGGTCTTCATCGCCTGCTGGCGCTGCTGGCTCGCCGCGCGCGCCTGCGCCGCGAACGCGAGGCGCGCGGCCAGCGGCTGCGAGAGGAACTGCGCCTGCCATGCCGGCGCCCGGGTCTGCGCGCGGAACGCCTGGTAGGCCGCGTCGCCGGTGCACAGGGTGTCGCCGTGCATCAGCAGCGTCGGTTTGCCGTACAGCGGGACGACCGCGTGCTCGGGCAGCAGGCGCAGGCCGGCGCGGCGGGCGAAATCGCGGCCGACCAGGAAGTCGCGGTTGCCGTGCTGGAAGGCCACCGGCACGCCGGCATCGGACAGCGCGCGCAGCTTCGACGCGACGAAGGCACCGGTCTCCGACGGATCGTCGTCGCCCACCCAGGCCTCGAACAGGTCGCCGAGGATGTACAGCGCGTCGGCCGTGCGCGCCTCGCCGTCGATGAAGTCGCCGAACAGTCGGGTGACCTCTGGGCGCTCGGGGTCCAGGTGCAGGTCGGAAATGAACAGGGTCGTCATGGCGCGGATTGTAGGGTGCCCGGGCGTGCCGCGGGCCGGGCGACGCCGACGGTCGGGTAAAATGGCCGGCTTCACGCCGCCCGATGCCGTCGCCATGACCACCCGCACCCGTTTCGCCCCCAGCCCCACCGGCTACCTGCACATCGGCGGCGCCCGCACTGCGCTGTACTGCTGGCTGGCCGCGCGCCACGACGGCGGGCAGTTCGTGCTGCGGATCGAGGACACCGACCGCGAGCGCAGCACGCAGGGCGCGATCGACGCCATCCTCGACGCGATGGACTGGCTGGACCTCGGCTACGACGAGGGCCCGATCTACCAGACCCATCGCCTCGACCGCTACCGCGAGGTCGCCGAGCAGATGGTCGCCGCGGGCACCGCGTACTACGCCTACGAGACGAAGGAAGAACTGCAGGCCGTGCGCGAAGCCGCGCTGGCCGCGAAGCAGAAGCCGCGCTACAACGGCGCCTACCGCGAGGCCAACGCCGGCTACCGCGACGATCCGAACCGCGTCATCCGGTTCAAGAACCCGCTCGACGGCAAGGTCGCGTGGGACGACAAGGTCAAGGGCCGGATCGAGTTCGACAATGCGGAACTCGACGACCTGGTGATCTTCCGCGCCGATGGCTATCCGACCTACAACTTCGCCGTCGTCGTCGACGACCTCGACATGGGCATCACCGACGTGGTGCGCGGCGACGATCACGTCAACAACACGCCGCGGCAGATCAACATCTACCGGGCGCTGGGCGCGACGGTGCCGAATTTCGCGCACTTGCCGATGATCCTCGACGAGGAAGGTGCCAAGCTGTCCAAGCGCACCGGCGCCGCCGACGTGATGGGCTATCGCGACGCGGGCTACCTGCCGCACGCGCTGCTGAACTACCTGGTGCGGCTGGGCTGGTCGCACGGCGACCAGGAAATCTTCACCCGCGACGAGATGGTCGGCCTGTTCGAGCTGAAGGACGTGAATCCCGCGGCGTCGCGCCTCGACATGGCCAAGCTCGGCTGGCTCAACCAGCAGTACCTCAAGAGCGACGATCCCGAGGCCGTGGGCAAGCATCTGGTCTTCCATCTGGAGCGCGCCGGCTACGACCTGGCGAAGGGGCCGAAGCCCGCGGACCTCGTGATCGCGCTGCGCGACCGCGTGCAGACGCTGAAAGACATGGCCGAGCGCGCCGCGGTGTGGTTCGGTCCGCTGACGACCTGGGACGAGGCCGCGGTCGCCAAACACCTCAAGCCGGAGGCCGCCGCGCCGCTGCGCGAGGCACGCGAGCGTCTGGCTGCGATCGCGGCCGCCGACTGGAGCGCCGAATCGGTGAGCGTCGCGCTGCACGCCGTCGCCGAGGCACTGGGCATCGGCATGGGCAAGGTGGCGCAGCCGATGCGGGTGGCGATCACCGGTACCCAGGTCAGCCCGGACATCTCGCACACGGTGTTCCTCGCCGGCCGCGACGAGGCGCTGGTGCGCATCGACGCCGCGCTGGCGAAGATCGCGGCGGCGGGCTGAACGACCCGCCCGCCCGGCGCGTCCGTCGGCGCGGGGTTGAGTCGTTCCCCGCGCGTCGCCATCATCCGGCCATGGCCCACGATCACTGCACCGACCCGCACCACCATGTCCACGACGCCCCGGGCTTCGTGGCCGCGGTGGAACGCGCCTGCCGCGAGCGCGGGCTGCGGCTGACGCCGATCCGCGCCAAGGTGCTGGGCCTGATCGCCGCGCAGGGCAAGCCGATCAAGGCCTACGATCTGCTCGATCGCATCCGCGCCGACAAGCTGGACGACGAGGACAGCGCCGGTTCCGCGGCGCCGCCGACGGTCTATCGCGCGCTGGATTTCCTGCTCGCCAACGGTTTCATCCACAAGCTCGAATCGGTCAACGCCTTCGTCGCCTGCCACCATCCGAGCACGGCGCAGCATTCGGTGCCGTTCCTCATCTGCGACCGGTGCCACAGCGCGGTGGAGCTGGAGGACGAGCGCATCGTCGCGCTGCTCGACGAAAAGGCCCGCGCGCTCGGCTTCGTGCCGCAGGCGCAGACGCTGGAAGTCCACGGCCTCTGCGCGCGCTGTGCCGGCGCCGGCGCCGGCTGACCTCGCCGAATCGCGCGGCGAGCGCGAGTCGCCACCGAAAAAACCGCGCGCGCCGCGCACCCGAGGGGGAGAGGTCCTCCAGGCACGCGACGCGCGCGGTCGAACTCGCGCGGGCGAGGGTCAGAAGAACACGCGAACGCCGGCCGCCACGCCACGGCCCGGCAGCACCACGTTGTCCTTCAGGAACGAGGTGTGCACGCGACCGACCTGGTCGGTGAGATTGGTGCCGTCGGCGAAGACTTCCCAGCCCAGCTTCGACGTGTCCCAGTGATAAGCGAAGTGGGCGTCGACGAAGGTGTAGCCGGGCGTTTCGGTTTCGCCAGGGGCGACGTCGCTCTGGCGCATCACCCGGGTCGCGCCGAGGCTGGCGCGCCACGCATCGGCGTTCCAGCTCAGGCCGAGTCCGAACCGGCCCGGCGCCACCCGCGGCAGGTCCTCGCCGCTGTCCAGCTGGCCGCGGACGCGATCGCCGAAGGCGCGCAGGTCCAGCCGGCCGCGCTCGTCGTCGATCAGGTGGGCGGTGATTTCCGCCTCGATCCCGCGGAAGCGGGCGTCCGCCTGCGACCACTGGCGGATCGGCAGCGCTTCCGCATCCGGCGTGGTGGTGCCGGTGTCGACCAGGTAGATGAAGCCCTTGAAGTCGGTCTGGTAGATCGCCGCCTTGGCCTCGAAACGCTTGCCGTGGTGGTGCAGGCCGAGTTCCGCCTGGTCGGCGCGCTCCTCGCGCATGAACGGATCGCCGATCTCGAACGACGCGGTGGCCGCGTGGGGGCCGTTCGCGTACAGCTCCTCCTCCGCGGGTGCGCGCTCGGCGCGATCGAGGTTGAGGCTGAGGCGCCAGGCGTCGGCGAATTTCCAGACGGCGCCGGCCGAGTAGCTCTTCGGCGAGAAATTGCGCACCACGCCGCCGTCCGGTGAGGTGCGCACGCGATCGGCGCGGGCGCCCAGGTCGAATTGGAAGGCGCCGTAGTCGCCGTGCTCGATCCAGAACAGGCCGTTCGACCGGGTGTTGGTGCGCGGCACGAACGCTTCTTCGCCCACGGCCTCGAAGGTGCGGTTGCCGAACTGCACGCCCAGCGCGCCGGTCCACGCGCCGAACGGCCGCATCGTCAGTTCGATCCGGCCATCGGTGGCGTCGTTGACGAAGTGCGTGCCCGGCTCGCTGCCTTCGAACTCGGTGTGTTCGTAATTGGTGTCGGCGACGCTGCCGCGCACGCTCTGGAAGATCCAGAACGGCCGGTTCACGCCGGCCTTCAATTCGCCGCGGGTCTGCAGCATGTCGAGATGGACGCTGGGTTCGCCGAGCGCGGCGTCGCCGGGCTCGCCCGGATTGCCGTAGCGGTCCTGGTAACGCGACGCCGACACGCCGAGGAAGCCGTCCTGCCCGACCCACGACGCCCCCAGCGCACCGGTGCGCGTATGCACGAAGCTGTTGTCCTGTCGCCCGTTCGGCGTGTCGTAGTCGTCCGCCTCGCGATAGACGCCATCGGCGTGCAGCACCAGCGCGCCGTCGGCGCCGGAGGCGTCGACGCGGGCCATCGCGGTGCGCCCCTGGTCGACCGTGCCGTAGCGCACTTCCGCGCGGCCACTCACGGTCTCGTCCAGCGGGCGTTCGGCGATGCGGCCATCGACCACGTTGACCACGCCGCCGATCGCGCCGCTGCCGTAGAGCAGGGTGGCGGGGCCTTTCAGCACTTCGATCTGGTCGGCGAGGAAGGGCTCGACCGCGGTGGCGTGGTCCTGGCTGATCGTCGACACGTCCTGGCTGGCGAGGCCGCCGGACAGCACGCCGACGCGCGGGCCGTCGAGGCCGCGGATGATCGGCCGGCCGACGCCTGCGCCGAAATTCGAACTCTGCACGCCGGGCAGCTTGCTCAGGGTGTCGCCGAGGGTCCCGGCCTTGTCCCGGTCCAGCGCTTCGCCGGCCAGGACTTCGGTCGGCTGGCTCAGCTCCTCGGCGGTCTGCCGGAGCGGGCTGGCGGTGACGACGACGGTATCGAGGTCGCGCGCTTCGTGATGCCGGGTGTCCTGGCCGTCGGTGTCGTCTGCGGCCGAGGCGAGGGTGGGCAAGGCCAGCGCCAGTGCGAGCCACAGGGGGGCGCGGGAAGGGATGCGGCGGCCGGAATGGCCTGGCCTGGCGGGTCTGAACATGCGTCGCGTCCGTCGGAGAAGGAGGTTCAATATGTTATAACATTACAATTCCCCGCCTCTCCCAGAAGTCATGGGCATGGCCCGCCTCAGGAGAAGTGGCTGAACGACAGGCCGGCCAGCATGGCGACGGGTGGCCCGCCTGCCTCGGGCATGCGATGATTGTTACGTTATAACCATGCAATACCACCTTCCGGGACGATGATGAAATCCAGCCTGTCGAGCCTTTGTGTCGTGGCCGCGCTCGCCGGCGCGCCTGCGTTCGCCGCCGATGCCGGGGCCGAAGCGCCCGCGCCGACCACCGTCGACGCCATGGCCGAGCAGCTCCGCGC
>JAEWNA010000157.1 GCA_023392975.1 Pseudomonadota bacterium | reverse complement strand
GGCGTGGCCGCGCCCGGCGCCGACGCTGGTCGCGGCGCTGGCGGTCGCGTCCGCGCTGGGGCTGGCGGTCCACGTCGGCTGGGGGTCGCCGACGGTGTGGCTCGGCGTGCTCGCGACGCTGACTGCGTTGGCGCTGTTCGATCTCTGGCGCCTGTTCGCCGCGCCCACGCCGGAAGTCGCGCGCGCCTTGCCAGAGGCGTGGCCGATCGGCGTCGAGCGCGAGGTCGAACTGCGGATCGAGCATTACGGCCGCCGCCAGCGCGTCACCGTCCACGACCTGCACCCCGGCGACTGGGACGTCCATCGCGACCCCGACGACGGCGAGATGCCGCGCAGCCTCGTGCTCGATCGCGACAGCGTCAGCCTGCTGCGTTATCGGCTGAAACCCGAAGTCCGCGGCAACTTCACCTTCGCCGGCACGCAGCTGCGGCTGACCTCGCCGCTGCGGCTGTGGCGGCAGTCGCGCGTCGTCGGCGCGCCGCAGGACGTGCGCGTGTTCCCGAACTTCGCGCCGCTGGCCGGGTTCGCGCTGTTCAGCGCCGAACAGGCGTCGCGGCTGGTCGGCGCGCACATCAAGCGCCGTCGCGGCGAAGGCACCGACTTCCACCAGATGCGCGAATACCGCGTCGGCGACTCCATGCGCCAGATCGACTGGAAGGCGACCGCGCGCGCACGGAAACTCATCTCGCGCGAGTACCAGGACGAGAAAAATCAACAGTTGTTGATGGTCGTCGACACCGGCAGGCGCATGCTCGCGCACGAGGGCGGGCTGTCGCACTTCGATCGCGCGCTGGACGCCACGCTCGTCGTGTCCTACATCGCGCTCAAGCGCGGCGACGCCGTCGGCCTGTTCACCGCCGGTGGCGAGCAGCGCTGGGTGCAGCCGCAGCGCGGCATGGGCGCGATCGACACCCTGCTGCGCGCCAGCTACGACCTGCAGCCGGTGCCGGTCGCCACCGACTACCTCGCCGCCGCCACCGAACTGGCGCTGCGCCAGCGCCGCCGCGCGCTGGTGATGCTGGTGACCAACCTGCGCGACGAGGACATCGAGGACGTCCTCGGTGCGGTGCGCCTGCTGCAGAAGCGCCATCTCGTGGTCGTCGCCAGCCTGCGCGAACGCGACCTCGACGAAGCCCTCGACCAGCCCGTCGCCGACGTGCGCAGCGCCGTCCGCGCCGCCGCCGCCGCCCGCTACATCGCCCAGCGCGCCGCCGCCCACGACCTGCTGCGCAACCACCGCGTCAGCGTGCTCGACGTGACCTGCGAGCAGCTGCCCGCCGCGCTGGTCGAGCAGTACCTGACGATCAAGCGCAGCGGATTGCTGTAACGGCTTCGATCACGCCCGGATCGCCGCGGACGCGCTCCGCCGCAGGCGCACCGGCCGCGCCGACAGGGTTTCGACGAGCGTGATGACCGCGATGCGATCGAAGTCGTCGAGCGCGCGGAACGCTTCCATCAGCCGTTCCTCGTCGTCGTCCCGCGCGAAGTAGCGGACATCGACGGCCGGCGGCGCGTCGCTGCGCGCCTCGGACGCCGGATGCCGGCCGGACGTCCGCGGCCCCTGGCCGGTCGCCAGCCATTCGAAGTTGCAGGCGAGCGCGGCGGCGATGCCCGCGAAACTCGCGGTCGACGGCATCGAACCCGTCGCGCTCTCCCACTGCGCGACCGCGCTCCTGCTCAGGCCGAGCCGGGCGGCGAGTTCCGTCTGCGTCAGCCTCGCGGCCTGGCGAGCGCTGCGGATGCGGAGGGCGATCTGTTTCTGGGCGGATCGATTGGGCATGTGTCATTCCTTCTGACGTGTCGACAATGGATAACGATCTCTTGTCCGTTATCACTGACAACACCGTCCGAACCTCCTCCCTCGGCCGACCCCCGGTCCCTGCGTCAGTCCCGCTATCGTCGTTCACGAAACCGCCCCGACGCCAGTTGGTTATGTTGGATCCGTGGTCGGCACGGCGGCATGGCGATCGATCGGCACCGATGCGATCCGCCCCTCGGAACACATGCCGCAGCGTCGACCGGATCATCGACGGCAACGCCGGGCCGGAGGCCTCGGGCGCGCCGCGCGACCAGGGACATCGACAGGGAAGGACGATGCTGAAGGACGCCATCACCGACCGCTTTTCGCAGGACCCGCTGCGCTTCCTCGACGAACACTTCCACGTCGACGGCGACCTCGTCCGCACCGGCATGCGCGAGTACGCGCTCGGTGATCCGCTGGCCGCGCGCGATGTCCTGCGCAACGCCGATGGCCGCTACCGCGAACACTCGGACTTCTTCCACACCCGCCACGGCGGCTTCGGGCCACGCGCGGTGCAGATGAAGATCCGTCGCGATGCGCGCGTGCTCGTGCGCGATCGCCTGCAGCAGGCCGATCGCGAGATGCTGCGCGCACTGGTCGACAGCCGCGTCGGCGCGACCAGCGCGTGGCCGGACGCCGGCAACCGGCTGACCTATGCGCTGCTGTCCACGCTGCTGCTGGAGCCGGAGGCGCCCCCCGCACTGCGCGGGCTGATCGAGCGGATCATCGAGCGCGCGGTGCTGGCCGGCGCGCGCGCGCGGCAGCCGCGCTGGCGACGGATGCTGCTGCAGTTCCAGACGACGTACGGATTGTCGAAGGCGATCGAGCAGCGGCAGCGCGAAGCTCGCAGCGCGCCACGCGACCTGCTCGACGTCGTGGCGATGGCGCTCGAACCCGGGCAGCGGATCGACGAGCTGGGCGAGATCTATCTCTCGTTCCTGTTCGCGATCGCGGGCTCGATGGGGTTCGTGCTCGCCTGGTCGCTGTATCTGTCGGGGACGCATCCGCACCGGGACGTGCCGCCGGAATGGCGCGTGCACGAGGCGCTGCGCCTGTGGCCGGTGGCCTGGCAACTGGGCCGGCATGCGGCGAAGCCGCACGCGGTCGCGGGCGTGGACATGGCCCCGGACGACGAAGTGGTGGTGTGCCCGTACCTGGTGCACCGGCATCCGGAGTATTGGGCGGACGCCGATGCGTTCCGGCCCGAACGCTGGGCGGAACCGGACGCCTGGCGCAACCCGGCGTTCATCCCGTTCGGCCATGGTCCGCATCGCTGCGTCGCGGCCGACCTGTCGACACAGCTCGTGAGCGCGCTGTACGCCGCCATCGCCGAAGGCCATGCGCTCGTCGTCGAACCGCATGCGACCCGGCCGACGATCGCCGCGGCGATGGCGCCGCCGCCGTTCCGGTTATCCCGGCGACCGCAGGCTCCGGCGGCGTCCTGCGACCGATGATCTTCGGCGGCCACGTCACGGCCGCCTGCAAGGACACCGGGAGCGTGCGATGCCCATCGCGCCTTCCCGATGCCGATGCGGAGCGATCCGCGAATTCAACCTCAAGGAGAGACGACATGAAGAAGACGATCTGCGCGATGAAGGCCGCCCTCGGCGTCCGCGGCCTCGGCGGCTGCCTCACCTGGCGCTGGGTGTACTACCACAACATCTGACGCGCCATGCCGGACGACGGCCCGCGTCGTCGTCCGGCGATCCCGCCCGGGGGTGCGGCGATCCCGTCGTCCGCATCCCGCGGCGCTCATGCGGTGCGAACCGCGACTTCGTTACACCACTTCACACCATTCAAGGAGATCGACATGAAGAAGACCCTCTGCGCGATGAAGGCCGCCTTCGGCGTCCGTGGCATCGGTGGCTGCAGCGGCTGGCGCTGGTACCTCTACCACAACATCTGATCCCGCCTGCCGGACGACGACCCGCGTCGTCTTCCGGCACTCACGCGGTGCGAACCGCGTCTTCGCTACACCACTTCACACCACTCAAGGAGATCGACATGAAGAAGACCCTCTGCGCGATGAAGGCCGCCTTCGGCGTCCGCGGCGTCGCCGACCGCTGCGGCATGTGGCGTTGGGTGCTGTACCACAACATCTGATCCATCCGCGCCGGGGGAGGATGCGCACCTCCCCCGCCGCGTTTCGGTCGGCTGCGCGGGAGAACCAGCGATGACGGATACGGCGGTGAAGGAAAGCGCGTCGGTGCAGACGCTGCGTCGGCTGCGGACGGAACAGGGCGCGGTGTTCTGGGACCGGACGCGTCCGGACATGCTCACCGTGCTCGATCCGCAGGTCACGCAGAAGCTGGAGGCGATGAACTTCGCCGACCTGACGATGCTCGACGACGTCGCCGACGTGATCCGCGGCCGCACGAGCGTGCCGTTCGACTGGCACCGGTTGCGCGCCGCCTGGCAGGGCCAGATGCGCCAGCTGATGGATGCCGAGGGACTGCGCCGCCTGGCCCGCGACATGACCCGCATCGTCGATGCCGATGTCGGCCGTCCGCTCGACCTGCTGTGGTTGTCCGAACGCGTGTCCATCGATCCGCTGGTCACCGCGATCGTCGCCGGCCTGGGCCCGGTCTCGCGGCGCATCGTCGTCGCGGAGGTGCTGTCGAAGGTCGCCTGGGTGCTCGGCGACGTCGACCACGACCGCGTCGTCCCGATCGTGCACAAGCCGAAGATGATCCTGCTGCAACTGCTCGCCGGCCTCGCCGTGCGCCGCGAGCTGAAGGCACGGGCGACCGGCCGCAGGCCGCGACGGCCCGACCTGGCCGATCCCATCGTCGACCTGATGCCCGCGCTTGGGCTGGGGCGGGCGGTCGATGCCGTCACCGCGCTGCTGACTGCGATCACCGGTTCGCCCGGCGCCGCCGCCGGCTGCCTGCTGTTCGAGCTCCAGCGCCAGCACGGCTGGCGCGCGCGGCTGGAAGACGAACTGTCGAAGGTGTCGCTCGATGCGCTGTGCGAAGGCCCGACCCGGCAGGCGCCGGTGACCGCGCGCTTCGTGAAGGAAGTGCTGCGGATCTGGAGCTCGCCGCCGGTGGTGACGCGTCCGGTGCGGACCGACCTGTCGCTGGACGACATCACGCTGTGTCCCGGTCAGCAGTACACGATCAGCGCGTACATGCTGCATCACGACGATCGCGACTGGCACGACCCCGAACGTTTCGATCCCGATCGCTGGCTGAGCGAAAGCCGCAGCCAGTGCCCGCACGGCAGCTACGTGCCGTTCGGCTGGGCGCCGAAGAACTGCGTCGGCGCCAACCTGGGCATGGCCCAGCTGATGATCCTCGCCCACCTGTTCTGCACCCGCTTCCGGATCGACCAGCCGCATCCCGAGCGCGCGTCGATGGCGGTGGCCTCGCTGGTGCGGCCGAAGGATTTCGAGGGCACCGTGCGCCTGCGCGACGCCGCTGCCGCGGAGGCGCCATGAAAGACCTGACCCAGGGCCGCATCGAGCCGCATCTGCTGCGCATGGGCGGCGCCATCCTGGTGAGCATGCTCGCCGGCAACCTCTTCGCGCTCGCCAACCTCTACTGGCTGGGCCGGCTCGGGCCCGAGGCGCAGGCCGCGGTCACCCTCGCCGGTTTCCCGATGATGCTGCTGCTGACGCTGATGCCGGTGCTCAGCGTCGGCTCGGGCATCCTGATCGCGCAGTCGGTCGGCGCGAAGGATCGCGACCGCGCCGACCGCATCTTCAACGAAACGTTCGGCGCGGCGCTGCTGTTCATGCTGGCGTTCGGCACGTTCGCCTGGATCGAGCGCGACGCCTTCGGCCGCCTGCTCACCGCCGATCCGCGCGCGGCGGAGATGATCTCGAGCTACTTCCGCTGGTTCATCCCGTCGATCGTCGTCCAGCTGCCGCTGTACATCATCGCCGGCGCGCTGGAGTTCACCGGCAACGTCCGCGTCGGCACGATCGCCCAGACCACGACCGTCGCCCTCAATGCGGTGCTCTCGCCGGTCCTCATGTTCGGCTGGCTGGGGCTGCCGGCGCTCGGCGTGGCGGGAACGGGGCTCGCCGCGTTCCTCGCCTGCGGGACGGTGATGCTCGGCCTCCTCGTCTACTTCCTGCGGCGCAGCGCCTACCTGACGCTGCAGCCGGCGATCTGGTGCTCGCGGCCGCGCGAACTGTGGGGCGCGCTGAAGATCGGCCTGCCCACCGGCATCGAGAGCGGCGTGCTCGCGCTGTACCTGCTCGCGATCGCGCTGATCCTGCGCCCCTTCGGCGCGGCCGACCAGGCCGCGTTCGGCGTCGGCCAGCGCATCTTCCAGGCGGCGCTGCTGCCGCTGATGGCGCTGAGCAGCGCGACCTGCGTGATCGTCGGCCAGAGCCACGGCGCCGGCCTGCCCGACCGCGTCCGCGACACCCTGCGCCGCGGCCTGCGCGTGGCGCTGATCGTCGCGCCGCTGCTGTTGCTGGTGCTGGAACTCGGCGCGCCGTGGATCCTCGCCGCCTTCACCGACGACCCCGAGGTCCGCATCGCCGGCACCCGGCTGCTGCGCATCGTCGCGATCACGGTGCTGCCGTCGGCGGCGGCCTACGTGATCTTCGCGGTGCTGTCCGGGCAGGGCAACACCCGCGCCAGCCTGTTCACCCAGCTGGTCTACGCCGGCGTGGTGATCGGCGCTGCGCTGCTGCTGTCGCGGTTGCCCGGCTTCCGCCCGACCTGGCTGTGGATCGCGATGAGCGCCGCGGGCTTCGTGCAGGCGGGGATGGCGGCCTTCTTCCTGCACCGGCACACCGCGCGTCGCGACGACGCGACACCGGCGACGGCGACGGCCGCGCCGGTCGAGCTCGGCGCCACGTCCTGACGACGGCCGGACACGCGCGCATGCACGCCCTCGCTTCCACCGCCACGGAGACCGTCGCACCCACCGACGCACCGGCCTTCGTCCGCGAGGTGGGCGGCATCGCCGAATACCGGTTCGCGAACGGCCTGCGCCTGCTCCACCTGCCGATGCCGTCGATGCCGGTCGCGTTGGCGATGGTCACCTGCGAGGTCGGCAGCCGGCACGAGCCGGACGGGCTCAAGGGCGCGAGCCACATGATCGAGCACATGATGTTCAAGGGCAGCGCGCGCTTCCATCGCGGGATCGGCACCTCGATCCACGAGCTGCTGCACCCGCTCGGCGCCGAGACCAACGCGACCACGTGGCTCGACCGCACGCACTACTTCGACCTGGTGCCGAGCGAGCACCTCGATCTCGCGCTGGAGATCGAGGCCGACCGCCTGCAGGCGCTGCGCATGGATGCCGACGATCTGGAGGCGGAGCGCGGCGTCGTACTCAACGAACACGACCTGTACGCCGGCGACCCGATGGAACGGCTGCACCAGGCGGTGTGGAAAACGGCGTACGGCGATCATCCCTACGGTCATCCGGTGCTGGGCACGCGCGACGACATCCTCGGGCTCGAACGCGACGCGCTGTTCGCCTACTGGCGTCGCCACTACCGGCCCGGCAACGCGACGCTGACCCTGATCGGCGACGTCACCCGCGAC
>JAEWNA010000098.1 GCA_023392975.1 Pseudomonadota bacterium | reverse complement strand
CGCGTGGGCACCGCGCGTGCCGCGCGCGACGGCGCCGCGCTGCGCCGCAGCTTCGCCGACCTGCGCGCGCCTGCGGCCGGCATCGTCTCGAAGCGGCTGGTGCAGCCCGGCCAGGTGGTCGGCAGTGGCAGCGAGTTGCTGCGGCTGATCCGCGACGGTCGGCTGGAATGGCGGGCGGAACTGCCGGTCGCGACGCTGGCGTCGATCTCGCCGGGCGACCGCATCGTGCTGACCGCGCCGTCGGGCGCCGCGGTCGACGGCCGGGTCCGCGCGGTGAGCCCGGGCGTCGACGCCACCACCCGCACCGGCACGGTGTACGCCGACCTGCCGGATCCACAGGGGCTGACCGCCGGCGCCTACGTCGAGGGCCGCATCGACACCGGCGAGGCCGATGCCGCGACGGTCCCGGCCGCCGCCGTGGTGCTGCGCGACGGCTTCCCCACGGTGTTCGTGGTCGACGGCAAGGGCCTCGCGCACGCGCAGCGCGTCCGCACCGGCCTGAAGGTCGCGGGCGACGTCGCCCTGCTGGACGGGCCGAAGCCGGGCGTGCGCGTGGTGGTCGAGGGCGCGGGCTTCCTCGCCGACGGCGACCGCGTCCGCGTCGTGAGCGCACCCGCGGCGGGGAGCGCCGCCCCGTGAGCGGCGGCGGCAATCTCTCGTCCTGGGCGATCAAGCGGCCGCTGCCGGCACTGATGCTGTTCTTCGTGCTGTGCGTGGCCGGCCTGTGGGGCTTCCATGCGCTGCCGGTGGCGCGCTTCCCGGACATCGCCTTCCCGATGACCACGGTCACGGTGAGCCAGCCCGGCGCCGCGCCGGCGCAGCTCGAAACCGAGGTCACCCGCCGGGTCGAGGATTCGGTCGCGACCATCCCGAACGTCAAGCGCATCATGTCGACCGTCACCGAAGGCATGAGCGTCACCGCGATCGAGTTCAACCTCGATGCGGACCTCTCGACCGCGCTCGACGACACTCGCGATGCCGTCACCCGCGTGCGCAGCGACCTGCCGCAGGACATTCTCGAACCGGTGGTCGGCAAGGTCGACATCGGCGGTTCGCTGCAGACCTACGCCGTGTCCGCGCCGGGCATGACCGCCGACGAGCTGTCGTGGTTCGTCGACCGTGACGTGTCGCGCGCGCTCTACGGCGTGAAGGGCGTGGCCAAGGTCACCCGCATCGGCGGCATCGACCGCCAGGTGCGCGTGGATCTCGATCCCGACGCGCTGATGGCCTACGGCGTCACCGCCGGCGCGGTGTCGCAGCAGTTGGCGCGGATCCAGGCGGATCGCCCCGGCGGCAAGACCGAGGTCGGCGGCGAGGAACAGACGCTGCGCGCGCTCGGCACCGTCGCCGATGCGCAGCAGCTGCGCGACTACAGCATCGCGCTGCCGGACGGCCGCGCGGTGCGGCTGTCGTCGATCGCCCGCGTCCACGACGATGCCGCCGATCCCACCCAGGTCGCGCTGCTCGACGGCAAGCCGGTGGTCGGGTTCTCGCTGTCGCGCACCCGCAAGTCGGACGAGCTGCGCGTCTCTGCCGAAGTGGCCAAGGCGCTCGACGCCCTGCAGGCCGCGCATCCGGGGGTCGCCTTCAGCCTCGTCACCAACACCGTCGAGGAGACCGAACGCTCCTACGGCTCGTCGATGACGATGCTGTGGGAAGGCGCGCTGCTGGCGCTGCTGGTGGTGTGGTGGTTCCTGCGCGACTGGCGCGCGACCTGGGTGTCGGCGGTGGCGCTGCCGCTGTCGATCATCCCGACCTTCGCTGTGATCGCGATGCTCGGGTTCAGCCTCAACATCATCACCCTGCTCGCGCTGTCGGTGGTGGTCGGCATCCTGGTCGACGATGCGATCGTCGAGATCGAGAACATCGTCCGCCACCTCGGCATGGGCAAGTCGCCGATCGAGGCCGCGCGCGACGCCGCCGACGAGATCGGCACCGCGGTGATCGCGACCTCGATGACGCTGGCCGCGGTGTTCGTGCCGGTCGCGTTCATGCCCGGCATCGCCGGCAAGTTCTTCCGCGAGTTCGGCTGGACCGCGGCCACCGCGGTGCTGTTCTCGCTGCTGGTGGCGCGCCTGCTCACGCCGATGATGGCGGCCTACCAGCTCAAGCCGCACGCCGATCCCGGCGCCGAATCGAAGCTGATGGCGCGCTACCTGGGCTGGGTGGACGCGGCGCTGCGCCACCGCGGGCGCACGCTGTGGATCGCGTTCGGGCTGTTCGTCGGTTCGCTGGCGCTGGTGCCGCTGATCCCGACCACCTTCATCCCGTTCACCGACCTCGGTCGCAGCAACCTCAGCATTGAGCTGCCGCCCGGCACGCCGATCGAACGCACCACCGCCGTGTCCGAACAGGCGCGGGCGAAGCTCGCGGACATCCCGGAGTTGAAGCACGCGTTCACGATGGTCGGCAGCGTGCTCGACCTCGGCGACCCGGGCAAGACCGGCGCCGGCGAAGTGCGCAAGGCGACCGTGGTGCTCGACTGGGGCCCGGCGAAGGATCGCGAGCGCGACCAGAAGACGCTGGAACGGCTGGTGCGCGAGCGCCTGGTCGACCTGCCCGGCGCCAAGATCAGCTTCATCAGCAGCGAACCGGGCGAGCAGATGCAGCTGGTGCTGTCGGGCGACGATCCGGTGAAGCTCGATGCGGCGTCCTCCGCCGTCGAGCGCGGCCTGCGTGGCCTCTCCGGTCTGGGCAGCGTGTCCTCGACCGCGTCGCTGCTGCGTCCGGAAGTGCAGATCGTGCCCGACCCGGCGCGCGCCGCCGACCTGGGCGTGGCCACCGCCGACATCGCCGAGGCCACGCGGATCGCGACCGCCGGCGACTACACCCAGCGCATGGCCAAGCTCAACCTCGCCGATCGCCAGATCCCGATCCGGGTCGGCTTCGCGCGCGAGGCGCTGCGCGATCCCGCGCTGGTCGGGCAGCTGCGCGTGCCCGGCCGCAACGGCCCGGTGCCGCTGGCGGCGTTCGCCGAGATCCGCGACGGCAGCGGCCCGTCGGTGATCTCGCGCTACCAGCGCGAGCGCAACGTCACCCTGACCGCCGAACTCAACGGCCGCCCGCTCGGCGAGGTGATGAAGGAAGTGCAGGCGCTGCCGGCAGTGAAGACGCTGCCCACAGGCGTGCAGTTCCTCAACGCCGGCGACGCCGAAGTCTTCGTCGAACTGTTCTTCGGCTTCGCGATGGCGATGGTCGCCGGCCTGGTCTGCATCTACATGGTGCTGCTGCTGCTGTTCAACCACGCGATCCAGCCGCTGACCATCCTCGTCGCGGTGCCGCTGTGCGCCGGCGGTGCGTTCGGCGCGCTGCTGCTGACCGGGCACGCGCTGTCGCTGCCGGCGCTGATCGGCCTGCTGATGCTGATCGGCATCGCCACCAAGAACTCCATCCTGCTGGTCGACTACGCGGTGGTCGCCGAGGACGAACACGGCCTGAGCCAGCACGAGGCGCTGATCGACGCCTGCCGCAAGCGCGCGCGGCCGGTGGTGATGACCACGCTGGCGATGGGCGCGGGCATGCTGCCGCTGGCGCTGGGCTTTTCCGGCGATTCCAGCTTCCGCGCACCGATGGCGTGGGCGGTGATCGGCGGCCTGATCACCTCGACCCTGCTCAGCCTGATCGTGATCCCGGCGGCGTACTCGGTGCTGCACGACCTCGGCGACGGTATCGCGCGACGCTTCGGGCGTCGCCGCCACGGGACGACCGCGGAGACGGCCTGACCGCCGTCGCCGCGGGCGCGGCCTCAGCGCCGGAACAGCCGCAGCGCGACGTAGACCGCAACCAGCGCCGCCAGCGCGATGAGAATCGCGGTCCATTCGTCTGGCTTGAGCGTGGTGACGATCGCGATCATCGCGACGAGCGAGACCAGCGGCACAAGCGGCCCGCCCGGCAGCACGAAGGGTTCGCCACGCTCGCGCAGGTCGCGCGCCTGCGCACGCCAGGCCGCGACGGCGACGCAGCCGTACATCAGGCAGATCGCGCCACCGGAGATCAGCGTCAGCTTGTCGAAGTTGCCGACCAGCGCCAGCGCCCAGGCGATGCCGGCGTGCGCGACCAGCGCGAACAGCGGCACGCGATGCGAGGCCGACACGCGCCCGAAGATCCGCGGCAGGTAGCCGTCGCGACCCAGCGCGAACACCAGCCGCGAGGTGCCGAGCAGGTTGCCCATCATGAAGCCGGTCATCGACACGCAGGCGGTGAGCAGCAGCAGCGTGCGGCCCGGCGGCCACAGCGCGCCGGCGGTGTCGGCCAGCGGCACGCCGCTGGTCGCCAGCGCGGGACCGATCAGGCGCTGGCCGGCGATCTGCAGGCCGAGGTACAGCAGCACCACCAGCAGGATCGCCGCGATCGTCGCGCGCGGCACGTTGCGCGCGGGGTCGCGCAGTTCGCCGGAGGGCACCAGCGCGGTTTCCATGCCGGAGTAGGCGAACATCACCAGCACCATCGACGCGCCGAGCGCCGACAGCGACGGCACGTCGGAGAAGGAAAAGCTGACGTGGCCGTCGCCGGCGAACCACAGTCCCGCGAGCGCCAGCAGGAACAGTGGCGTGAGTTTCAGCGTCGCGAGGGTCGCGATCGCGCGCGCACCGAGCTTCACCCCGAAGGCGTTCAACGCGAACAGCACCAGATACACGCCGGTCAGCAGCATCGCCCGCATCGTCGGGTCGGCGAACTGCGGGGCGAGCGCGGCGACCTGCGACGACAGGCCGTCGGCGACGCCGGCGCTGGACGCGAGGTTGCTGATCCACATCAGCGCGCCGGCGACAAAGCCGGCGAACGGGCCGAACACCGCGGTGAGATACGTGTACGGGCCGCCGGTGGCCTGGGTGCGGCTGCCGATCGCGGCGAAGCACAACGCCACCGGCACGATCGCCAGCGCGCCGGCGAGCAGCGCCAGCG
>JAEWNA010000048.1 GCA_023392975.1 Pseudomonadota bacterium | reverse complement strand
GACGCGGCTGCGCGCGACGGGCGCGATCGAAGCCGACGACACCGCGGCGCTGCGCGCATTCCAGGTCCGCCATGGCCTGCCCGGCGACGGCCGGCTGGACGCATCGACGCTGTTCGCGCTCGGCGCGACCGCACCACAGACCCGCCCCGAGGCCCGCTGACCATGTCGCTGATCCTCGACGCCCTGCGCAAGTCCGAAGCCGCACGCCGGCGCAGCGAAACGCCGGACCTGTTCTCGCCGACGCCGCAGGCGCAGGCGCCGGTGCGTGCGCGACCGGCGTGGCCGCTGTGGACGATGGCGGGCTTCGGGATCGTCTCGTCCGCCATCGCAGTGTGGATGCTGCTGCACCGCCCTGCGCCGGAAGCGCCCGCCGCACGCGAGACCGATGCCATCGTCGCGGACGCGCCGGCATCGACGACCGCGGTCGTCCCCGTACCTGCGTCACCCACGCCAGCGCCAGCACCGGGGACACTGCCGGTCATTCCGACCGCGCCGCCGCCGGCTTCCGCCACGCCTGCGCAAGCGCCGGTCTCCACGCAGGCACCGCCGCCAGCGACGACGACCGCAGTGTCGCCCGCACCGCCACCCGCGCCACCGCCGGTGCCCGCCGCACCGAAGCCGTTGCCCGTCCCGCCGGCGAACGATCGACCGACCGCACTCGCCGACCTCGATGCCGAGGTTCGTCGTCAGCTGCCGCCGCTCAAGCTCAGCATGCATCTGTGGACAGACGACCCGCAGCGCCGCTTCGTGATCCTCGACGGCCAGCGCCTGCGCGAAGGCGACACCCTCGGCGAACTTGTGGTCGAACGCATCGACCGCGACGACGTCGTGCTGTCCTGGCGCGGCGCACGGCTGCGCCTGCCGGCGGAGTGAGGCTCAAGCGCCGCTTTCGCACTCGCAATCGCGGTCGTACTGGCGCATGAAATCGGCGAGGTTGCGGCCGGCTTCGTCGCGGAAGCGCTCTTCCAGCGCCTCCAGCACGCGGATGCGGTCGACGCGGAAATTGCGGAAGTCCTCGCGCGTCTCGCACCAGGCGGCGAGCGTCCACACGTTGCCCCAGAAGAAACAGCCCAGCGGCCGCAGCGTGCGCACGCTGGTCTCGTCCTTCAGGTCGAGGTAGTCCACCCGCACCTTGTGCCGGGTCTCGATGGCGTCGCGCAACTGGTGCAGGCGGTGACGCGTCGCGACATCGGGTCCCACCGGCGGCGCGAACACGCTCAGGCTTTCGGCGGCGGCGCGCTCGGTGCCGGGCAGCACGCCGAGGATCTTCGCCAGCGCCAGTTCGGCGCGCGCCGCGAGCACGGTATCGATGCGCGGCTGCGCCAGGCGCACGCAGGCGACCAGCGCCTGGGCCTCGCGGGTGTCGAACATCAGCGGCGGCAGATCGAAGCCGCGGCGCATGCGATAGCCAACGCCGGCCTCGCCTTCGATCGGCACGCCCTGCGCCTGCAGCGCGGCGACGTCGCGATACACCGACCGCTGCGATATGTCGAGGCGATCGGCGAGGAACGGGGCCGTCGTCAGGCGACGGCCGCGGATCAACTGCACGATCTGGAACAGGCGGTCGGCGCGGCGCATGGGATCCGGTAACGGGTGTGCCGACCGCATGCTGCCACGTCAGGCCAGCGCGTGCAGGCCGACGCGGTTGCCTTCGCTGTCGGCGATCTGGGCGAACGCGCCCATGCCTTCGGGCAGTTCGGTGCGCGGCACCAGGATGCGGCCACCGGCGCCTTCCACCCGCGCCAGCGTCGCATCCAGCGACGGGCCGGCATCGAGATACACGACGGTGCCTTCGCTCGACGGCTTGGGCGCATGCGCGCCGGCGAACAGGCAGCCGCCTGTACCCTCGCCGCGCACGTAGGGAAAGACCGCGAGCGTGGTATCGGGCCCCATGGGCGAGCGGTCGAGCGGCGTGTCGAGCACGGTCTCGTAGAAGCGCTGCGCGCGGTCGAGATCGACGACGGGCAGTTCGAACCAGTTCAGGGCATTGCGACGGGCGTGGGACATGGGCGGCCTCCTGCGGGGGCGTGGTCGGGAGGCGCCATGCTGCGCGCGGGCTGCTGACAGCGTGGCGTCAGCAGCCCCGCGACGCGCATCATTCGCCGAAGTAGCAGCAGTTGAGCTTGTTGCCGTCGAGGTCGCGGAAATACGCCGCGTAGAAGCCGGGGTAGCGCTGGCCGGGCGCGCCTTCGTCGGTGCCGCCGAGTTCGAGCGCCTTCGCGTACAGGCGATCCACTTCCTCGCGGCTGGACGCGCCGAGCGCGGCCATGGTGCCGTTGCCAACGGTCGCCGCTTCCTTGTTGAACGGATAGGTGATGCCGAGGCCGGCGCCGCCGTCGCCCTTGTCCCAAGCGATGAAGTAGTCGGGCTCCTCCATCGATCGCTTCGCGCCGATCTCGGCGAGGACGGCATCGTAGAAGGCGGCGGCGCGGGCGAGGTCGCGGGTACCGAGGGTGGTGTAGGCGAGCATGGCGGTCTCCTGTGGTCGGGGGCGCAGTCTCGCGCCGGATTGCTGACAAGCCATGTCAGCAGCGACGCGGTGGCCGGCTATGCTACGCCTCCGCCCGGAGACCGACGCCGCCATGCCCCGACACCGTTTCGCCCTCGAACGCGACCACGTCGAGCTGAACCAGTTGCTCAAGCTGACCGGCGTCTGCGACAGCGGGGCCGCCGGCAAGCACCTCGTCGACACCGGCGCGGTCCGGGTGGACGGTACGGTGGAGTTGCGACGCACCTGCAAGATCCGCGCCGGCCAGACCGTCGAAGTCGACGGCCACGTGATCGAAGTCGTGGCCGACTGACAGCCTCAGGCCGCGGCGGCCTCGCGCGGCGTGAGCAGCCGTGCCGCATCCCAGGCCAGCAGCGCGCCGGCGAACTGGGCGACGACGAAACCGCCGACGTCGGCCGGACGGATGCCGGCGAAGGTGCGGGTGAAGGCGCGCGCGATCGTCACCGCCGGATTCGCGAACGACGTACTCGCGGTGAACCAGTAGGCGGCGAAGATGTATGCCGCGACCAGCGCCGGGATCGCCTGCGGCCGATGGCGCACGCCGGGCAGGATCGTCAGCAGCAGCCCGAACGTCGCCACGCCTTCGCTCAGCCACTGCGCGGCGCCGCTGCGGACGTGGTCGCCCGGCTGCCACGGCGCCTCGCCGAACATCGCGTGCGCGAGCAGCACGCCGGCGACGGCGGCGACGCATTGCACCGCGACGTAGGCGAACGCGGGCGCCGGCAGTGTCTCGCCGCGCAGGCGCATCACCAGCGTCACCGCCGGATTGAAGTGCGCGCCGGACAGCGGCCCGAACAGCACGATCAGCACGTACAGGCCGCCGGCGGTGGCCGCGGCATTGGCGAGCAGCGCGACCGCGACGTTCCCGCCGGCCAGGCGTTCGCCCATGATCCCGCTGCCGACCACGACCGCGAGCAGCAGCACCGTGCCGAGCGCTTCGGCGAGCAGGGCCCGCAATGCGGGCGAGGTGGCATCGCTCATCCGTCGATCTTCCCGATGGCGCGGATCTTCGCTTCCGCGACCAGGCGATCGAGCTTCTCCACGGGCAGCGCGGCGAGCAGCTCCACGCGTCGCCGCAGCACCGTGAACACCTTGAGGTAGGCGCGACGACGGGTGTCTTCGTCGCCTTCGACGGCCGCGGGGTCCTCGACGCCCCAGTGCGCGACCATCGGCGTGCCGTACCACATCGGACAGGCTTCGCCGGCCGCGTTGTCGCAGACAGTGACGACCAGGTCGAGTTCCGGGGCGCCCGGCACGGAGAATTCGTCCCACGACTTGCTGCGCAGCCGCGAGGTGTCGTAACCGATCGACGACGCCAGGTCGGCGGCCATCGCCTGCACCCGGCCGCTGGGCCTGCTGCCGGCGCTGTACGCGTCGAAGCGGCCGTTCCCGAGCACGTTGAACAGGGCTTCGCCCATCACGCTGCGGGCGGAGTTGCCGGCGCAGAGCACGAGGATGCGGAAAGGTCGGTGTGCGATGGTCTTGTCCTCAGGCTCGCACGTCGTCGCCGCGACGCGATGGCGTCGCCGGGCCGCAGCAAGGCGCATCCGCGGGGAGTTCCGCCTTTGGCGGACAGCACGCCCCTTGCGGCGTGGTCGCGTCGCAGCAGGCCGCGGTTTCGCCGGATGCAGCGGCGGTCCCGGCATCGCCGTAGTACGACGTCACTTCGCCCAGGGTGTGGAAGGTCTCCCAGCGCGTGCCCTGCGGATCGGTCGACCAGGCCTTGTCGGAGCGGGCATGGCAGCAGGCGGTATCACGCTCGACGAGCACGCCCTGCCCCGCACGATCGAGACGCGCGCCGAGCTCCGCCAGCTCGTCCGCATCCTCGGCCTGGATGCCGAGATGATCGATCCCCGGCGCGCCGGCACGCGTGGAGATCGCGAAATTCACCCGCGGGTCGTCGAGCATCCACTTGGCGTAATCGTCCTTGCGGACGGTGGGTTCGGCATCGAAGAGGGCGGCGTAGTAGCGCACGCTCTCGTCGAGGTCGCGCACGGACACGTGCACGTGGAATCGTTTCATCGGGGCATCCTCGTCAACAGCAGTCGGTGGACGCCGGGACGCAGTTCGAAGGCGATCCGGCGCAGCAGTTTTCGGTCAGGTAGGCCAGCAGCGCGTTCATCCGCGCGTAGTCGGCGCGGACGCGGATCACGCGTCCCTCGCGACGATCGATCACCAGCCTCGCCGCCCGCAGCACGTTGAGGTGCGCGGTCAGCAATGCAACCGCGCATGCGCGTCTGCCGACAAACGGCGACCCCGGACGCCGGGGGTCAGGCCAGAGGCAACTCGCGATCGGCGGCGCAGACCAGGTCGTGGAATTCGCGCAGCGCGGTCAGCGCCGGGTCCTCCGCCCCGCCGCCCAGCGTCTCCAGGTAGCGGCAGGCCGCGTACCTGGTCGAGCGGCGCTGGTAGTCCTCGATCCACGCCTGCCGCGCCGGCAGCAGCGCGTGCTCGGGCGTCCATGCGGCGGAAGAAGGGGGCCGCAGGCGCGACATGCCGATCCGCCAGGGCTTCGGGGTGAGTCGGGCGCGGAAGCAGTGCTGGTTGAAGCACATGCGGGCGTAGACCGGATCGGCACCCAGGGCATCAAAGGCCTGAGGGACTGCCGGCTCGCGCGGATCGAACGGCCGATGCACCGCCATCAGCCGCAGCCCGGCCGGCGTGCGATAGAGCCGTATGCGCCAATCGGGACGCGACGACAGGAAACGATGGACGCGTTGCAGGGCGAGGCGTTCGGCACCACCGCGCGCTGCGACACTCCAGCGTTGCAGCAGCCCCGGTATCGGGATGCCGATCACCAGAGAGGCGAAGAACGCCGCCACCAGCGCGACCGGCCACCCGCGCCCGAGCCCGACGTGCAGGCCGACGGCGACGCACACGGCGGTGACGGCCATCGACAGCAGGATCGCGCGCCCCGACGACGGCCTGAGCGCGAAATCGATGTCCGCGAACAGCAGGTCCGGCGTGTTCAGGCACAGCGCGCCGTAGCCGTTGCGGGTGACGACGGCCTCGCCGTGCCGCTCGACGATCTCCTCGCGGATCGGCATGCCCTCGGCGCCGTTGTAGGCCACCCGGCGCTCGCGGCGCGGCAGGGTCTCGCCCGCCAGCACGCGGTCCAGCGCCTCGCGCGCCCGCGCCTCCGCGTGCGCCTGCGCCAGGGCCTCGCTCTCGTCGGACCAGCCGAAGCGCCGCACCGTCACGGTGCGACGGCCTTCGCGATGCTGCAGGCGGGCTTCGGCCCAGTAGTGCGGAACGAGCATCTAAAGCTCCATTGCCGGTCCCTGACCGGTCACTCGGCACGCAGGTGCTTGCGCAGGAACACCAGGACGTGTTCGTAGTATTCCCTGCGGTTTTCGTCGCCGTAGATGCCGTGGGTCTCGTCGCCGAAGAAATAGGTCTCCATCGGCTTTCCGGCCTTCTCCATCGCCGCCACCATGGCCTTGGCGTGTTCGAACGACACCCGTTTGTCGTGACGCCCGTGGACCAGCATCACCGGCGCACGGATGCGATCGACCTGGCTCACCGGCGACTGCGCGTACAGCGTCTTCTCGTCGTCCCCGACCGCTTCATCGAGATAGTGCCGGCCGCTCGCACTGCGACGGGTATCGCCCCATCGGCGGGTGATGGTCAGGTCGGTCGGCCCGGCGGTGGAGATGGCGCAGCGGTAGAGGTCCGGCTCCAGGGCCACGCCCATCAACGCGGCATAACCGCCGAAGCTGCTGCCCCAGAGACAGACACGCGCCGGGTCGATCCGTCCGTCCGCCATCGCCCAGCGGGTGCCGTCGATGATGTCGTCCATGATCTTCAGGCCCCACTGGCGGTAGCCGGCGCGCTCGAAGGCACGGCCAAAGCCGGCGGAACCACGGTAGTTGATCCGCAGCACGGCGTAGCCGTTGGCCGCGAGGATCTGGGTCTCCTCGTCGTAACTCCACTCGTCACTGACATCGAACGGCCCGCCATGCGGCAGGACCACGAGCGGCGGCGGCGCGCCCGTATCCAACGGCAGGGTGAGATAACCGTGCAAGGTGAGCCCGTCGCGGGTGCGGAATGCGATCGGCCGGTTGCGCGCGAGCGCGTCCGGCGACAGCCACGGCTTCATCCGCGCAACGAGATCCATGTGCTTGCTGTCGCGGTCGAGCAGGTAGTAGCTGCCCGGATCGCGGTCGCTCCACACGTTCACCACGATATGCCGGCCGTCGCGGGAGCCGTTGGCGAAGGTCACCGCATCCTCGGGAAACGCCGCCTCGATACCGCGCAGCAGCTTCGCATCCGGATCCGTCGGGTCCCAGTAGCGCGCCCGCGGTACGCCGAGTCCGTAGGCTGCGCCGATCGGCTGGCGGCCGTCGGCGGACCACACGATGAAGGCGGGATCCAGTTCCGGATCGCGCATCACCTCGGTCCGTTCGCCGCTGGCGAGGTCCATCCGCTCGATCCGGTCGGGTCCTTGCGTCGCCTCCACCTGCAGGTACACCTGTCGATCGTCGCGCGAAGTACCGATCAGCGCGATCCTGATCCCGCTCTTGGCTTCCTCGTTGAAGCGTTCCCATTCATCGCCGCGCCGCCGCCAGATCGTCTGCAGGCCATCGTCGTTGTCCCAGACCGTGGCGAACAGCACATGCCCGGCGTTGTCGGTGAAATACCAGGCATTGGCAGCGGGCGCGTCGACGATGCGCGGCCCGTTGCGACCGCTCAGCGTGTCGACCTTCTGCACGAAATTGAAGCAGCCCTCGCTGGTCTCCTTCGCGCAACGTTCGATCAGCATGTGCCCATCGTCGAGGATGTCGAGGATGTAGGCATCGAGCAGGCGCTTGCCGCTGCCATCGACGTTGATCGCGATCACCCGCGGATCGACGAAATATTGCTGGAACGTGTTGCCGCCCCAGCGGATCTGGGCGAACAGTCGTTCCTCCCCGGCCCACCACATCCCGCCGATCTCGGCCTTCTCCTCCGGATCGAGGATGCGCACCGGCTTGTTGGTCGCTCTGTCGATGACGACCAGCACCATCCGGTTCTGGTTGTTCTCCGGCTCGCGCAGGGTGGCACCAATGTAGCGCCCGCCAGGGGAGATCTGCACCAGCGTGTGCCGGCTGGGACGAAGGATCTCCTCCAGAGATGGCGGCGGCGCCCCGGCAGCAGCGCCGGACATACCCCATGCCATCAGCGACGCGACGGTCGCGGCGACGAATCTGCTGTCCAACATCGTGGCCCCCGATGGCAAACGCCTCCGCGAAGTCCAGCAAAACCCGCCCGGATTGGCAAGCTCAGTCGCGCGGCGGCCCCTTGCGGTGCGGCTTCTTCGCGCCCGGCGGCTTCGTGCCGGGCTTGCCCGGGCGCGTGTCGCGAGGGCGGAAATTGCCCGGCTTGTCGCCGACGGGCCTGCCGCCGTGCGGCCTGCCCTCGCCCGCCGGGCGCGGCTTGAACGCGCGCGGCTTCGGCGACGCGCCAGCGTCGTGCTCATCGAGCCTCTGGATCCGCAGCATCTGCCCGGCGACGCGCACCTTCTTCAGGTGCATCAGCAGCGGCTTGGGCATGCCCTCGGGCAGGTCGAGGATCGAATGGTCGTCGTGGATGTCGATGCGGCCGATGTACTTGCTCTCGAGATCCGCCTCGTTGGCGATGGCGCCGACGATGTTGCCCGGCTTCACGCCGTGCATGTGCCCGACCTCGATCCGGTACGTCTCCATCCCCGCTTCCGGCGGCTGACGCGGGCCGATGTCCTTCTTCGGCCGCGGCGCGACGCCTTCATGCTCGGCGCGCGGCTCGCGGGCCGGGCGCTCGCGACGATGCTCGCGGTGTTCCGCGCCGCGCTCGGCGCGTTCGGCGTACTCGCGATGCTGGCGGGCAGCCTGCGGCTCGCGCTTGCGTTCCGGCGACAGCAGCAACGGCATGTCGCCCTGCACCAGCTTGGCCAGCGCCGCGGCGATCTCCACCGCCGGCACGTCGTGCTCGCGCTCGTAGCGTTCGACCAGTTCGCGGTATAGCCCCAGCTCGCCGCCGCCGCTCTCGTCCCGGGCCAGCGCATCGCCGATGCGGCCGAGGAACTTCGCGATGCGCGCGTCGTTGACGGTCTCGACGCTGGGCAGGGGCATTTCCTCGATCGGCTGGCGCGTGGCGCGCTCGATCGCGCGCAGCATGTTCTTCTCGCGCGGGCTGACGAACAGGATCGCCTCGCCGCTGCGCCCGGCGCGGCCGGTGCGGCCGATGCGGTGGACGTAGCTCTCGGTGTCGTAGGGGATGTCGTAGTTCAGCACGTGGCTGATGCGCTCGACGTCGAGGCCGCGCGCGGCGACGTCGGTGGCGACCAGGATGTCGAGCTTGCCGTCCTTCAACTGCTGGATGGTCTTCTCGCGCTGCGCCTGCTGCACGTCGCCGTTGATCGACGCAGCGGCGAGGCCGCGCGCCTGCAGCTTCTCGGCGAGTTCGTCGGTCGCCGACTTGGTGCGCGCGAAGATGATCATCGCGTCGTAGGGCTCGGCCTCGAGGATGCGGGTGAGCGCGTCGAGCTTGTGCACGCCGCTGACGTACCAGTAGCGCTGGCGGATGTTGGTCGCGGTGGTGGTCTTCGCGGCGATCGTGACCTCGACCGGATCGCGCAGGTAGGTCTGGGCGATGCGCCGGATCTGCTGCGGCATGGTCGCCGAGAACAGCGCGACCTGGCGCTGCTCCGGCACCTTCTTCAGCACCGTCTCGACGTCGTCGATGAAGCCCATGCGCAGCATCTCGTCGGCTTCGTCGAGCACCAGCGCCTTGAGCTCGGACAGGTCGAGCGTGCCGCGTTCGAGGTGGTCGATCACCCGGCCCGGCGTGCCAACAACGACGTGCACGCCACGCTTGAGCGCCTGCAACTGCGGGTAATAGCTCTGGCCGCCGTAGATCGGCAGCACGTGGAAGCCAGGCAGCCTGTGCGCATAGCGCTGGAAGGCCTCGGCGACCTGGATCGCGAGCTCACGGGTCGGCGCCAGCACCAGCACCTGCGGCTTGCCCTGCTGCAGGTCCAGCCGCGACAGCAGCGGCAGCGCGAACGCCGCGGTCTTGCCGGTGCCGGTCTGGGCCTGGCCCAGCACGTCGCGACCGGCCAGCAGCGCGGGGATGGTGGCCGCCTGGATCGGCGAGGGCGTCTCGTAGCCGACCTCGCGGACCGCGGCCATCACCGGCTCGGCGAGGCCGAGATCGGCGAAACGCAGGGAGGATTCTTCGGTGGACATGACGCACCCGGACGGCTGGAAACCGGCCATTGTGCGCCTGCGGCCTCGGGTTGTCGCTCTAAATCCGGGGCCGGGACCGCGCCAGGCCCTTCAGATGGCCTCGGATTCGACGATCCGCAGCCCCGGCGCGTCCCGCAGCGCCCCGTCCAGCAGGCAGCGGGCGATCCGCTCCGCGGGGACCACCCGGTAGCGGCGCGGCAGCAGCGGCGCGACCAGGTTCGTCGCCCGGATGCCCAGCCGTTCCATCGGCCGCGACTGCGCGCGCTCGCCGCCGATCAGCGCCGGCCGGACGAGGGTCAGCGCCGGGAAGCCCAGCGCCTCGACCCCCTGCTCGGCCTCGCCCTTGCAGCGCAGGTAGAAATTGCGGGCGGACGGGTTGGCCCCCAGCGCCGTGTTGAGCGCGAACGCGCGGACGCCGGCGGCGCGCGCCAGGGCAGCGGTTTCGACGACGTAGTCGACGTCGACCCGGCGGAAGGCCGCCTGCGAACCGGCGACGCGGATCGTGGTGCCCAGGGCGCTGACCGCGCCGTCGGCCGCCCACCAGGCGGCGTCCCGAGGCAGCGCCTCGAAATCGACGACCGGGTTCTCCAGTTTCGGATGCGGCGGGAGCGCGCGGCGCGTGGGCGCGACCACGTGCGCGATCCGCGCGTCCGCGAGCGCCAGCGCCAGCGCATGGCCGCCCACCAGCCCGGTCGCCCCGATCAGCAGCAGGCGTCGACTCATGGCGCGGCGGTTTCCGGGTGGGTCGCGGCGCGGGCACCTGCGCCCGGCGCGAGCCGGGCCAGCGCCAGGCACAGGGCCTCGCGCTTGATCGGCTTGGTCAGGTATTCGTCCATGCCCGCCTCCAGGCAGCGTCTGCGGTCGTCGGCCATGGCGTGCGCGGTGAGCGCGACGATGGGAAGCCGCGCACGCCGCTCGGCCACTTCCTGCACCCGCCATTGCCGGGTCGCCGTGTATCCGTCGATGTCCGGCATCTGGCAGTCCATCAGCACCACGTCCCAGGCGTCGACGCGCATCCGCTCCAGCACGTCCGCCCCGTTGCCGACGCAGGTCACGGCGCAGCCCTCGCGCTCCAGCATGAGCTGGACCAGCGTGGCGTTGAGCGCGTTGTCCTCGGCGACCAGCACGCGCAGGCCGGTCAGGTCGGTGGCGACGTCGATCGCCGGCGCGGATGGCGCCTCCTCGTTGATCGCGACATCCGCGATCGCCGCCTCCGGCACCAGCACCGTGAAGCGGCTGCCGGCACCGACCACGCTGGAGAGCTCGATGCCCCCGCGCATCAGCGCGACGAGGTCGCCGGAAATGCGCAGGCCCAACCCGCTGCCAGCGTGCGCGCGGGTGGTCGAATCGTCTCCCTGCTGGAACGGCTGGAAGATCCGCTCGCGGTCCGCTTCGCGGATGCCCGGCCCGGTGTCGACCACGGCGATCCGCAGTCGGCGCACACCCTCCGCATCGACCACCGTGTCGGCCTCGACGCGTACTTCCCCGCGCACGGTGAACTTGACCGCGTTGCCGACCAGGTTCACCAGCACCTGGCGCAGCCGCGCCTGGTCGCCGGCGAACCGCGTCGGCAACCCCGGCGCGAGCACGGCTTCGAGCCGCAGCGCCTTCGCCTGCGCCTCCGGGCCGAACATGTCGATCACGTCCTCGACCAGCCGCCCCGGGGCGAACGGCGCCACGTGCAGCGCGATCTTGCCGGCCTCGATCTGCGACAGGTCGAGCACGTCGTTGATCAGTGCCAGCAGCGACTGCCCGGCGCGGCGGATCGAACGCGGCAGTTCGCGATGCGCCGGCGCATCGGGCGCTTCGGCGAGCAACTGGCTCATGCCGATGATCGCGTTCAGCGGCGTGCGCAGTTCATGG
>JAEWNA010000325.1 GCA_023392975.1 Pseudomonadota bacterium | reverse complement strand
CGGGCGAGGATAACGCGGAAGGGGCGTGCCCCAGAGCCCATCGATGGGCTCGGCACGCCGCTTCCCGGGTCCGACGGAGAGAGCGCGGACCCGAAAACCTCCGCCGACGCCCGATCAGAAATCGTAGCGGGCGGTCAGCGTGTACTGGCGCGGCGGGCCGTAGAAGCCGGTCAGCACGCCCAGCGACGAGACCAGGTTGTAGCCGGTGGTCAGGTATTCCTCGTCGGCGAGGTTCGTCCCCTGCAGGGAGAAGCTCCAGGCGTTGTTCAGCTTCCAGATCGCGCCGGCGTTGATCAGGCCGTAGCCGTCCTGGCTGATCGGCGTGGCGGTGGCGCCGGTGACCGGGTCGCGGACCACTTCGGTCGTCGCCACGACGCTGCTCTGGTAGCTGTAACCGATGCGTGCCGAGAGGCTGCCCATGCCGCCGAGCTCGGTGCGGTACTCGACGTTCAGCGCGCCGGAGAAGTCCGGGGCGTTGGTGAATTCCTGCTGGTGCGCGATGTTCGTGTTCTTGTACATGTACTCGTCGTACTTCGCGTCCAGCCAGGCGAGGTTGCCGGAGATCGCCCAGTGCGAAGTCGGCAGCCACTGGTACTCGACTTCAAGGCCGTTCACCGTGCCGCGACCGGCGTTGGTGAAGTCGCCGAAGAAGGCGTCGTCGATGCCGTCGTTGTTGCTGTCGTAGGAGGTGAACACCGACAGCTGGATGTCCTTGTACTTGTTGTGGAACGCCGACAGGTTCAGGAACAGGCGGTTGTCGAGGAACGACATCTTGCTGCCGATCTCGAAGCTGTCGACGGACTCGTCCTGGAAGGGCTCGGCCGAGCGCGGCACCGCGGTGGCCTGGGCGCGGATGTTGTAGCCGCCCGACTTGAAGCCGCGGCTGGCGAGGCCGTAGATCATGATGTCGTCGTTGACCTGGTAGTCGAGCGAGATCTTCGGCGAGGTGTTCTTGAAGTTGATGGTCTTGTCGAAGTTCGCGGCGATGCTGATCGGCGTGCTGTAGGTGCTGTCGGAATAGCCGCGGTTGAGCACGACCGCGTGCTTGTCCTCGTCGGTGTAGCGCGCGCCGACGTCCAGCTTCAGACGCTCGGTCAGGTCGAACGTCCAGTCGGCGTAGAGCGCGGTGCTGCTGGTGTAGACGTTGCCCTGGGTGTCGCCGAACAGGAGGTTGAAGAAGTTGTTCAGCACCTGGCCGCCAGCGCGGCCATGGAAGCGGTAGACGCCGAACACGCCGCGGGCGCGGCCGCCGCCGTCGTAGTTGGCCTGCAGCTCGTTCGAGGTCTGCTCGTCGCTGTAGAACGCCTTCACGTCGGCGATCTTGTTCTGCAGGGTGTCGAAGTCGATGTTGGTCTCGGTGTCGGACTCGCGCTTGGCGCCGACGTACTTCAGCGCCCAGCTCTCGTTGGGGCGCCAGTTGACCGTGACCGAGGCACCCTTCATCTCGGTGTCGTTGACGTTGGGCATGCCGTTGCGCACGTCGTAGCGGCTGTCCATCGGCGCGGCGGTCGGGACGAAGCGGTTCGGCGCCAGCATCCGCGCGCCGCGGACACCGGACTGGTCGTCCATCCAGTCGAAGGCGAACTGGACGTCGAAGTCTTCCTGCGAGAACGCGCCGATCGCGAAGCGCAGGGCGTTGATCTCCTTGTCGCTGACCGGCTGCTTGGTGACGACGTTCTCGCCGAAGCCGTCGCGGTTGAGGCTGGCGACCGAGAGGCGGGCGCGGATGCCGCTGTCGTGGCCGAAGAGCGGGCCGCCGATCGCGGCCTTGGCGTCGAGCTGGCTGTAGTTGCCGACGGTCAGCGAGGCGAAGCCCTCGAACTCCTCGGGCAGCGGCTTGGACACGTACTTGATCGCGCCACCGATGGTGTTCTTGCCGTACAGCGTGCCCTGCGGGCCGCGCAGCACCTCGACGCGGCCGACGTCGAACACGTCGAGCAGCGCGCCCTGCGGACGGGCGATGTAGACGTCGTCCAGGTACAGGCCCACGCCGGGGTCGACGCCCCACAGCGGATCGGACTGGCCGACGCCGCGGATGTAGGCGGTGATCGTGCTGCTGGAGCCGCGGGCGGCGTAGATGGTCAGGTTCGGCACCTGCGCGTCGAGGTCGCTGAGGTCCTCGACGTTGAGCTTGTCCAGCGAATCCGCGGTGAACGCGGTGACCGCGACCGGCACGTCCTGGATGGTCTCCTCGCGCTTGCGGGCGGTGACGACGATCCTCTCGAGGCTGTCGGCATCGGCCGCGGGGGCGTCGGCGGCCTCCTGCGCGAACGCCGCGGGCGCGCACAGGCCGAGGGCGACGGCCAGGCTCAGCGAAGAATGCTTCAGGGCCGCGCGGCGGAGCGCGGTCGAGACGGACAGGGCGGACGTGGTGCGACGCATGGATCGATTTCCTCGGAGAGAGCCTGTGCAGGGCCGAACGCCGGACGTGGCGACCGGAATGCGGCAAGCCTAGGCACCGGAACCGGAGCCGGCACTTGTACCTTCGGACAATGGGCCGGCGCACGGCGGCTGCCGACACTGCCGGCCGTCCTCCGCGACGTTCGCGGCTGCCCGCGCCTGCGCCCGCCGCCGTCCCTCTCCGCATTCTCCGGCATCCCCGTCCATGTCCTTCCTGATCGTCCTGGCCGCGCTGTGCTTCCTGATGTTCGTGGCCTACCGCGGCTACAGCGTGATCCTGTTCGCGCCGATCGCCGCGCTCGGTGCGGTGCTGCTGACCGACCCGGCGCTGGTCGCGCCGATGTTCACCGGCCTGTTCATGGAGAAGATGGTCGGGTTCCTGAAGCTGTATTTCCCGGTGTTCCTGCTCGGCGCGATCTTCGGCAAGCTGATCGAGCTGTCGGGCTTCTCCAAGTCCATAGTCAAGGCGGTGATCCGGCTGTTCGGCGCGGAGCGCGCGATGCTGTCGATCGTCGTCGTCTGCGCGCTGCTGACCTACGGCGGCGTGTCGCTGTTCGTGGTGGTGTTCGCGGTCTACCCCTTCGCCGCGGAGCTTTTCCGCCAGGGCGACATCCCCAAGCGACTGATCCCGGGCACGATCGCGCTGGGCGCGTTCACCTTCACCATGGACGCGCTGCCCGGCACGCCGCAGATCCAGAACATCATCCCGGCCTCGTTCTTCGGCACGAATGCCTGGGCGGCGCCGTGGCTGGGCACGATCGGCGCGGTGTTCATCCTGATCACCGGCACCCTCTACCTCGAATCCCGGCGCCGCGCCGCCAAGCGTCGCGGCGAAGGCTACGGCGACGCCGCGACGCTGGTGAACGAGCCGGCACCCTTCGCCGAAAGCCGGCTGGCGAACCCGCTGGTCGCGCTGCTGCCGCTGCTGCTGGTGGGCGTGGTCAACAAACTGCTGACGGTATGGATCCCGCAGGCCTACGGCACCAGTCATGAATTCGTGCCGGCGGTGATCGGCAAGGCCGCGCCGGTGGTGCAGGAAGTGTCCAAGGTCGCCGCGATCTGGGCCGTGCAGGGCGCACTGCTGGTCGGCATCGCCAGCGTGCTGCTGCTGGCCTGGAAGCCGGTCAAGGCCGGCTTCGCCGACGGCACCAAGTCCGCGATCGGCGGCGCGATGCTGGCGGCGATGAACACCGCATCGGAGTATGGTTTTGGCGCCGTGATCGCCGCGCTGCCGGGCTTCCTGGTGGTGGCGAACGCGCTGCATGCGATCCCCAACCCGCTGATCAACGAGGCGATCACCGTCACTTCGCTGGCCGGCATCACCGGTTCGGCCTCGGGCGGCATGAGCATTGCGCTGGCGGCGATGGCCGAAACCTTCATCGCCAACGCGCACGCCGCCGGCATCCCGATGGAGGTGCTGCACCGCGTGGCCGCGATGGCCTCCGGCGGCATGGACACCCTGCCCCACAACGGTGCAGTGATCACCCTGCTCGCGGTCACCGGGCTGACCCATCGCCAGGCGTACAAGGACGTGTTCGCGATCACCCTGATCAAGACCGCGGCGGTGTTCGTGGCGATCGGCGCCTACTACGCCACAGGGCTGGTCTGACGCGAACACCGGGCGCGCATCGCGCACCTGGGCCGGTTTCCCCTCCGCGTCGCGCAGCCTGCGGCGCTTTTTTTCTTGCTTCCGCCGGAGTCTCCCATGACCGACCGCTTCCTCGCTTCGCGCACCGCCCTCGTCACCGGCAGCACGTCCGGCATCGGCCTGGCGATCGCCCGCGCACTCGCCGCCGCAGGCGCGAAGGTCGCGATCAACGGCCTCGGCACACCGGAACAGATCGACGCCGCCCTGCAGGCGGTGCGCGACGCCGGCGCGAGCGATGTCCGCCACTTCGGCGCCGACCTACGCGATCCCGACGCGATCGAGGCGATGATGGCCGCGATCGACGCGTGGTCGCCGGCCGACATCGTGGTCAACAACGCCGGCATCCAGCACGCTGTGCCGCTGGCCGACATGCCGGTGCAGAAGTGGAACGACATCCTCGCCATCAACCTCAGCTCCGCCTTCCACACCATGCGCCTGGCGATGCCGGGCATGGCCGCACGCGGCTATGGCCGGGTGGTGAACATCGCTTCGGTGCACGGGCTGGTGGCCTCGACCAACAAGGCGCCGTACGTCGCCAGCAAGTTCGGCATCGTCGGCCTGAGCAAGGTCGCGGCGCTGGAATACGCCGCCGCCGGCAGTCGCGACAGCGGCGGCATCACGGCCAACTGCATCTGCCCGGGCTGGGTAGAGACGCCGCTGATCGAGCCGCAGATCGAAGCCCGCCGCAGCGCGCTTGGCGAGACCGCCAGCCGCGACGAGGGCGTGCGCGCGCTGCTGGCCGAGAAGCAACCGAGCTTGCGGATGTCGCTGCCCGAGGACATCGCGTCGATGGTGCTGTGGCTGTGCCGACGCGAGGCGCATAACGTGACCGGCGCCTCGTTCCCGATCGATGGCGGCTGGACCGCGCAGTGATCCGGCGGACACCTTGATCGCGGCGTGATCGGACCGCGGCCTCCGTCACGGTTCTGGCCGCGTTCCGGACACATCCGGCATGGGCGGCCGGCTTATAGTGCGGCGGAGATTCTCGCCGCGCCGAAACGGACCTGCCATGCCCAGACTCTTCCCGCATCTTCGCCGCAAGGCGGTGTACGCCGAGATCGCCCGCCGCAACGGCATCCGCGGCCCGCTGCGCTTCCAGGCACCGCCGCCGCGCATCGCCGACGACGCCGGCCAGCCGCTCGTCGGCACGACGGCCGCGGGCGCGGCATCCGCCCCCGCGACGCCCGCCGGCGGGCCCCGCATGTCCGGCCCGTCGGCCTCGAACCTCTCGCAGACCACGCTGGTGACCCTGCAGCGCGCGCCGTTCGCGGTCCGCGTGCTCGACCACCTCACCTTCGGTGCGACGGCGACGTCGATCGCCGAATTCAACGCACTCGGCGCGAACGACAACGCCCGGCTCACCGCCTTCCTGGACCAGCAGCTCAACCCGGCGGCGATCAACGACAGCGCCGTCGACGCCCGCCTGACGGCCGCCGGCTACACCACGCTCGGCAAGAGCCTCACCCAGCTGTGGGCCGACCACGTCGCCTCCGACCCGGCGTACGACGTGCGCATGCGCCCGGCCTGGGAAGCGCAGCGCAGCGCGATCGTCCGCGGCGTGTATTCCAGGCGTCAGCTGCTGGAAGTGGTGTCCGGCTTCTGGCACGACCATTTCAACGTGACCTGCACCGATTTCTCGGCCGGCCCGGTGTACGTGCACTACCAGCGCGACGTGATCCGCGCGAATGCGCTCGGCAACTTCCGCACCATGCTGGAAGGCGTCGCGCAGAGCACGTCGATGATGTACTACCTCGACAACCTCGATAACACCCGCTCCGGCCCGAACGAGAATTTCGCCCGCGAGTTGATGGAACTGCACACGCTCGGCGCCGAGAACTACCTGGGCTTCATGGACCCGTTCGCGGTACCCCCCTGCCCCGAGGACCCGACGTATCCCATCGGCTACACCGACAACGACGTCTACGAGACTGCGTCCGCCTTCACCGGCTGGTCGGTGAAGAACGGGCACTGGCAGTATCCGACCGAGAACGACGGCACCTTCGTCTACCGTTCCGCGTGGCACGACGCCGGGCCGAAGTACGTACTCGGCAAGTACGTCTATCCCGAACAGCCGGCGATGAAGGACGGCCGCGACATCCTCGACCGGCTCGCCAGCCATCCGCGGGTCGCGAAGTTCATCTGCAAGAAGCTCATCCGCAGGTTCGTGACCGACCGTCCGGACCAGGCGCTGATCGACAGCGCCGCGGCGGTGTTCCGCGCGAACTGGCAGCAACCGGACCAGATCGCGAAGACCCTGCGCCACATCCTCACCTCGGACGCGTTCAAGAACAGCTGGGGCATGAAGAACCGGCGGCCGCTGGAACTGGCGATCGGCGCGCTGCGGGCGCTCGGCACCAACTGGACACCGGCGGTCGGCGACGCCAGGACCGACGAACTGTTCTGGCGGCTCGGCCCCACCGGCCACCTGCCCTACGAGTGGCCGGCGCCGAACGGCTATCCGGACACCGGCCTGGCCTGGTCCGGGGCGAGCAATTTCGCGATGACCTGGAAGCTGCTGGACTGGTTCACCGAGGCCACCGACGCCAGCAGCGTGCCGATCGCGCCGATCATCGACCTCAGCCGCAGCAACGTGAGCAACTGGACCGCGAACAACCTGGTCGATTTCTGGTGCCAGCGCCTGTTGGGCTACCTGCCCGCCGCCACGCGCCGCCAGGTGCTGGCCGGCTTCCTCGCCCAGAACGGCGATCCGGCGTCCTACGTCATCACCGACACCGACACCTGGGCCGCGAGCGACCCGAAGAAGCACTACAACCAGCAGCGCATCCGCAGCATGGTCGCGCTGATCCTGCTCTCGCCCGAATTCATGAGCCGCTGAGGATTCCGCCATGACCGATCTCCCTCTCGACCGGCGCGAATTCCTCAAGGGCTGCTGCGCCACCGCCGCGATCGGCGCCGCCGGCCCGTCGATGCTGTTCTCGCAGGAAGCGGTCGCCGCCGCGAACCCGTACGACACGGTCGTGCTGGTGTTCCTGCGCGGCGGCATGGATGGCCTCAACCTGGTGCCGCCGGTCTCCGGCAACGATCGCGGCTACTACGAGGAGGCCCGCCCCTCGCTCAACATCGCCGCCAGCGGCACCTATGGCGCGCTGCCGCTGACCCTCGCCAACGGCAGCGCCACCGGCTTCGGCCTGCACCCCTCGGCCACCGGCCTCAAGGGACTCTGGGACGCGGGCAAACTCGCCATCGTCCAGGCCTGCGGCATGCCCACGGTGGTGACCCGCAGCCATTTCGACGCCCAGCTCTACCTCGATCTGGGCACGCCCGGCACCCAGGGCAGCGGGACCGGCTGGATGACCCGTGCCTGGGCGACCCAGCCCGGCATCACCGGCAACGAGAGCATGCCCCTGCTCGCGGTCGCGAGCCGCCAGCCGGCGAACCTGCTCGGGGCGACGCAATCGCTGGCGATGCCCAGCCCGACCGATTTCGCGCTCAACAGCGGCGCCTGGCAGTGGCAGCAGTACCGCAGCGGCATGCCCGCCGGCACCAAGGGCGTGAACGAGACGCTGGCGGCGCTGTGGGCCGGGCAGACCGGCGTGGAAATCACCGGCCAGCGCGCCGACAACGCACTGCGCGTGATCGGCGGCCTGCCCTACACCTCTACCCTGCCCGCCGCCTGGCCGACCACCACGTTCGCCCGGCAGCTGTGGAGCATCGCGCAGTCGGTGCGCTTCAACCTCGGCCTGCGTTTCGCCACGCTCGATCTCGGCGGCTGGGACACCCACGACGGCCAGGGCACCGCCGGCAGCGGCTACCACTACTACCAGAACAAGATCGCCGAGCTGTCGGAGGCCCTGACCGCGTTCTACAACGAGCTCAACGGCACCGGCGAGATGGGCCGGGTCACGGTGATCGTGCAGTCGGAATTCGGCCGTCGCGTGCGCCAGAACGGCAGCGGCGGCACCGACCACGGCTACGGCAACCAGATGCTGGTGCTGGGCGGCCCGGTCAACGGCCGCAAGCTCTACGGCCAGTGGCTGGGACTCTCACCGGAAACCCTGTCGCCCTACTTCGGCGACGTGCCGGCCACCACCGACTACCGCCGCGTGTTCTCGGAAATCCTGATCCGTCGACTCGGCAACAACAAGCTCGGCACGGTGTTCCCGGGATACGCGGGCTATGCCCCGCTGGGGATCGTGCAGGGCGCGGACATCGCGCCGCAGTACGGCGCGGGCGTCGCCGCTCCCGCCGTCGCGCGCCTGCCCGAAAACCCGCAGCCGGCCTACGGATCTTCGCTGACGGAATCCTCGCG
This sequence comes from Pseudomonadota bacterium, assembly GCA_023392975.1. Lineage (GTDB taxonomy): Bacteria > Pseudomonadota > Gammaproteobacteria > Xanthomonadales > Xanthomonadaceae > Lysobacter_I. Next base: position 7,391 of record JAEWNA010000325.1, on the reverse strand, counting down.
TGCGCTGCGCGCGGCCGCGCGCGATCGCGAGACCTGGTTCCACCGGCTGTTGGCGGCGCTGGGCCTGACCTGAGCCAGCGAAGGACCGGCGGCGGAGGCATTCGCCCCGCCGCCAGCGATGCTCAAGCCCCCAGCGCGGCGATCCCGTCGACGATCGCCGATGCGTACGCAGATACCGGATTGCCGCTCTGCAGCACCTCGCTGTGGTTCCAGACGAAGCCGCCGATGATCCCCGGTGTCATCTGCGTGGCGTCGGCGAAGGTCGTCTGCAGCGCCGGAGGCGGCGTCTGCTGCGCGTCGTAGCCGGGCACCACGAACGCCGGGACATTCGCGATGCCCAGCGGCGACGCGGCCTGCTGCAGATAGCCGACCCACTGCGACTGGGTATTGCTGCCGCCGCCGTCGTAGCACTGCAGGTTCATCGTGGTCACCAGCTGACGATTGCCGTTCGCGGCGCAGATGTTCGCCAGGCAGCCGATCCAGAAATCCGGATCGGTATACGGGCAGAACGTCGTCGTCATGCCCAGGCCGTCGAGCATGCCCGCGAGCGACACCAGCGTGTCGGTGTAATAGGCGTAGGGATGCGCATAGGGTGCGGGCGACGACTCCGCCTCGAGATCGATGTCGATGCCGTCGATCGACAGCGCCGTCTTCAGCGCCTGGAAATTGGCGTACAGCGGATTGGTGCTGCCGGTGCCGTACTGGTCGATCATCGCCTTGATGTTGACGAAGTCGCTCTCGCAACTCCAGCCGCCGACCGAGAACAGCAGTTGCGCGAGATTGCCGCGCGCCTTCATTGCGGCGATCAGTGCCGGCAGATGGGCGAAGCCCGGCTGCAGCTGACCGCCGGAGACGATCGGATCGCCGTCGTTGTAGGCGAAGTCGCCGTTGGCGCGCACGTGGAGCGCCCAGAACACGCCGACGGTGAAGCCGGAAGTGGCGATGTCGTGGGCCATCAGGCCCAGCGCCTCGATGCTGGGGTTGCTGGTCGGGCCGGGGTTCTGGACGTCGAAGTCGTTGATGTAGATCGTGATCTTCTGCGAAGCGGTCATGCCTGTTCCTCCTGGACGTGGTGTCTTGGGCTTCCGGATTGCCGCATGGGTGTGGCCGGCGTCGCGAGGACGACGGCGCGGCGCAGGCACCATAGCGCGCGACGGACGACGACGTCACCGCTGCCGTCCGCCGGAAACGACGAAGCCCGCCGTTCTCACGGCGGGCTTCCATCGAACGCGGGTCGACCATCGACGCGGCTTATTCGCCGACGATGCCTTCGCCTTCGGCCACGGCCTTCATCGACAGGCGGATGCGGCCCTGCTTGTCGACTTCCAGCACCTTGACCTTGACCACGTCGCCTTCCTTCAGCTTGTCGCCGACCTTCTCGACCCGCTCGTTGGAGATCTGCGAGACGTGGACGAGACCGTCCTTGCCCGGCAGGATCGTCACGAAGGCGCCGAAATCCATGATCTTGGCGACCTTGCCCTCGTAGATGCGGCCCGGCTCCACGTCCGAGGTGATCTGCTCGATGCGCGCCTTTGCGGCCTGGGCGGCGGCGGCATTGACCGAGGCGATGACGATGGTGCCGTCGTCCTGGATGTCGATCTGGGTGCCGGTTTCCTTGGTGATCGCCTGGATGGTGGCGCCGCCCTTGCCGATCACTTCGCGGATCTTGTCCGGGTGGATCTTCATGGTCAGCAGGCGCGGGGCGTACTCGGACAGCTCGTCGCGCGGCGTGGTGATCGCCTTCGCCATCTCGCCGAGGATGTGCAGACGGCCCTGCTTCGCCTGGGCGAGCGCGGCCTTCATGATTTCCTCGGTGATGCCCTGGATCTTGATGTCCATCTGCAGCGCGGTGACGCCCTGCTCGCTGCCGGCGACCTTGAAGTCCATGTCGCCGAGGTGGTCTTCGTCGCCGAGGATGTCGGACAGGACGACGTAGTCGTTCTCTTCCTTCACCAGGCCCATCGCGATGCCCGCGACCGGACGCTTCACCGGCACGCCGGCGTCCATCAGCGCGAGCGAGGAGCCGCACACCGAGGCCATCGACGAGGAACCGTTCGACTCGGTGATTTCCGAGACCACGCGGATCGTGTACGGGAACGCCTCCATGCCCGGCATCATCGCCAGCACGCCGCGCTTGGCGAGGCGGCCGTGGCCGATCTCGCGGCGCTTCGGCGCGCCGAAGCGGCCGGTCTCGCCGACGGAGTACGGCGGGAAGTTGTAATGGAACAGGAAGTGTTCCTTCCACTCGCCGGCGACGTCGTCCATGATCTGGCCGTCGCGCGCGGTGCCGAGGGTGGTCACGACCAGCGCCTGGGTCTCGCCTCGGGTGAACAGCGCCGAGCCGTGGACGCGCGGCAGCACGCCGATCTTGCAGGTGATCGGGCGCACGGTGTCGAGCGCGCGGCCGTCGATGCGGACCTTGGTCTCCAGCACCGAATCGCGCATGGTGCGGTATTCGAGTTCGCCGAATTCCTTCGCCAGCTCGCCGGCGTTCCAGCCTTCCGCCTCGGCGCGCGGCGCGAGGGCGCCCAGCACGTCCTTCTTGATCGCGGAAATGGCGTCGCGGCGCTGCAGCTTGTCGCGCACCTGGAAGGCCTGCGCGAGCTGGCCGCCCACCGCTTCCTTCAGCGCGGCGATCATCGCCTCGTTCTTGGCCGGCGCGGTCCACTCCCACGACTTGCCGCCGGCTTCGACGACCAGTTCGTTGATGGCGTGGATCACCGCCTGCTGCGCCTGGTGGCCGAAGACCACGGCGCCGAGCATCACCTCTTCCGACAGCTCCTTGGCTTCGGATTCCACCATCAGTACGGCCTGCGAAGTGCCGGCGACGATGAGCTCCAGCTCCGACTCCTTCAGCTCGCTGACGGACGGATTGAGGATGTACTGGCCGTTCTTGTAACCGACCTTGGCGGCGCCGATCGGGCCCTGGAACGGGGCGCCGGTCAGGGCCAGCGCGGCGGACGCGCCGATCATGGCCGGGATGTCGCCCTCGACTTCCGGATTCAGCGACATCAGGGTCGCGATGATCTGGACTTCGTTGCGGAACTCTTCGGGGAACAGCGGGCGGATCGGCCGGTCGATCAGGCGGCAGATCAGCGTTTCCTTCTCGGTCGGACGGCCTTCGCGCTTGAAGAAGCCACCCGGGATGCGGCCGCCCGCGTAGAACTTCTCCTGGTAGTCCACCGTCAGCGGGAAGAAGTCCTGGCCTTCGCGGGCGGACTTGGCGGCGACGGCCGTCACCAGCACCACGGTGCCGTCGACCGACACCATCACCGCGCCGCCGGCCTGGCGCGCGATCTCGCCGGTCTCGAGGACCACTTCATGCCGGCCGTACTGGAAACGCTTGGTTACTTTTGCCACGTTAGGAATTCCTTCAGAGCTTTGTCGTGAACCGGACGGGGCCCCTGCCCCGGACGGTCGGCCGCGGAGACGGCCTGGAGGGAGGTTGCGATGTTGCGACGGGACGGACGTCCCCAAAAACGAAACCGCGGCGCATCACTGCGCCGCGGCGGGTGTAGGACTCAGCGGCGCAGACCGAGCTTCTCGATCAGGGCCTTGTAGCGCTCCGCATCTTTGCGGTGCAGGTAGTCGAGCAGGCTGCGACGGCGATTGACCATCTTCAGCAGGCCGCGACGGCTGTGGTGGTCCTGCTTGTGGGCCTTGAAGTGTTCGGTGAGCTGCACGATGCGCGCGGTGAGCAGCGCGACCTGGACTTCCGGGGAACCGGTGTCGTTGGTGCTGCGCTTGTGCGCGTCGATGACCTGGGCGGAATCGATGGACATGATGACCTCTGACGCGGGCGCCGCAGGAACGTGCCGGACGAAGCCGGGCCACGCACCGCAGGGGCCGCCTGATGATGGATGGAAAAACGACGCTGTCCGGGATGCGGCGGAAACCGGCCCGGACAGCATCGGAATTGTAGCCCGCCGCCCTCGTCCGAACAAGGGCTTAGGCGAATCAATGCCCGGCTGGCGGCCCCTGCTCCGGGGGCGGCGGCAACGCATTCCCGGCTTCGGCCGCCTTGCCGAACAGCGCCGCCATGCCCTCCATCTGGCCGCTGAGGGCCAGCCGCCAGCCCTTGGGCGTCCTGTTCAGGGTGACGACCTCCATGTTCGTCATCTTCAGGCCCATCGCCTCGGCGCTGGTCCGGGCGACCAGGTGCACACGGTCGTCGCCCTCGGGGACGCCTCCGAGGATCTGCTGTCCGCCCAGTGCGACCATGCCGCCCATCCGACCCATCATCGACTGCAGGAAGCCGGCGAAGAACGCGGTGTCGTCGAGCGTGTCGAGCGACTTGCCGTCCTCGATGCCGAGCAGCGCCTGCAGCATGGGGGCCATCGGCGATGCCTCGCCCTGGGCGCCGAAGAATCCGCGGAACTGCTTGAGGGCCGCCGGATCGAAGGTTTCGGCCGCGCCCGGCCAGTCGCCGGCGCGCATGCGGGCGTAGGCCTCGCTGGCGACCTGCTCCGGGGTCATGTCCGGCTTGAGCTCGGCCGCGGACAGCGGCCAGGTGCAGGCCAGCAGGCAGGACAGCGCGACGATGCGCAGGATGGCGGCTCGGGACATGCGGATCTCCTGGTCGAAACGGGTCATGGGTGATCTTGGCGCTGGAACACCCGCTGCGGCGCCAGCACGCCCTCGTCGTCGATCGAGGCCAGCCCCAGCGCGCGGCCGGCGACATCGAACACGGCGCAGGCGCCGGGGCTTTCGCGCGACAGGCGCAGGCGCTGGCCCTGGCGAAAACGCACCGCGGCCTCGTCGGTCACGTCGATCCGGCGATGGCCGACCAGCCCGACCTCCATCGGCAGCAGGGAGGCCTCCAGGCAATGCAGGTCGCGCTCGGCCATCGCCTGCAGCGACTCGAGCGTCCACATCCGCGGATCGCGGAACGGATCGACCCACAGCCGCCGCAGTTCGGCCACGTGCGCACCGCAACCGAGTGCCTCGCCGAGATCGCGCACGAGGCTGCGCACGTAGGTGCCCGAGCCGCATTCGACATGCAGCCGCAGCTGCGGCGCATCGCCGTCGAGCAGGTCCTGTTCCGACAGCAGCTCGAACGCGTGGACGTCGACCATCCGCGGTTCGAGTTCGATGGTCTCGCCGCGACGGGCCTTGGCGTACAGCGGCTCGCCGCCGCGTTTCAGCGCCGAATAAATCGGTGGAACCTGCGCGATGCGGCCGGTGAGCGCGCGCAGCGCGGCATCGAGCGTGGGGATGTCGTAACGGCCGACCGGGCGTTCGCGCAGCGGCCGGCCCTCGGCGTCGTCAGTATCGGTGACGATGCCCAGCCGCGCCACGGTGTCGTAGGCCTTGCGGGCGCCGAGCAGGTCGCCCGCGATCTTGGTCGCCTCGCCGAAGCAGATCGGCAACAGGCCGGTAGCGAGCGGATCGAGGCTGCCGGTATGCCCGGCCTTTTCCGCACGGAACAGGTGCCGGGCGCGCTGCAGCGCCTGGTTGGAACTCAGGCCCCGCGGCTTGTCGAGCAGCAGGATGCCGTCGAGCTTGCGGTAGGTCTTTTTCGAAGCCTGGGCCATCGACGGATGATATTCCCAACCAGCAGTGGTAGGGCGGGCCCTGGCCCGCCATCGAGGCGCCGCAGATCGCGATGAACGACGAGCGAGACGGTGCCTCCGTCCGCGATCTTGCATGGGACCGTCGAAACGACGGGCCAAGCCCCTACGAATCGGTATCGAGATCGCGCAGCAGCGTGTCGATGCGCTCGCCGCGATCGACCGAATCGTCGTAGTGGAAATGCAGCTCGGGCGTGTGGCGCATGCGCACCGCATGCGCGAGCTCGCGGCGGACTTCCGGGGCCAGTGCCTTGAGTCCCTTCAGCGCTTCCTTCGCGCGATCGGCCTCCAGCGCGGTGAAGAACACCTTGGCATGGGCCATGTCGCGGGTGACCTCGACATCGGACACGCTCACCGACGGCAGGCCGTGCTCGCGCACCATCGCGTGGACGATCGCGCCCAGCTCCCGGCGGAGCTGGGCGGACACGCGGTCGGTCCGATGGAACGACTTCTTCGGCATCAGAGCGTGCGCTGCACTTCGATGCGCTCGAAGCACTCGATCTGGTCGCCCGGCTTGACGTCGTTGTAGGCCTTCACGCCGATGCCGCACTCGGTGCCGTTGCGCACCTCGTCGACGTTCTCCTTGAAGCGGCGCAACGATTCCAGCTCGCCCTCGAAGATGACGGTGTTGTCGCGCAGCACGCGGATCGGCTTGTTGCGCTTGACCACGCCCTCGACAACCATCGAACCGGCGATGGCGCCGAACTTCGAGCTGCGGAACACGTCGCGCACCTCGGCGATGCCGATGATCTCCTCGCGCACTTCCTTGCCGAGCAGGCCCGACGCGACCTGCTTCACCTGGTCGATGACGTCGTAGATGATCGAGAAATAGCGCAGGTCGAGGTTGTTGGCCTCGATGACCTTGCGCGCCGAGGCGTCGGCACGGACGTTGAAGCCGATGATCGTGGCCTTCGCCGCGAGCGCGGAGTTGGCGTCGGATTCGGTGATGCCGCCCACGCCGGAGACGATGAGGTTGATCCGGATCAGGTCGTTCGACAGGCCGGTGAGCGCCTGGCGCAGCGCTTCGGCAGAACCCTGCACGTCCGCCTTGACCACGAGGTTCAGCGACAGCTGGCTGCCGCCCGACCCCATCTGGGCCATGATGTCTTCCATGCGGTTGCCGGCCGACTGCACCAGGCGCAGCTCGCGGCGCTTGGCCTCGCGCTGCTGGGCCACGTCCTTGGCGAGGCGCTCGTCGGCGACCACCACGAAATCGTCGCCTGCGTCAGGCACGCCGGACAGGCCGAGCACCTGCACCGGGATCGACGGACCGGCGCTCTGCACCTGCGTGCCGGTCTCGTCGAACAGCGCGCGGACGCGGCCGTACTGGATGCCGCAGACCAGGTAGTCGCCCTTCTGCAGCAGGCCTTCCTGGACGAGCACGGTCGCCACCGGGCCACGGCCCTTGTCCAGCGCCGATTCGATGACCACGCCGGTGGCGCGGCCGTCGGCGACGGCCCTGAGTTCGAGCACTTCGGCCTGCAGCAGCACCGCGTCGAGCAGGTCGTCGATGCCCTGCCCGGTCTTGGCCGAGACGTCGATGCACTGCACGTCGCCGCCGAAATCCTCGGCGACGACGCCGTGGCTCAGCAGTTCGTTCTTGACCCGCATCGGGTCGGCGGACGACTTGTCGACCTTGTTGACCGCGACCACGAGCGGTACGCCGGCCGCCTTCGCGTGCTGGATCGCCTCAATCGTCTGCGGCATGACGCCGTCGTCGGCGGCGACCACCAGGATCACGATGTCGGTGAGCTTGGCGCCGCGGGCGCGCATCGCGGTGAACGCGGCGTGGCCCGGGGTGTCGAGGAAGCTGACCACGCC
>JAEWNA010000321.1 GCA_023392975.1 Pseudomonadota bacterium | reverse complement strand
GCGGTGCCGGGCTCGGCCACCACGGTCGTGGCGGCGTCCGCGGCGGGGGCCGCTTCGCCGGGTGCGGCGGGCGTCGCCGCCGCGGTGGCGTCGGCAGCGGGCGTGCCGGGCTCGGACTGCGCCGAGGCCGCGAATGCGAGGAAGGAAGCGCTCACGCCGAGCAGCAGCGCGAGCGCGAGAGTACGGGTCCGCGACCCGAAGGGGGTTCCGGTTTTCATGGGACGGTCTCCGAGGCGAGGGTTAGAGCGCATCCGGGCCGACTTCGCCCGTGCGGATGCGGATGACCTGTTCCAGCGCGGTGACGAAGATCTTCCCGTCGCCGATCTTGCCGGTCCCTGCGGACTGCTGGATCGCCTCGATCGCGGCGTCGAGCTGGTCGCTGGATACCGCGACCTCGACCTTGATCTTCGGCAGGAAATCGACGACGTACTCCGCGCCGCGATACAGCTCGGTGTGTCCCTTCTGTCGACCGAAGCCTTTCACTTCGGTGACGGTGATGCCGGATACGCCCATCTCCGACAAGGCTTCGCGCACCTCGTCGAGCTTGAACGGCCGGATGATGGCGGTGATCAGTTTCATGCGCTCTCCCCGTGGATGGAAGGACCGGCACCGGGGGTGCCGGCGTTCTGTCTGGCACCGGCCTCCGCCGCGAGCGAACCCGCGGCGGAGGCCGGTGCCCGGAGACCGCAACGCATCCGACGTGGGGGAAGGAGTTGCGTTGGGTCGTCCGCGACCTCGTGGCCGGACGCGCCAGCGCGCACGCGGCGCGCCCGGCTGAAACTTTCGGCCGGCGCCATGCGCCAGGCCGCGAACCGCTCGTGTATTGCCGTCCATCGCGCCCCGCCCGGGGCCTTGCCGCTTCGCTCCTCTCTCTCGTTGTGTGCCGCTACAGCGCGAGGGTCATGAACACGCTGTACGGGTCTTCCGCGTAGTCCGCGAACGGACCGCATTCGACGAACCCGAACCGCGCGTACAGCTCGCGCGCCGGCGCGAAGGCCTCGGGGGCACCGGTCTCCAGACTCAGTCGCCGGTACCCGCGCTCCCGCGCCGTCTGCAACACGTGCCGCAACAGCGTCGCCGCCACCCCTTTCCGCAGATGCGCCACGGCGGTGCGCATCGACTTGATCTCGCCGTGCGCTGCGTCCAGCTGCTTCAGCGCACCGCAGCCCATCAACCCGCCGCCGTCGTCGCGCACCGCCCAGAACGTGATCTCCGGACGACGCAGCGCCTCCAGGTCCAGCGCGTGCACGCTCTCCGGCGGCGAGTGCAGGAACATCTCGTCGAGATGCGCCTGCAGCAACGCGGCGATGTCGGCCCCGCGCAGGTCATCGAGCTGGATGCGCATCGCCTGCCCCTCTCTCGCCCGATAGAGCGGCCTTCAGGCCGCTCCATCTTCATCAACATCATCGATACCCCCTCCCCTTGCGCACAGCGCAGGGGGAGGCCGGGAGGGGGTCGAACGGCGATCGGTGCTTGCCGCAGCCAACCCCTCCCCAACCCTCCCCTTCGCCTGCGGCGAAAGGGAGGGCACGCGCATCAGACCGTGTAGTACATCTGGTATTCGAGCGGGTGAGGTGCGGTCGCCTTCGCGGCACTGCCGCGAGACCGCACCGAACGCCCGGCGCACTGCGCCGGGCCGGGCATCCGCCGGCCCGAAGCAACGACCTTGGCGCGTCCGTTCGACATCAGACCGTGTAGTACATCTGGTATTCGAGCGGATGCGTCGCCGCACGGAAACGCGTGACTTCCTGCATCTTCAGCGCGATGTAGCCGTCGATGAAGTCGTCGGAGAACACGCCGCCGGCCTTGAGGAACTCGCGGTCCTTGTCCAGCGCTTCCAGTGCCTGGTCCAGCGAGTGGCAGACGGTGGGAATGTTCTTCTCCTCTTCCGGCGGCAGGTCGTACAGGTCCTTGTCGCTCGGCGAACCCGGATCGATCTGGTTCTTGATGCCGTCGAGGCCGGCCATCATCAGCGCGGCGAAGGTCAGATAGCCGGTCTGCATCGGGTCGGGGAAGCGGATCTCGATGCGGCGCGCCTTCGGGTTGGCCACGTACGGGATGCGGCACGACGCCGAGCGGTTGCGCGCCGAGTAGGCCAGCATCACCGGCGCCTCGAAGCCCGGCACCAGGCGCTTGTAGCTGTTGGTGGTCGAGTTGGCGAAGGCGTTGATCGCGCGGGCGTGCTTGAAGATGCCGCCGATGTACCACAGCGCCAGCTGCGACAGGCCACCGTAGCCGTCGCCGGAGAACAGGTTCACGCCGCCCTTGGCCAACGACTGGTGCACGTGCATGCCGCTGCCGTTGTCGCCGACCAGCGGCTTGGGCATGAAGGTGACGGTCTTGCCGTTGCGGTAGGCGACGTTCTTGATGACGTACTTCATCGTCAGCAGTTCGTCGGCCTTGGTCACCAGCGAGTTGAACTTGGTGCCGATCTCGCACTGGCCGGCGTTCGCGACTTCGTGGTGGTGCACTTCGACTTCGATGCCCAGCGAGGTGAGCGTCTTGCACATCTCGGCGCGCAGGTCGTGCAGCGAGTCGAGCGGCGCGACCGGGAAGTAGCCGCCCTTCACCATCGGTCGGTAGCCGGTGTTGCCGCCTTCGTACTCGCGACCGGAGTTCCAGTGCGCCTCTTCCGAGTCGACGTGGAAGAAGGTGTGGCCCATGTCGTTGGCGAAGCGGACGCTGTCGAAGATGAAGAATTCCGGCTCGGGGCCGAAGAAGGCCTGGTCGGCGATGCCGCTGGCCTTGAGGTAGGCCTCGGCGCGCTTGGCGACGCCGCGCGGGTCGCGCGAGTAGGCCTGCATGGTCGCCGGGTCGAGGATGTCGCAGGTCAGGACCAGGGTCGGGTCCGCGGTGAACGGATCGAGGAAGGCGGTCGACGCATCCGGCAGCAGGATCATGTCGGACTCATTGATGCCCTTCCAGCCGCTGATCGACGAGCCGTCGAACATCTTGCCGTCCTCGAACAGGCCGGGTTCGATGATCGAGGCGGGGAAGGTGACGTGATGCTGCGTGCCGCGCATGTCGGCGAAACGCAGATCGACGAATTCGACCTTATGATCCTTGACGAGTTTTTCGACGTGCTCGTGGGACATCTTCGGAAGCTCCGATGGGTGAAGGGATGCGTTGGCTTTCGCAAGCCACGTGCCAGCCGACATCGGGCCGCAAGTGATTGATCCTGAAGCAGATCGCCACACGAAAGAAACCCGTTTTGCACCTTTTTGGTGCAATTCGCCACCCCGTTCGCACCATTTCGACCCATTCCGGAACCGGTCTTCCATGCGCCGCAGCCTGCTCGCCACCCTGTCCTTCCTCGCCCTCGCCCCGCTCGCCCACGCGCAGTCGGCCGGCCCCGACACCTGCCTGGTGCTGAGCGGCGGCGGCGCCCGCGGCATGGCCCACATCGGCGTGATCAAGGTGCTGGAGCGCGAACGCATCCCGGTGGACTGCATCGTCGGCACCAGCATGGGCGCGGTGGTCGGCGGGCTGTACGCCAGCGGCCTCAGCGCGGCGGAGATCGAGCGCCAGCTGCGCGCGCTGGACTGGAAGACGATGTTCTCCGACCGCGTCGACCGCCGCGACTTCCCGGCGCGGCGCAAGACCGAGGACCGCAGCTTCCTCGCCAAGGGCGGCTTCGGCCTGCGCGCCGGCAAGCTCGGCGTGGCGCCGTCGCTGTTCGAGGGCCAGCGCCTGGCGGTGGCCCTGCGTACCGCGATGCTGCCGAGCGCGAACATCGACGACTTCGACGCGTTGCCCATTCCCTTCCGCGCGATCGGCACCGACCTGGAGACCGGCGAGACCGTGCCGATGGACCACGGCGACCTGGTCAACGCGATCCGCGCGAGCATGGCGGTGCCGGGTGCGTTCGCGCCGGTGAGCTACGGCGAGCGCTCGCTGATCGACGGCGGCGTGTCGATGAACCTGCCGGTGGAAATCGCGCAGGGGCTCGGCGCCCACCGGATCATCGCGGTCGACATCGGCGCGACGCTGAAGAAGCGCGACCAGCTGCTCGACCCCTTCAGCATCACCGACCAGATGGTCACCGCGCTGATGCTGCGCGAGACCCAGCGCCAGCGCCAGCGCCTGGGCGCGGACGACGTGCTGATCGTGCCGGCGCTGGGCGACCTGAGCTCCGCCGACATGATGGCGGGCCTCGACCAGGGCGTCCCGCTGGGCGAAGCGGCCGCGGAAGCCGCGCTGCCGAAGCTGCGCACACGCCAGCTGTCGCCGGAAGCCTACGCGGCCTGGCGCGCCGACCGCCTCGCGCGGCTGCGGCCGATCGGCCCGATCGAGAAGGTGGAACTGGTCAACACCTCCGCCGTGGACGATGCGGTGATCCGCGCGGCGCTGACCGCGAAGCCGGGCGACACGATCGTGCCGGAGAAGATCGAGCGCGATCTCTCGCACCTCTACGGCAGCGGCGAATTCTCCCGCGCCTACTACACGGTAACCGACGGCGAGGATGGCGGCAGCGTGCTGACCTACGTCACCCGCAGCCGGCGCTGGGAAGAGGACGGCACGCTGAAGTTCGGGCTGTTCCTGCAGGACGATTTCGAAGGCCACGCCGACTACCAGCTGGGCGCACGCTTCGGCAGGCGCGAACTCAACCGCTTCGGCGGCGACCTGCTGCTGGAGGCGCGGCTGGGCGACCGCAATCGCGCGTTCGCCGAATGGAACCAGCCGCTGGATCCGCGCCGGCACACCTTCTTCCGCACCTCGCTGGAATGGCTGGGGCGCAACGAGACGCTGCTCGACGACGACGCGGTGGGCGCGAGCTTCCGGATCGAACGCTGGGAACTGCGCACGGGGCTCGGCCTGGACCTCGGCGACTGGGGCGAAGCGTCGGTGACGCCGTTCGCGCGCCGCAACCATTTCCGCGCGCGCGCCGAATCGCTGCCGATCGTGCTGCCCAGCAACAGTACCAGCGCCGGCGCCGAATTCGCGCTCACCCTGGACACCCAGGACGACGCCGAATTCCCCTCGCACGGGTGGTACCTGCACGCGCGCCACGCCCGCTACCTGCAGGCGTTCGGCGGCGACACCCGCGGCTTCACTTCGCGGCTGGACGCCTCGTACGCGTTCGCCGCGCTGGGCGGGCGCTGGCTGGCGAGCGCGCACGGGCAGGATCGCCGCGGCAACGCCTACGAGGACATCGCGCACCTCGGCGGCGCGTTCCGGCTGTCGGGCTACGGCATCGACACCCTGCACGGCACCGGTGCGGCGCTGGCGACGCTGCAGTACCGCCGGCCGCTGGCGCAGGTGCTGGAATACCCGCTGTTCCTCGGCGGCTCGCTGGAGGCCGGGCAGGTGTGGCAGAGCGGGCAGTCGCCGTCGGCCGAGCGCACGCTGTTCGGCGGCAGTCTCTACACCGCGCTGGACACGCCGCTGGGCCCGATCTACTTCGGCCTGGGCCTCGCCGAACACGGCGAGGAGGCGGTGTTCCTGCGCCTGGGGCAACCGGACTGAAGCAGCCTGACTGAAGTGGCCTGACTGCACCAGGTGGGCGACGACGAACGACGCGACGCGCGCCCTACCGAGACCAATGTCGAACGCGCGCGATGCGCGTTTCCGCGACGCGCGTCACCCGGGATCGCCCGGTGTGAGAACGACGCGGCATAGAGTGCGGGTGTCACGCATGGATCGCGGGCACGGCGCGGCATCACGTCGGTTCCGAACCCCATCGAAGGAACCGATCGTCGCTTCTCGGGATGCAACCGCGATGCCGGCATCGTCGATGCGCACCATGCGGGCCGGCGGCCTCCCTCCACAGGGTCGCCGCATTCCCCCAATGAAAAGGAGCTTCACATGCGCAACACCCCGATGTCCGGACGCCTGCGCGCGTCCATCCTGTCGTTCGCGATCTGCGCGACCGTCGCAGCCCCCGCGGCGATGGCCGCCTCCGGCGACGATGCCCGGCAGGTGCCCGACCACCTCCGCTTCGCGATGCAGCGTGACCTGGGCATCATGCCGGGCCAGATCCCGCAGTACCTCGCCGCGCAACGACGCGCGCCCGAGGTCGAACGCCAGGCCCGCGCGACGCTCGGCGACGGCTTCGCCGGCACGTGGCTGGAGCGCAACGCGCGCGGCGAATTCGAGCCGGTGGTCGCGGTCGCCGGCGCGCGGGCCGCGGCGAAGGCGGGCGCGCTCGGCGCACAGGTCCGCGTGGTCGCGTACAACCTGTCCACGTTGCAGGCGACGCAGGCGCGGCTGGACGCCACCGCACGCGCATCGCGCAGCGTGGCGAAGGCCGGCCGGCTCGATCCGAGCATCCAGTCCTGGTACGTCGACCCGCGCAGCAACCGCGTGGTGGTGACCACGGACGTCGGCGCGACCCGCGCCGCGATCGACTTCGTCGCCGCGAGCGGCGCCGACGCCGCGACGATCCGCTTCGAGACGTCGACCGCACGGCCGATGCCGGCGCAGCAGGCGACCTTCGACATCCGCGGCGGCGACCAGTACCTCCTCGGCACCGGCGGCTGGTGCTCGATCGGATTCTCCGTCACCCTCGGCGCCGCGAACGGCTTCGTCACCGCCGGCCATTGCGGCACGCTCAACACGACGGTGACGCACCCCTCCGGGCAGTCGATCGGTTATTTCGCCGCCTCCGTGTTCCCGGGCAACGACTATGCGGTGGTCCACAACACCAACCCGCAGGGCATCCCGCGGCCGTGGGTGAACGCCTACAGCTACGGCGGCAACCTGCCGGTCCGCGGCGACATCCCGGCGACGCTGAACGCGACGATCTGCCGCTCCGGCGCACGCACCGGCGCACGCTGCGGCACGCTGGTGGCGACGGGCGTGACCGTCAACTACGGCGCTTCGGGCATCGTCAACAACCTGTCCCGCTCCAGCGCCTGCGTGGGCTCCGGCGATTCCGGCGGCTCGTTCGTGACCCCGGACGGCCAGGCCCAGGGCGTGACCTCGGGCGGTGTGTTCAACGTGGGCACGACCGAGAACTGCACCGTGGGCACGCCGATCACCTTCTTCCAGCCGCTGCGGCCGATCCTCGCCGCCTTCCCCGGCCTGACCCTGGTGGTCTCGCCCTGACCGACCCGTCGCAGACACGCGCTGCGGCAAGGCATGCACGACGGCACGACGCTCCCCCCGGCCTCGGGGGGAGCGTCGCGATGGCGGGCCGGACGCGCTGCATCGCGACCGCTACACTTCGCCTTTGCCTTCGCGACCCATCGCATGCCCGACCTGCTCGCCGCCCTCCTGCTCGGTGTCATCGAGGGCATCACCGAATTCCTGCCGATCTCCAGCACCGGCCACCTGATCGTCGCCGAGCGCTGGCTGGGCCATCGCAGCGACCTGTTCAACATCGCGATCCAGGCCGGCGCGATCCTCGCGGTGGTCGCGATCTACCGGCAGCGACTGTGGGGGCTGCTGCTCGGCTTCCGCCAGCGCGAGAACCTTGACTACGCGCTGAAGCTCGGCGTCGCCTTCGGCGTGACCGCGGTCGGCGGTCTGCTGGTCAAGAAGCTCGGCTGGACCCTGCCCGACGCGGTGCGGCCGATCGCCTGGGCGCTGATCCTCGGCGCCGCGTGGATGCTCGCGGCCGAACACTTCGCGGCGAAGCGTGCGGCGGCGCTCGGCGAGCGCACGGCCATTTCGTGGACCGTGGCCGTGCTCGTCGGCCTCGCCCAGATCGCCGCCGGCGTGTTCCCGGGCACCTCGCGTTCGGCCGCCACCATCTTCGTCGCGCTGCTCGCCGGCACCACCTCGCGCGTGGCCGCCACCGAATTCGCCTTCCTGGTCGGCATCCCGACCATGTTCGCCGCCACCGGCTACGAACTGCTGGGCGTGTGGAAGGATGGCGGCGCTGCGGGCGAGGACTGGACCGCGCTGGGCGTGGCCTTCGTCGCCTCGGCGATCACCGCCTTCGTCGCGGTGAAGTGGCTGCTGCGCTACATCCAGAGCCACCGCTTCACGGCCTTCGCGATCTATCGCTTCGCGCTGGGCGCTGCGCTGCTGGCGCTGGTGCCGGCCGGCGGCTGAACGGCGTCGCCCGCGGTGGCGGACGGGTGTAGGGTGGGCGCACGTCTTTCGCCAACCCCGCGCGCCGCCGCGACGCGTTCGCAGCGGACGCCCCCGACACGGAGTCCACGATGACCCTCCCCCGCCTGTCGCTGCTGACCTGCTGCCTCGGTTTGAGCCTCGCCGCCTGCGCGCGTCCGTCGATGCCGCCCGCGTCCCCGGGGACGGATCGCATCGACGCCGCTTCGCCCGCCGTCGCCGCGCTCGGCGGCTGGCACTGGCGGCTGGAGGCGGCGCGCGATGCCGGCGGCCAGCGGATCGCGACGCTGCTGGTCCGCCCGCAGATGCCGCTGCAGCTGGATTTCGCCGATGGCCGGGTCGCGGTATCCAACGCCTGCAACCGCATCTCCGGCCCGGTGCGCAGCGACGGCGACCGGCTGCGCGTCGGGCCGCTGTTCTCGACCAAGATGGCCTGCGCCGACCCGGCGGTGATGGCGCTGGACGCGGCGATCGTGCGCCGGCTCGAAGGCACGCCGTCGTTCGCGATCCAGGAAAGCATGCCGCCGCGGCTGGTCTGGACCGCCGACAACGGCGACGTCCTCACCTTCCTCGGCGAACCGACGCCGGAGACCCGCTACGGCGGCCCGGGCGAACGCGTCTTCCTCGAAGTCGACGGACCCACCGTGCCCTGTCGCGCCTCGCTCGCGCCCGAGCCCGTCGCCTGCCTGCGCGTGCGCGAGGTGCGTTACGACGACGCCGGCCTGCGCACCGGCACGCCGGGCGAATGGAAGACGATGCCGCCCGCGATCCAGGGCTACACCCACGAGCCCGGCTTCCGCGACGTGCTGCGCGTGAAGCGTTACGACATCGCGAACCCGCCCGCCGACGCGCCGTCAGTCGCGTACGTGCTCGACCAAGTCATCGAATCCGCCGCGATCGATCGCTGAAACCGCCCGCCTTCCCGAGGAGTCCACCATGCGCCAGATCGCCACTCTCGTCCTATTCGCCGGCCTCGCCGCGTCCGCGCTCGTCGGTGCGCGCGAACGCACGCTGCGCGTCGACCGCGACGAGCTGGTCAACACCGGAGGCTGGACCCTGACCACGACGACGGCGCCGGGTGCGGCGCCCGCGATCGCCGCCGTGCCGTTCCGCCTCGTGTTCGAACGCAAGACGGTGGCCGTCGAGGACGGCTGCCCCACGCTGCGCGGCGACTACACCCAGACAGGCAAACGCATGGGCTTCACGCTGGTGGCCGCGGTCGGGCAGGACTGCAGCGGCGATGCCGCCCAGGCGGCCGCGGACTTCCTCGCGACGATCAATCGCAGCTTCGAGGCGGAACTGGTCGAACCGTTCCCCTATCGCCTGCGCCTGACCGCGGAAGACGGCACGGTGCTGGAGCTCCAGTCGCAGCCGATGCGGTTCTGAGCCGCGTCTCGTCCGGCGTCAGCGACGCCGGCGCACCACCCAGGTCTTCGGCACGCTGTCGTGCCAGCCACGCACTTCGCCGTCCTTCGAGAAGAACAGCGAGAAGGGCTCGAACGGGATAAGGCGGCAGAGCGTGCGACCGAACGCCTGCGCCCAGGTCGGGCGTCCGCCCTGCGTGTTCACGACGCGGGTACCGGTGACCAATTTGCCGACGGTGAACCCGAACAGGCCTTCCATCGGCACGTAGTAGAGCAGCATGCCGAGGATGCCGATGCCGTAGTCGCGGACGAAGTTCGGCTGTTCCAGCGCCGCCAGTCCGGCCTCGTCGCCTTGCATCGCCAGCCACACGGTGTACGGGATCAGCAGCGCGATCGACAGCAGCGTGAAACAGGCGTAGTCGATCGCCCAGTTGAAGAACCGCCGCCAGCGGCCGGCAGCCTCGATCGCCAGCCGCTCCTCCGGCAATTCCGCGGCAACGCGCGATTCCGGCGCCCGGTAGGGGTCCTGGACCTCCATCGTCGTCGTCCCCGTCTCAGCCCTCGACCGCCGGATTCAGCGCATACGTCCCGTAGGTCGCGGCCTCCGCCAGCACGTGGCCGTGCATGGCGCGGAACATGTCGGCGGCGGTGAAGCGCTCGGGCAGGTCGAGCCGGGCCACGTCCAGCGCGAACACGCGGAAGAAATAGCGGTGCAGGCGCAGGTCGTGCGCCGGCGGGTACGGGCCGTCGTAACCGCGGTAGTCTCCGCCCATCTCCGCGTCGCCGGCGAACCAGCCGGTGTAGTCGTTGAGGCCATGGCGCGCGCCCGTGGGGCCGCCGGGGGCCGGCTTGCCTTTCGCGCTGACGCCGTCGCTGGCGCTGCCGGCGGCGATCTCGCGCACGTCGGCGGGGATGTCGGCCATCGCCCAGTGCACGAATTCGCCACGCGGATGCGCGACCGGGATGGGCGTCGCCGCGTCGGCGACCAGCGCGCCGTCGGTGGGCACGTCGGTGTCGATGCACAGCAGTGCGAACGAACGCGTCGCTTCCGGCGCCTCATCCCAGCGCAGATGCGGATTGCGGTTGCCGCCGAAGCCCTCGGGCGTGCCCATGGCGAATTCGGCCGGAATGCGCTTGCCGTGTTCGAAACTGTCGCTGGCGATCTTCATGCGTCTGCTCCTTCGATGCGGTCTGCGGTCATTCCGCCGGATAGCCCAATGCCACCGTCACGTCCTGCAGCAGCGCGAACGGTTCAGCCAGGGCGGTCGCGTAGTGCCGCCAGTGGCCTGCCGGGACGCGTTCGGCGCCGCCGAGCACCGCCGGGTGCGGCATCCGGATCTCGCTCATGCCGAGGCTGCGCCCGATCTGCCTGGCGAATTCCGACGCGTCGCTGGCGGCGTGGTCGGTGCGGACGATCGCGCACGGCCGGACCGGATCGCGGCTCAGCGCGACGACGTGTTCCAGCATCGCCGCCATCCAGCGCGCGGCCTCCTCGGGAGAAGGCAGGCAGAACGGCACCATGCTTCCGAACGCCAGCCAGTCGATGAGCATGTCGCGCGGATCGCGCACGGCCATCACGACGATCGATTGCGGCAGCAGGGGCCTGAGCACCTGCAGGAGCGCGTTGTCCCAGAACGGCAGCCAGTCGATCACGCTGCCGTTGGAGGCCTGCCGGCCATCCAGCGCCGCGCCCCACTCGGCCAGCACGGCGTCGGGCGCGACGGTGCCGCGGCGCAATTCCGCGAACGTGTCGGGCCGCTGCAGGGCGTCCTTTGGCGGATTCGCTTCGAAGCGGTCGGCGCGTAGGGGCAGGCCCGCGTACCCGATCACCGCGGCGACCTTCTCGACGCCCGAACCGGGCAGGCCCGAGAGGAACGCCACGGCCGGCGCGTCGGGCCGGGTCGTCGCCGGATCGGGCCAGGGGCCACCCGGCGGGCCGGGTTCGGTCAGCGGCCAGCGCGAGGACGCCTCCGCCGCGTTGAACGCCGTCCAGGTCGCCACCGCCTCCGCGTACCGCTCCGCGCGGTCCTGGGCATAGCCCAGCCACGGCAGCAGCTCGTGCTTCGTCATCTCGTCCGGCGCGTTCGCGACCATCTCCCCGATCGTGGCGTACGCCATGTCGGGGCGATCGCGGATCATGCGGTCCAGCAGGCGCTTCTTCGCACCGCCGTGCCCGGGATCGACCGCCACGAGTCGCCTCGCGATCGC
This sequence comes from Pseudomonadota bacterium, assembly GCA_023392975.1. Taxonomy (GTDB): domain Bacteria; phylum Pseudomonadota; class Gammaproteobacteria; order Xanthomonadales; family Xanthomonadaceae; genus Lysobacter_I. The sequence continues at coordinate 9,252 of JAEWNA010000321.1, read as the reverse complement.
CAGCGTCGCTTCTTCGTCCCGGTGCGCCTCGTGGAAATTCATCGCCGCTTCGAGGGCGGCCCGGTCGTCGGGCGCCGCGGCCAGCCAGCGCTCCACGATCGCCCGCGATCCATCGCCCACGTCCTGTTCGATCGCCAGGCGCAGGCGCCACAGGTCGACGAAATCCGGACAACGCACCAGCGCCTCGTCGATGGTCCTGCGCGCATCGTCGAGGTCGCCGGAGCGGCGCCACAGGTCGGTGACGAGGCTCCAGGCCTCGGCATCGCGCGGATCCTCGGCCAGGCGCTGGCGCAGGAGGGCCATCGCACTGTCGTCGCGCTTCAGCGCCAGGTCCATGCGCGCCGCCAGGCGCACGATCCCGGGCGTCGTCGCGGAGGGATCGTCCAGCAGCATCTGCAGGGTCGCCCGCGCGTCCGCGTGACGCCCCTGGCGGATCTGGACGCTGGACAGCAGCCCGCGCACGCCTTCCGCCGTCGGCGCCATCTCGACGATCCGCGCCAATGCCTGCTCGGCGAACGCGGCCTGGCCCTGCTGCAGGTGCGCGAACGCGAGCGCGTGCAGCACCTGCGGGTCGTTCGCCAGCTCCTTCGACGCGAACGTCAGCAGCGTCTGCGCGCGCGCGCCGTCGCCGCGATGGAGGGCGATCATGCCTTCCAGCACCGCCACCCACGGATGGTCCGGCGAGACCCGGGACGCCAGCCGGCACAGCCGTTCGGCTTCCTCGAAGTCGTCGTGGTCCAGCGCGAGCTGCGCCCGCAGGACATAGGCCTCGAACGAATTCGGGTCGAGGTCGGTGCTGCGCTTGAGGGCGGCTTCCGCGGCGGTGAAGCTGCGCTTGCGCAGGAGATGCCAGGCGCGCTCGAAGTGGACGCGGGGATCTTCCGGGATCAGCAGGGCGGCGCGGTTGATCGACGCCAGGGCTTCTTCGTATTCGCCGGCCGCGCGCTCGACGCGGGCGAGCAACACGTGGGCCTTGCCGTCGTGGGGCGCATCCGCCACGAATTGCCTCGCGAGGCGCAGCGCCTCCTCGTGGTCTCCGCGCTGGAGCGCCTCGGTAATCTCGTTGTGCATGATCATCAGATGCGGATCAGGCTTGATCCGGGAACGCCCGCATTCTACTGCCGAACGGCCGGGACACCGCGGGCCGCGCCGGCACGGCCGCCGATGCGGATGCGTGCACGCGGCCTCAGGCGGGCGGCAGCGCCGCCGACAGCCGCGCCGTCACCCAGCGCTCGGCGTACCCGTCCAGCCGCACGCCGTCGAGGAACCCGCAGTGGCCGCCGTGGCCGGCGATCTCGATCGCCGCATGCGCGGGCAACTGCAGCGCATGGAACTCCTCGACCGGGATCACCGGATCGTCGGCCGCCGTCAGCAGGTCGGCGGGCATCTGCAGCGCAGCGAGGCGCTCGCCGGCGATCGAGTAGCCGTTGAAGTAGTCGTCGAGCGTGTCGAAGTCGGTGTGCCGCTCCACCAGCCAGCGGGTGAGTTCGCGCATGCGCAGGCGCAGGATGCGGTCGTCGAAGTCGTAATACTCCGGGAAGGTGTCGCGCTTGCGCCGCAGCGATTGCCGCCAGCTGCGTTCGAAATAGCGCATGTAGAACGGCATGACCTGCTCCATGCGGGTCATGGTCACGCCCGGATCCAGCAGCGGGCACACCGCCGCCGCCCGCGCCAGCGGCAGCCCGGCGGCCGGCGCGCGCAGCGCCACCCGCAGCGCGAAGTTGCCGCCCAGCGAATAGCCCGCGACCACCATCGGCCGCGCGCTGTCGGACAGGAAGCGGTTCGCGATGTCGACCGCCGCGTGCACCACTTCGTCGATGCGGTTGGAGTGGAACAGCGCCTGGTTGAGGTGGTGGGTGTCGCCGTGGTCGCGGAAGTTCAGCCGGAACACCTCGAAGCCCGCGCGCAGCAGGTGCGCCGCGGTCATCCGCATGTAGCTCGATTCGATGCTGCCTTCCCAGCCGTGCAGCAGCAGCGCCAGTCCGCGCGGCTCCGCGTTCGGCATGCGGCTGTGCACGCCCTCCAGGCGCACGCCGTCGCCGCCGTCGACGATGTACGGCGCATGCACCGCGCCGCAGCGCTTGAGCAGCAGCGCGCCGCGCGCGCGCCGCAGCGGGCTGGTCGCCAGCACGGACTGCACATGCGGGCTGCGCAGCCAGAACGGCGGGCGATAAGGGGAGTGGGTGATCGTCGGCGGGGACATGTCCGGGAGGATACGTCATGCTGAAACTACGCAACGTACCCGGATTTGCCCATCTCAGCAGACTTGAAAATCGAAACCCGGGGGATCAAGCAGCATCGTGAAATGCGTCATGAAAATCAAGCTCGTGAATGATCATCAACTTTGCACCCTCCCGACGCAGTGAGACCGCTCGCTCGACCTTGCGGCCGTAGCACGCATACATCCAGCAGGGGTTTCCGTCGGCGCCTATGACGAGGTAATCAACCTTCCCGGAAACAGTCGGAACCACATCGCCCCCTAACCGCCTCACGATGGCCTCGAATTCCTTGCGGTTGTAGCGAGAAGATGCGCCCGTGAAACAAAAAACTTTCCCTTCGAATTCGATCTCCGGGCAGACGGCGCACACACCGACCATGGTGCCCGCCGTTTGAATGAGAGGGTTCGTAATCGTGACATCATCAAGAATGGGGACGAATTCCGCGAAGAGACGGAGTAAAAGTTCATTTTCTTTTTCATCGACCTTTCCGTCCGCTAGGACAGATGTCACGATGCTCGATACCTCATCGTACGGCCAGCATTTGCGCAAGTGATCGTGCGCATCCAGCCATTCCGACAGTCCTCGCAACTCCTGCTCACTGATTGATGCATCCGCCGCGATCCCGCCCATGACGGCGTGCAACACCTGAAGGTCGGTCGCGACCGCATCCTGAAACTCAGACGACTTAAGCCGCTCGCATAACCAGAGAATCCCCTCCCGTTCATCTTCGCTCAGGTGGCGATCAGAAAGGGCCTCTTCGATCAATGGGATCAATTCCGAATATGGATGCTTTTCGCGCAGATCTTGATGGCTCACGAGCCATGTTTCGAGAAATCCGATCTCCATTTGATTGATTGCACCATCGATGGATATACCCTCAATGATGCCGAGCAGGGAGTTGATAGACTTTTCGATGGCATTTCGTCGACGGTAGACAACGTACTTTCCAGATTCCCCGGCCATACTCCCTCCATGATCCATGGGTGGGATATTACTTCTTTGTAGGAGCGACGTGAGTCTCGACATCGAGGCTTCCGGGTCGCGACTCACGTCGCTCCTACATAACATTCGGGACGACGCGTCAGTCGTCCGCCTGCCCCATCGCCGCGGCGATCCGGCTGCGCGCGGTTTCGGCGAGGCGACGGCGGCCTTCGGCATCGCCGGGCAGGATCGGTTCGAGGAAGATCACGTCGGCGACGCGTGCGGGCTCGCCCAGCAGGCGCAGGAAGTTCTGCGCGAAGCTCTCGGTCGGGCCGAATGCGACCACGGTCTGGGCGTCGCCGCCCTCGCCGTAGCGCAGCGCCACCGGCTGCACCGGCACGTTGGCTTCCACCGCCGCCAGGAAGATGCGCGCGTGGAACGGACCGACCGCATGGCCATCGCGGGTGCGGCCTTCGGGAAACACGCCGACCGCGCGGCCCTCGCGCAGGCGCGCGAGCATTTCGTGCAGCACGCCGCCCAGCGACTCCTGGCTGCCGCGCTGGTGGTAGATGGTGTCGCCCATCGTCGCCAGCCAGCCGACCACCGGCCACGAGGCGATCTCGCGCTTGGCGACGAACCCCATCATCCGGAACCCGTGCAGGGCGACGATGTCGATCCAGCTCACGTGGTTGGCGACGAACATCACCGCGCCCGGCAGCGGCGTGCCGACACGACGCATGCGGAAGCCGAAGACCCGCATCAGCCCGCGCTGCCAGAGGCGGACGACGCGATGCTTGATCGGGTCGCCGGCGATGCGAATGCCGCCGAACGGCGGCGACATCAGGATCAGGATGATCGGCAGGTGCACCAGCACGTGCCAGGTCAGCATCGGCCAGCGGATCAGGTAGCGCGGCAGGCGCGCTGCGCGCGAGACGGGGGGACGGGTCATGCCGGCACCTTATCCCCGACGACTAGAGCTTTTCACCCTGCGCCGCGCCCGGGTCGTGGACGACGGCCAGGGTCAGGCGCGAAATGCAGACCAGCCGGCCGTCGGCGGCGTCCTCGATCCGGATCTCCCAGACCTGCGAACTGTGCCCGAGGTGCAGCGGCCGCGCAGTGCCGACCACCTGGCCGTCGCGGATGGCGCCGACGTGGTTGGCGTTGATCTCCATGCCCACGCAGCGCCTGCCCGGAATGGCGCAGAGATTGCCCGCGGAGCTGCCGAGGGTCTCGGCCAGCAGCACCGACGCGCCACCGTGCAGCAGGCCGTAGGGCTGGCGGGTGCGGGCATCGACCGGCATGGTGCCGCGCAGGTAGTCGGTGCCGATCTCGGTGAAGACGATGCCCAGCGAAGCCATCGCCGTGCCGGCGTTGAGCGCGTTGAGCTGTTCGAGGGTGACGGTGCGTCGGAAGACGACGGGGGCGGGGGCATTCATCCCGTCAAGGATACCCGAGGCCCCATCCGGACCCGGCCGCGACAGCACGGGAGAGGGAGAGGAACGTGCGTCGCGGCCGGGGGCGGTCTTCAGCGGCAGCGGAACGGGGCGGCGGCCCAGTCGCTGGCGTAGCGGCGGTCGGCGGCGTAGCCGCTGCTGCTGCCGTAGCCGATGCCGAAGTCGCGTTCGCGGTAGCGGATGACCGGGGCGGCGGCCAGCCCGGGACGCGGCGAGGCGGACGGACGGTGCGGGAAGGCGGCGAGGCGGGAGACGTTCATGGCGTGAGCTCGAAAGGATGGGGGAAAGCGGGGGTGACGTCCGGGCGATGCGCAGACGCGCGCCCGGCGGGAGACTTCAGGCGCAGCGGAACCGCGTCGCGCCCCAGTCGCTGGTGTAACGGCGCTCCATCGCGTAACCGCTGCTCCGGCCGTAGCCCACGCCGAAATCGCGTTCGCGGCGGGCTGCGGTGAAGGGGACGACCCGGGCGCCGGCGACCGCAGCGGAGGTCGAGGGACGGACGGGGGTGTCGAGGCGGTTCATGGCGGGCTCCGGGTGGGGGTGTGTGCTTCGGTGTGTTGGTAAAGTACAACACCTATGCAGCGAACCACCTGTGCCGGAAGTCACCCAACGGAGGGGGCACCCCCAAGCCTTTGATTTTCAATGAATTGGCCGGAATCCCGGCCGACGAACGGTCGCCACAGCCGCAATTGCAGGCATGAGATCAGATGCCGGACCCGCGATTCGCCGCCTCCGTCACCGGTCATCGGCCCCCTGCGGGCCTCCCACCGTCGCCGTCACGCACCACGGGAGAAAGACCTGCGTTCACGCCCCCGCAGATGGTCTGCACCCGTCGCGCACGGCGGTGCCCTGCCCGCGCTGGCCCGCGTGATGGAGGACCCGCCATTTGCACCATCGCCTTCAGGGCCCGGGCAAAGCGGGTTGTCGTCGTGCTGCGGTTCGGATCACGGGTGTGCGGATCGACGACAAGGCGCACGGGTTCGCGCTCACCCCGGCCGGGATCTTGCCGATGCCCCAGCCTGCCGACCGGCCACGGAAACGCGAACGGTCAGTAGATCGCGCCGCCGGCCTGGGTCGATCGCAGCGTGCCCGCCTCGGCGGAGACGGAATACCCCGTGCCACCACTGCGCTGCCACGTGACCAGGTTGAAACCGTCGCCGGCGGCGACGCGGTCCACGGCGATGTTGCGGTAGGTGAGCGGTGTCTTCGCCTTGCAAACTTCCGGCAGGCCCGGAGCGCGGAGGAAATACGCCCGGCCGTTGCCGACCACGCTGGCGGCGCCCTGCGCGTCGATCAGCAGCGCGGTCTGTTCGTCCACGGCGACGCCGCGCGGAGCCGCGCTCCAGCCGTTGGCGGCCACGCGGCAGAGGAAGGCGAGCTCGCGGCCCATGCGGTCGCGCGCGGCGAAGTGCGGGTCGCCGAGGAGGCCCTGCAACGCCGGCACGTTCGCGAAATCGCGACCGAAGGTCAGCGTGCGGTTGAAGGGATCGGCCAGCGCCTGGGTCGAGGTGGTGCTGCTTCCCTGCGCGGTGTAGACGAACGGGGTCAGCACGTTCAGGCCGGCGCTGGTACCGCCGACCGGCGTGCCGCTGGCGATCAGCGCGTTGAGCGTGGCCTGCACCGGTGTGCCGGTCCAGAAGTTGATGTAGTTCGACTGGTCGCCGCCGGCGATCCACACCGCTTCGGCCCGCGACAGCACATCCGCGACGGTCGGGTCGTTGGCGCTGGCCAGGTCGGGAATGATCAGGGTCGCGACCGAATTGAGATTCGGGCAGAGCGCGCGGATGTAGGGGTTGTAGGCATCGGTCCCGGTGGCGCGGATGACCAGGAAATCACCGTTGCCGGCACGCTGGCACATCCACTGGAACGCAGCGTCGACGTCGGTGCCCCCGCCCATCAGCACCGTGCCGGGCGTAGGCATGGACGCCACATCGCCCGCGTTGCCAACGCGGACGTAGGTGTAGGAGGGGGCTTTCGCGGCATGGGCCGGCGCGATGGCCGACAGCAGCAGCGGCGACAGGGCGAGCGACAGCAGCAGGGATCGGAACATCGGCAGTCCTTTGGCCGGCGCGGGATGCGCACGGCGTCGAGCTTACGCCAGCGGGCCGGCGATGTTCGGATCGGGGCCTGCGGCCCTCAGTTCCGCGCCTTCAACCGCTCCAGGATGCCGTCGAGCGTGTCGAGGTCGGTGTAGTGGATCACCAGCCGGCCCTTGCCGCCGCGGCCGTGGAGGATGTCGACCTTGGTCGCCAGCGATTCGCTGAGGTCGCGCTCCAGCGCGACGAGGTCGGCCTGCGGCTTGGCCTTCGCGGCCTTCGCCGGCTTGCCCTTGACCGCGGTCGGCACCTGGCCGGCGCTGAGCTGCTGGACGCGGTGTTCGACCTCGCGCACCGACCAGCCGTGTTCGACCGCCTGCCGGGCCAGCGCGATGGCGGCCTGCGGGGTCAGCGACAGCAGGGCGCGGGCGTGGCCCATCTCGATCGCGCGGGTCTCGACCAGCGCGCGGATGTCCGGCGGCAGTTCCAGCAGGCGCAGCAGGTTGGACACGGCCGCGCGCGAGCGGCCAACGGCTTCCGCGGCCTGGGCGTGGGTCAGGTCGAATTCGTCGATCAACCGCTGCAGGGCCTGCGCCTCTTCCAGCGGGTTGAGGTCTTCGCGCTGGATGTTCTCGATCAGCGCCATCGCGACCACGGTGCGGTCGTCGACTTCGCGCAGGACCACCGGGATCTCGGTCAGCCCGGCCTGCTGCGAGGCGCGCCAGCGGCGCTCGCCGGCGATGATCTCGTAGACCTTGCCGCCGCGGTCACGCGCGATCTCGCGCACCACCACCGGCTGGATCACGCCCTGCGCCTTGATCGACTCCGCCAGTTCGGTGAGCTTGGCCGGGTCCATCGCCCGCCGCGGCTGGTACTTGCCGGGGGTGAGGGCGTCGATCGGCAGCACCTTGAGCGTGTCGCCGGGCGTGGCTTCGAGGGCGGGCGCCTCCGCCGCGGCCTTGGGGCCGAGCAAGGCTTCGAGGCCGCGACCGAGGCCGCGCTTCTTGGGGGCGCTCATGCGCGGGTCTCCGGAGTGTTCCCGCGAGCGCCGGCGGCGGCTTGCTGGGCTTGCTGGGTGCGTTCGCGCTGGCGGCGGATCACTTCGCCGGCCAGGCCGAGGTAGGCGATGGCGCCGCGCGAGCCCTTGTCGTAGGCGACGATGCTCTGGCCATGGCTGGGCGCCTCGGCCACGCGCACGTTGCGCGGGACGATGGTGCGGAAGACCTTGTCGCCGAAATGGGCGGTGAGGTCCGCCGACACCGCGTTGGCGAGGTTGTTGCGCACGTCGAACATGGTGCGCAGCACGCCCTCGATCTCCAGCGCCGGGTTGAGCCGGCCCTTGAGCGCGTCGATGGTCTGCAGCAGCGCGCTGAGGCCTTCCAGCGCGTAGTACTCGCACTGCATCGGCACCAGCACCGAGTCGGCGGCGGTCAGCGCGTTGAGCGTGAGCAGCGACAGCGCCGGCGGGCAGTCGATCAGGATGAAGTCGTAGCGGTCGCGCAGCGGCTCCAGCGCGCGGCGCAGGCGCTGCTCGCGGCCGGGCTCGTCCATCAGCTCGATCTCGGCCGCGGTCAGGTCGTTGTTGCCCGGCAGCAGGTCGAAGCCCTCGGGCGTGCGCACGACGACGTCGGCCGCGTGCATCTCCTCCAGCATCACGTCGCAGGTCGAGCCGGCGACGTCGCGCTTGTCCACGCCGCTGCCCATGGTGGCGTTGCCCTGGGCGTCCAGGTCCACCAGCAGCACGCGCTTCGGCGCCTGCGCCAGAGCGGCGGCGAGATTCACCGAGGTCGTGGTCTTGCCGACCCCGCCTTTCTGGTTGGCGATGGCGATGATGCGGGCCATGGAGGCGTCCGGAGGTCTCGTGTGCGGCGGAGGGACGGGCAGGAGGCATCGGCCCCGGGTGGCCGGGCGGCTCGGGCCGAACCGCGGATTATGCCTGTTGCCGGCGGCGGCTGCCGGCGGCGGGGCTCAATCGGCGACCGCCGGGGCCCGTCCGACCGTCACCAGGTGCCGGTCCGCGTCCAGCCCGGGCACGGCCAACGCCCGGATCCCGCGGACCGCCCAGCCCGGCGGCAGGGCGGCGATCTCGTCGTCCGGGCGGGCACCCTTCATCGCCAGCAGCACCCCGTCCGCAGCCAGTAGGTGCCCGCCCAGCGCCAGGATCTGCGGCAGCGTGGCCAGGGCCCGGGCGGTGATCGCGGCGAACTGGCCGGGGCGGTCCAGCGCCTCGATCCGCGACTCGGCCACCTCGGCGTTGGCCAGGCCGAGCTTGCGCAGGGCCTCGCGCATGAACCGGGCCTTCTTGCCGTTCGACTCCACCAGCGTGACCCGCAGGCCGGGCGTGGCGATCGCCAGCGGGATGCCGGGCAGCCCGGGGCCGGTGCCGAGATCGGCCAGGGTCGGCACGCCGGCCACGGCTGGGGCCATCGCCAGCGAGTCCAGCAGGTGCTTGGTCACCATCTCCCGCGGGTCGCGGATGGCGGTGAGGTTGTAGGTGGCGTTCCAGCGCAGCATCAGCGCGAGGTACTGCGCCAGCGGCCCGGCCAGCGCGGGCGCCAGGCCGCGGGCGGCGAGGCCGGCGTCGAGGTCGGCGCGGGCGGCGGCGGGGAGGGAGGTGTCGGT
>JAEWNA010000303.1 GCA_023392975.1 Pseudomonadota bacterium | reverse complement strand
CCGCCACGCCGCCGGAAGCGGAAGAACCCGCGTCGCCGCCGAGTCGCAACACCCTGTTCGCGCAGTGGCTGCGCCCCGGCGCGCTGACCGGCCGCGCCCGCTACCAGGGCGGTCGCGGACCGGCGCTGTTCATCGACTTCGTCCGCCGCGAGTACTACGGCCCGACCACGCTCAAGCCCCTCGCCGAATATTTCGTCGCGACCGTGGGCCTACGCGATTTCGAGCAACTGGACGACGCCGGCTGGCAGGCCGGGATCGCCGGCCTGGGGGCCGCCCAGCCGCTGCAGCGCCTGCAGTGGTATGGCGGCCTGCTGGCCGGCGAAGGCCGCATGCTGCCCGGGTTCGACCCCGAGGGCCGCTTCGTGCTGGCGAAATGGCCGCAGACCGAGCGCGAATACCCCCGCCACTTCCGGATCGCGACCGCGATGATGAAGGGCCCGCAGACGCTGGCCGAGATCGCCGCCGCCAGCGGCGTACCGGAGGCGGACGTGGTCGATTTCGTCAACGCCAACCTGGTGACAGGTTTCGCCAACCAGGCCGGGGACACCGCCGCGGCCGCCGAGGCGCGGGCCGGCGGCCTGCTGGATCGCCTGCGCGGACGCTGACCGCGACGGCCCGGCCGGCCGCCGTTCACGGGGTTTGTTGCCGCTGCATGTCGCCCGGGGGGACAATACGCCGTTGCCTCCCGGACCCGACCCCATCGTGATCGACTCCGCGCGCTATCCGCGCCTCTCGCGCATCGCCACGCCCGCCAACCTGCGCCAGTTCCCCGAGGACGAGCTCCCGGCCATCAGCGACGAACTGCGCGCCTACCTGATCGAATCGGTCGGCAAGAGCGGCGGCCATTTCGGCGCCGGACTGGGCGTGATCGAGCTGACGGTCGCCCTGCACTACCTCTACGACACCCCGAACGACCGCCTCGTGTGGGATGTCGGCCACCAGACGTACCCGCACAAGATCCTCACCGGCCGCCGCGACACCATCCGCACGGTCAAGCAGAAGGACGGCGTGGCGCCGTTCCCCAAGCGCGAGGAAAGCGAATACGACACCTTCGGCGTCGGCCATTCCTCGACCTCGATCTCCGCGGCGCTGGGCATGGCGATCGCCGCCGCCCGCGCCGGCGACGACAGCCGACGCTTCGTGGCCGTGATCGGCGACGGCGCGATGACCGCGGGCATGGCCTACGAGGCGCTGAACCACGCCGGCGGCATGGACGAGGAGCCGAGCCTGCTGGTGATCCTCAACGACAACCAGATGTCGATCAGCGAGAACGTCGGCGGCCTGACCAAGATGCTCGGCCGGCTGACCGGCAGCCGCACGCTCAATGCGCTGCGCGAGGGCGGCAAGAAGCTGCTCGGCGACAAGCGCACCAGCGCGCCCGCGCGCTTCGTGCGGCGCTGGGAAGAGCACTGGAAGGGCATGTTCGTGCCGTCCACACTGTTCGAGGAAATGGGCTTCCACTACACCGGACCGATCGACGGCCACAACGTCACCGACCTCGTCGCCACGCTGAAGACGCTGCGTACGCTCAAGGGCCCGCAGCTGCTGCACATCATCACGACCAAGGGCAAGGGTTACGAACTGGCCGAAGGCGACCAGATCGGCTACCACGCCGTCTCGCCGTTCGACCCGGAGAAGGGCGTGATCGCCAAGCCCGGCGCGAAGAAGCCGACCTACACCGACGTGTTCGGCGACTGGCTGTGCGACATGGCCGCTGCCGATCCGAAGCTGCTCGGCATCACCCCGGCGATGCGCGAGGGCTCGGGCCTGGTGCGCTTCAGCAAGGAATATCCCGATCGCTACTTCGACGTCGCCATCGCCGAGCAGCACGCGGTCACGCTGGCCGCGGGCATGGCCTGCGAAGGCGCCAAGCCGGTCGTCGCGATCTACTCCACCTTCCTGCAGCGCGGCTACGACCAGCTCGTGCACGATGTCGCGATCCAGGACCTCGACGTGTTGTTCGCGATCGACCGCGGCGGCGTGGTCGGCCCCGACGGCGCGACCCACGCCGGCAACCTCGACCTCAGCTACCTGCGCTGCGTGCCGAACATGGTGGTGATGGCGCCGGCCGACGAGAACGAATGTCGGCAGATGCTGACCACCGGCCATCGCCATCCGGGCCCGGCCGCGGTGCGCTATCCGCGCGGCACCGGCCCCGGCGTCGCGGTGCAACCGACGCTGGATACGCTGCCGATCGGCAAGGCCGAAGTGCGTCGCCATGAGTCGCAAAGCATGGGCGCACGCATTGCGCTGCTCGCGTTCGGCGCGATCCTGCCGGCGGCGGAACAGGTCGGCGCCGACCTCGACCTGACCGTGGTCAACATGCGCTTCGTGAAGCCGCTGGACCGCGCCCTGATCCTCGAACTGGCGAAGACCCACGACGGCTTCGTCACCCTGGAAGACAACGTCGTCGCCGGCGGCGCGGGTTCGGGCGTGGCCGAACTGCTGGCAGCCGAGGGCCTCGCGCTGCCGATGCTGCACCTGGGCCTGCCCGACGCCTTCCAGCACCACGCC
>JAEWNA010000284.1 GCA_023392975.1 Pseudomonadota bacterium | reverse complement strand
GTTCTACGACGACGCGCGCAAGGCCGCGCGGCTGCTCGACATCACCCTGACCCAGCGCGGCGCCTCCGCCGGCCAGCCGATCCCGATGGCCGGCGTGCCGGTGCACGCGTACGAAGGCTATCTCGCGCGGCTGGTCGCGCTGGGCGAATCGGTGGCGATCTGCGAGCAGATCGGCGACCCGGCGCTCGCGAAGGGGCTGGTCGAACGCAAGGTGGTGCGCATCGTCACGCCGGGCACCGTCACCGACGAGGCGCTGTTGCAGGATCGCCGCGACACGCTGCTGATGGCGGTGGCGCGCGGCAAGATGGGCTATGGCCTCGCGTGGGCGGATCTCGCCGGCGGCCGCTTCCTCGTCAACGAGATCGCCAACGACGACCAGCTCGACGCCGAACTCGCGCGGCTCGATCCCGCCGAACTGCTGGTGCCCGACGAGGACGGCTGGCCCGCGGCGCTGGCCGATCGTGGCGGCCTGCGTCGCCGCGCACCGTGGCTGTTCGACCCCGACAGCGGCCGTCGCCAGTTGCTGCGGTTCTTCGATCTGCACGACCTCACCGGCTTCGGCATCGAGGACAAGCCGCTCGCCATCGCCGCCGCCGGCGCGCTGCTGGGCTACGTCGAGGAAACCCAGAAACAGCGGCTGCCGCACCTGACCTCGATCCGCATCGAGACCAGCGACGGCGCGATCGCGATGAACGCCGCGACCCGCCGCCACCTCGAACTCGACACCCGCATCGACGGCGACACCCGGCACACGCTGCTGGGCGTGCTCGACACCACGATCACGCCGATGGGCGGCCGCCTGCTGCGGCGCTGGCTGCATCGCCCGCTGCGCGACCGGCGCATCGTCGGCGAGCGCCACGACGCGGTGGAGCGACTGACCGACACCCGCGCCGACAGTGACGTGCGCGAAGCGTTCCGCGGCCTCGGCGATGTCGAGCGCATCCTCTCCCGCGTGGCCCTGCGCAGCGCGCGCCCGCGCGATCTGTCGACCCTGCGCGATGCGCTGTCGCTGCTGCCGCAGGTGCGCGCCGCGCTGGACGGCATCGATTCGCCGCGACTGCTCGCACTGGTCGCCGAGCTGGGCGAGCACGACGCGCAGGCTGCGTGGCTGCAGCGTGCGATCGTGCCGCAGCCGCCGCTGCTGGCCCGCGACGGCGGCGTGATCGCCGAGGGCTTCGACGCCGAGCTGGACGAACTGCGCCAGCTCAGCACGAACGCCGACCAGTTCCTGATCGACCTCGAAGCGCGCGAGCGCGAAAGCAGCGGCATCCCGACGCTGAAGGTCGGCTACAACCGCGTCCACGGCTACTATATCGAGATCAGCAAGGGCCAGGCCGACAAGGCGCCGGTGCATTACACCCGCCGGCAGACGCTGACCGGCGCCGAGCGCTATATCACCGAGGAACTGAAGGCGTTCGAGGACAAGGTGCTGTCGGCCCGCGAGCGCGCGCTGTCGCGCGAGAAGCTGCTGTACGAGCAGGTCCTCGACGAACTCAACCGCGACCTCGAACCGCTGAAGCGCGCCGCCGCGGCGCTGAGCGAACTCGACGTGCTCGTGTGCTTCGCCGATCGCGCGCGCGAACTCGACTGGTCGCGGCCGCGGCTGGTGGAGGACGCGGTGCTCCGCATCGAGCGCGGCCGCCATCCGGTGGTCGAAGCCGTGCGCGACGACCCGTTCGAGCCCAACGACCTCGACCTGCACGCCGACCGCCGCATGCTGGTGATCACCGGCCCGAACATGGGCGGCAAGTCGACCTACATGCGCCAAAACGCGCTGATCGTGCTGCTCGCGCACATCGGCAGCTTCGTGCCGGCGACGAACGCGACGCTGGGTCCGATCGACCGCATCCTCACCCGCATCGGCGCGGGCGACGACCTCGCCCGCGGCCAGTCGACCTTCATGGTCGAGATGAGCGAGACCAGCTACATCCTGCACCACGCGACCGCGCAGTCGCTGGTGCTGATGGACGAGATCGGCCGCGGCACCTCGACCTACGACGGCCTCGCCCTCGCCGAGGCCTGCGCGAAGCATCTCGCGAACGCGAACCGCTGCTACACGCTGTTCGCGACCCACTATTTCGAACTGACCGCACTGGCGCAGCCGGGCAGCGGCATCGCCAACGTGCATCTCGACGCCGTCGAGCACGGCGATTCGCTGGTGTTCATGCACGCGGTGAAGGACGGCCCCGCCGACCGCAGCTTCGGCCTGCAGGTGGCGGCGCTCGCCGGCCTGCCGAAGACCGTGGTGCGCGAAGCCCGCGGCCGCCTCGCCGAGCTCGAACAGCGCCGCACGGATCCCGCGCCGGTGCTCACCGCACAGACGCTCGACGGCCCGCAGCAGTTCGGCCTGTTCACGCCGTCGTCGGCCGCGCTGGATGCCCTCGCCGGCATCGACCCGGACGAGCTCACGCCGAAGCAGGCGCTGGAGGCGCTGTACCGGCTGAAAGCGCTGGAGTGAGCCCTCCGCGGCGAGGCGGAGCGGCCGGGCAACGGCCGCGACCGATGCATCCGCGGAGAGTTCGCCGGTCGCGGCGCCTGCGCCGGGTTGCGCCTACACTGTGCCGCCTGTCGCCGCCGAGAAGGACCTGCCGCGTGAGTCTGGTGTTCTTGAATCCGGTGTTCATGAGTCTGCGTCCATGAGCCTCCTGCCCTTCATCGCCGGCCTGCTGTTCGGCGTCGTGCTGACCCTGTGGCTGCGCCGTCCGTCCGGCGGCGGGGCATCCTCCGCGCCCGTCGTCACGGAGACCTCGCAGGACACCGCCGATACGCCGGCCATCGAGGCACCACCGACGGAAGCGGAGACGCCGACGCCACCGCCGGAAGAACCGCCCGCCGACCACCTGCATCGCCTGCGTCGCGAGATCGAGGCCGAGGACGAGCGCATCCAGCGCCCGGAAGACCTGGCCGGCTTCGCGCAGTTCCGGGAAGGCGTCGCGCTGCTCTCCGGGCCCGCGCTGCCGCCGAGGGACGTGCTGGAACTGCTCGAAGGCGATGGCTACGTGCTGGCGAGCATGATCTACGCCGCGCTGCCGGTGCGCGACGACATCCCGGCGCAGGACGCGCTTGCCGTGAGCGCCAATGTCGGTCGCTACCCGGCCTGGTACATGCTCGACTACCTGCGCGGCCGCGACGATGCCGCCGCCCTGCCCGCCTTCCTGCGCCACGTGCGCCGGTGGTGGTGGGACGCGCCCACGCTGCGCAAGCGGATGCTCGACTATCTGCAATGGGCGGAGACGCACGCCCCGGGCAGCACGCCGATGGCGCTGGCGCCACTGGACGATCGCGAACTCGAGCTGCTCGCCGAAGGCCTGAAGTCGCTGCAGGCGCCGGTGCTCGCCCCGTATCTCGCCCAGGTCGAGGCCGAAGCCGCGCGCCGCAACGAACATCGGACGCTCGGCGGCGTCGGTCGATTGTGGTCGCTCACCGCAGGCGATGCCGCATCGGCCATCGTCGACCACCCCGCGCTGGCGCGCGAAGTCGAACGGCTGCACGACCTGCTGCACGCGGCGCCGACGGTGTCGGTGCTGGTGAGCGGCGACAGCGGCACCGGCAAGACCACGCTGGTCGACCGCCTGTTCGCCCGATTGCATGACGAGGGCTGGCTGCTGTTCGAGGCCTCCGCGGCGGACGTGCTTGCCGGGCAGAAATACATCGGCCAGCTCGAGGAGCGTATGCGCGAACTCCTGGTCGCGCTCGACCGGCCGAAGGCGCTGTGGCGGGTGCAGGATTTCCACGACCTGCTGCACAAGGGCGCGCACGACCAGGACCCCCGCGGCATGCTCGACCTGCTTCTGCCGGCGATGGAGCGCGGCCGACTGCGCATGATCGGCGAACTGACCCCGGCGCAGCATGCGCAACTGCTGCTCGCGCGTCCGGCGCTGCGTCATCTCACCAAGCCGCTGGCGCTGCCGGCGCTGTCGACGGGCGACATGCGCGACCTGCTGGTGCGCTGGCGCGACGCGCGCGAGGCCGCGGTCGGCGGCGCGGTCGCCGATGCGCGCACGCTGGACGAAGCCAGCCGCATGGCGGCGCAGTTCTTCCCGGACCTGCACGAACCCGGACGCAGCCTGCGCCTGCTCGACGACAGCCTGCGCACCGCGCTCGCCGAAGAACCGCCGACGCTGCCGCTGTCCGCCGACGCGCTGCTGCAGGGCATCGCCCGGCGCAGCGGGTTGCCGCTGGACGTCATCGACGATCGCCAGAGCCTCGACCTCGACACGCTACGCGGCTTCTTCCGCAAACGCGTCCTCGGCCAGGACGAAGCCGTCGAGTGCCTCGTCGATCGCATCGCGATGCTGAAGGCCGGCCTGGTCGATCCGGGCCGGCCGATCGGCGTGTTCCTGTTCGCCGGCCCCACCGGCACCGGCAAGACCGAGCTGGCGAAGGCGCTGGGCGAACTGCTGTTCGGCAGCGCCGAGCGCCTGCTGCGGCTGGACATGAGTGAATACCAGTCCGAGGACAGCGCGTGGCGACTGACCGACGTCGCGCGCGACGGCAGTGCGCGCTCGCTTGTGGCGCGCATCCGCGAGCAGCCGTTCTCGGTGGTGCTGCTGGACGAGTTCGAGAAGGCGCATCCGAAGGTCTGGGACCTGTTCCTGCAGGTGTTCGACGACGGCCGCCTCGGCGACCGCAGCGGCAACGTCGCCGACTTCCGCCACAGCATCGTGATCCTCACCAGCAACGTCGGTTCCACGCTGTCGCGCGGCGCCGGCCCGGGCTTCACCTCGGCGGCCGGCGGCTGGTCGCGCGGTGCGGTCGAGAAGGCGCTGTTCGAGACCTTCCGCCGCGAGTTCCTCAACCGGCTCGACCGGATCGTGCTGTTCCACCCGCTCGACCGCACGCTGATGCGCGAGATCCTGCACAAGGAGCTGCAGCGCGCGATGACCCGCCGCGGCCTGCGCAACCGGGACTGGGCGGTGGAATGGGAGCCGTCGGCGATCGAGTTCCTGCTCGACCGCGGCTTCACGCCCGACCTCGGCGCGCGGCCGCTGCGTCGCGCGATCGAGCAGCACCTGCTCGCACCGCTGGCGCGCAGCATCGTCGAACACCGCACGCCGCAGGGCGACCAGTTCCTGTTCGTGCGCAGCGCGGGCGACCGGCTGGAAGTCGAGTTCGTCGACCCGAATCCGCCTGCGCCGGCCGCCACGCCGACCGCATCCGGCGACACCATCGACATCCGCGGCCTGCTCTACGCGCCCGACGCATCGCAGGCCGCGATCGCGACCCTGCGCGCGGCGTTCGACGCCGCGGCCGATACGCTGTCCGCCGACGGGTGGACGCTGGCCCGCGATGCCGACTACGCGGCGATGAGCGAACGGGATTTCTGGACGCGTCCGGAGCGCTTCGAAATACTCGACCGGATCGAACGGCGGCATCGGATCGAAAGTGCATTCGAGAGCGCGCAGCGCCTCGACGCGCGTCTGGGCCGCGACGGCGCCGACGCCGGTTTCGTCGCCCGCCACGCGCAACTGCTGTGGCTGCTGCGGATGGCGATCGAGGCCGTCTCGCAGCAGCAGCCGCAGGACGCACTGCTGTGGCTGGTCGCCGGCGAATCCGACCTCAAGCGCGACCCGGCACAGACCCGGCTGTGGTGGCAGCGCCTGCTCGCGATGTACATGGCCTGGGCCGAACGCCGCAACATGCGCGTCGAGGCGCTGGAACAGGATGCCGAACGCGGCGTCGCACGGCTCGCGATCAGCGGATTCGGCGCGCTGGAGGTGCTCGAAGGCGAATAGGGCCTGCACCAGTTCGAATTCGACGGCAGCGACGGCGCCACCCGCCGCGTGGCCGTCGCCGTGCGCGTCGCGCCCGATCGCGCCGGCCATCCACGC
>JAEWNA010000269.1 GCA_023392975.1 Pseudomonadota bacterium | reverse complement strand
GCCGAGCTGCGCCCCGGCACCGCCAGCCGCATCGCCGCGCCGATGACGCCGCGCGCGCTGCCGCCGGAACGCGCCGCCGCCAACGACCGCCACGCGCCGATCAGCGTGTACGAAGTGCACCTCGGCTCGTGGCAGCGCGCCGACGACGGCGGCTTCCTCGACTGGGACACGCTGGCCGAACGCCTGCCGGCGTACGCCGCCGACCTCGGCTTCACCCACGTCGAGCTGCTGCCGGTCAGCGAGCATCCGTTCGACGGCTCGTGGGGCTACCAGACGCTGGGCATGTTCGCGCCGACCGCGCGCTTCGGCACGCCGGAAGGCTTCGCGCGCTTCGTCGACGCCTGCCACGCGCACGGCCTCGGCGTGATCGTCGACTGGGTGCCCGCGCACTTCCCGAAGGACGCGCACGGCCTCGCCCGCTTCGACGGCACCGCGCTGTACGAATACGCCGATCCGCGCGAGGGCGAGCATCGCGACTGGGGCACGCTGATCTACAACTTCGGCCGTACCGAGGTGCGCGCGTTCCTCGTCGGCAGCGCGCTGCACTGGCTGGAGCAGTTCGGCCTCGACGGCCTGCGCGTGGACGCGGTGGCGTCGATGCTCTATCGCGACTACTCGCGCAACGACGGCGAGTGGGTGCCGAACGCCTTCGGCGGCCGCGAGAACCTCGAGGCGATCTCGCTGCTGCAGACGATGAATGCGATGGTCGGCGGCGACGTGCCCGGCGCGATCACCGCCGCCGAGGAATCCACCAGTTTCCCCGGCGTTTCCGCACCCACGCACGTGGGCGGCCTCGGCTTCCATTTCAAATGGAACATGGGCTGGATGAACGACACGCTGCGCTACGTGCACGAGGACCCCGTGCACCGGCGCTGGCACCACGACCTGATGACCTTCGGCCTCGTGTATGCCTTCAGCGAGAACTTCATGCTGCCGCTGTCGCACGACGAAGTGGTGCATGGCAAGGGTTCGCTGCTGCAGAAAATGCCCGGCGACGACTGGCAGAAGTTCGCCACGCTGCGCGCCTACCTCGGCTTCATGTGGGGCCATCCGGGCAAGAAGCTGCTGTTCATGGGCCAGGAGTTCGCGCAGCCGCACGAATGGCGCCACGACGAGGCGCTGCCGTGGCATCTGCTGGGCGACGCACGCCACGCCGGCATGCGCGACCTCGTACGCGACCTCAACCGGCTGTATCGCGACACGCCGGCGCTGCATCGCCTCGACTGCGTCGCCGCCGGTTTCGAATGGCGCGTGGGCGACGATCGCGACCAGTCGGTATTCGCGTGGCTGCGCCGCGACGGCGACGGCGGCATGGCGTTGGTGGTCTGCAACTTCACGCCGGTGCCGCGCCATGGCTACCGGGTGACGCTGCCGGACGATGCACCGGCGCACTGGCGCGAGGCGCTGAACACCGACTCGCGCCACTACGGCGGCAGCGACCTCGGCAACGGCGCGTCGACGCTGCACGTCGACGGCGGCACTGTGTCGCTCACGTTGCCACCGCTCGCCACGCTGGTGCTGCTGCCGGCATGACCGCGTCGACGTCGCCCGCTTCCGCCTCGAACACGCTGCTGCCCGGCCGCGCGGCGCCGCTGGGCGCGCACGTCGTCGACGGCGGCGTGCACTTCGCGGTGTTCTCGCAGCGCGCCGCGCGCGTCGAGCTGTGCGTGTTCGACGCCAGCGGCACGCGGGAGCTGCGCCGCTACCCGATGCACGGTCCCGACGATGGCGTGTGGCACGGCATGCTGCCCGATGCGGCGCCGGGGCTGCTGTACGGCTATCGCGCGCACGGCCGCTACGCGCCGGAGGCCGGCGATCGCTTCAATCCGCACAAGCTGCTGCTCGATCCGTACGCCCGCGAAATCGCCGGGCGCTTCGAATGGCGCGGCGAGCACTTCGGCCACGTGCGCGGACATCCGGAAGGCACGCGCGTCGCTGACACCCGCGACAACGGCGCGTTCGCGCTGAAAGCCCGCGTGGCCGCACCCGATGCGCCCGCGACGCGCCGGCCCGCGCAGCCGCGGCGCGCCGTGTCCGAGCTCGTGCTGTACGAACTGCACGTCAAGGGCTTCACGATGACGCTGCCCGGCGTACCCGACGCGCTGCGCGGCACGTTCGCCGGGCTGGCCCATCCGGCGTCGATCGCCCATCTCAAACGCCTCGGCGTCACCACGCTGTCGCTGCTGCCGGTGCAGCAGGCGCTGGACGAACAGGGTCTCGTCGAGCGCGGGCTGACGAACTACTGGGGCTACAACACGCTCGGCTTCTTCTGTCCGGACCCGCGCCTCGCCGCGGACCGCAGCCCCGGCGGCGCGATCGCCGAATTCCGGGCGATGGTGGCCACCCTGCAGGCGGCAGGCATCGAGGTCGTGCTCGACGTGGTGTTCAACCACACCGCCGAGGGCGACGAGCACGGCCCGACGCTGTCGTTCCGCGGCCTCGACAACGCCAGCTGGTACCGGCTGCTGCGCGAGGACCTCGGCCGCTGCGAAAACGCCAGCGGCTGCGGCAACACCCTGCGCGTCATCCATCCGCGCGCCACCCAGTTCGTGCTGGACTGCCTGCGCTACTGGGTCGAGGTGATGGGCGTCGACGGCTTCCGCTTCGATCTGGCGACCGCGCTCGGCCGCACCCGCCACGGATTCGATGCGACCGCGCCGTTCTGGGTCGCGCTGCGCCAGGACCCGGTGCTGGCGCAGGTGCATCTCATCGCCGAACCGTGGGACGCCGGCCACGACGGCTACCGCCTCGGCCGTTTCCCGGGCCGTTTCCTCGAATGGAACGACCGCTTCCGCGACGCCGCCCGCGGTTTCTGGCTCGGCGCCGACGGCAACGCGCCGACCGGGCGCAGCGAGTTCGCGCGCAGGTTCACCGCCTCCAGCGACCTGTTCCACCACGGCCAGCGCGCGCCGACCGCGAGCGTCAACTTCATCGCCGCGCACGACGGCCGCACGCTTGTCGACGTCGTTTCCTATCGCGAGAAGCACAACCTCGCCAACGGCGAGCACAACCGCGACGGCCACGGCGGCGAGGTCTGCGCGAATTTCGGCATCGAAGGCCCCAGCGACCATCCCCAGGTGGTCGAGACCCGCCGCCGCGTGCGTCGCGCGCTGCTCGCGACCGTGCTGCTGGCGCAGGGCACGCCGATGCTGCGCGCCGGCGACGAGTTCGGCGACGGCCAGCGCGGCAACAACAACGCCTACTGCCAGGACAACGCGCTGGGCTGGCTGGACTGGTCGAACGCCGGCGTCGACGACGACATCGACTTCGTCACCCGGCTCATCGGGCTGCGCCTCGCCGACCCGCTGCTGCGCCACGCGCGCTGGTTCCCGGCGACGCCCGCGGCCGACGCGCCCGCGATCCACTGGCGTCGTCCCGACGGCAGCGACATGGCGGTCGACGACTGGCACGACGCGCAGGCGCAGGCCTTCGCCTGCCAGCTCGCCGATGACGCGACGTCGCGGCCGCGCTGGAGCCTGCTGTTCAATCCCGGCGCGCAACCGGTGCGCTTCCGCCTGCCCGGCGGACCGTGGCGTCTCGCCGCGGACAGCAGCGCCCACCTGCCTGCCAATACCCTCGTCGCCGATGGCGACGCACTCGAACTTCCGTCGCGGACGCTGGCGCTGCTGGAATGCGCGCCGCTCCGCTCCGTCCCGAATGCCCAGGAGACTCCCCGATGATCGACCTCGAACAACGCGCGGCCGGCGTGCTGCTGCACGTCACCTCGCTGCCCGGCCCGCACGGCATCGGCGATTTCGGCCCGGAGGCATATCGCTTCGTCGACTGGCTGCAGTCCGCCGGCCAGCGCATCTGGCAGTGGCTGCCGACCAATCCGATCGGCCCGGGCAATTCGCCTTACCAGAGCGTGTCCGCCTTCGCCGGCAGCCCGCTGATGGTGGCGTTCGAACCGCTGATCGCCGCCGGCTGGCTCGCGGCGCCGGCGCTACCGGAGGACGGCTTCGATCCGAAGCGCGTCGACTTCGGCAAGGTCATCGGCTGGCGCCAGGCGCAGCTGCGCGCCGCGCATGCGGGCTTCGCCGCCCGGCGCGACGCGGCCGAACACGCCGCGTTCGCCGACTACCGCCAGGCGCAGGCCGGCTGGCTCGACGACTACGCGCTGTTCATGGCGCTGGAGACCGCGCACGGCGGCCAGCCGTGGTG
>JAEWNA010000238.1 GCA_023392975.1 Pseudomonadota bacterium | reverse complement strand
GAGGCCGGCGCGGCGGATCTGGCCCTGCGCGACTTCGCGCGCGCGCCGGGCGTGCGCGAGCTGTCCGACGTCTCCCGCGCCCGGCTCGACCGGATCATGCCGGCGCTGCTGGCCGGCATCGCCGCTTCCGCCGAACCGGCGCTGGCCCTGCGCCGCGCGCTGGCGGTGCTGCAGCCGCTGCTGCGGCGTGCGAGCTACCTCGCGTTGCTCGACGAACAGCCGGCCGCACTCTCCCGCCTCGTCGACACGCTGACGCGCAGCGCGCTGCTCGCCGACCGCCTGGCCGCGCATCCGTTGCTGCTCGACGAGTTGCTGGACCTGCGCGTGTCCGGCCCGCTGCCGCGCGCGGAGGCCTTCGCCGCCGCCTGCGCCGCTGCGCTGCGCTTCGACGATGGCGAGGCGGCGTTGCTCGCGCTCAACGAGGCGCGGCAGACACTGAGCTTCCGCATCGCGCTGGCGCTGCTCGACAAGCGGGTCGACCCGGTCGAGGCCGCGCGGCTGTTGGCTGCATTGGCCGACGCGCTGCTGGTCGCGGTGCATGCCTTGGCGCTGCGCGAACTGGAAGCGCAGCATGGCCGCATCGAGGGCTTCCGCTTCGCGGTGCTGGGCTACGGCAGCCTCGGCGGGCGCGAACTGGGCTTCGGCTCCGATCTCGACCTGGTGTTCGTCTACGACGCCCCGGCCGAGGCCGCCAGCGATGGCGCGCGCGCGCTGGACGCGCCGCGCTGGGCCGCGCGGCTGGCGCAGAAGATCGTCGCGCTGCTGGGCACGCCGACCGGCGGCGGCCGGCTGTACGAGGTCGACGTGCGCCTGCGACCGGACGGTGCCAAGGGCCTGCTGGTGTCGAGCCGGGCGAGCTTCGAGGACTACCAGCGCCAGCGGGCGTGGACCTGGGAGCACCAGGCGCTGGTACGTGCCCGCGCCATCGTCGGCGATGTGGCGCTGTGCGAGGCGTTCGAGCGGGTGCGTGCGGACACGCTCGCGCGCGCCCGCGATGCGGACACGCTGCGTGCGGAGGTGCGCGACATGCGCGCCCGCATGCGCGAGGAGCTGGATCGTTCGGCCGGCGACCGCTTCGACCTCAAGCAGGGCGCCGGCGGCCTGGTCGACCTCGAATTCCTGCTGCAGTACGGCGTCCTCCGCGATGCTGTGCGCGTGCCGGCGTTGCTGGCGCCGCGCGATACGCCCGGGCTGATCGACGCACTGCGGGATGCCGGCGTGTTCGCCGCGGATACCGCGGCTACGCTGCACGCCGCGCATGCCGCGCTGGTCGACGCCGGCCTCGCCTGCACCCTGGATCGGCGCGCGCGGATCGTCATGCCCGATGCCGCGATCGAGCACGCGCGCGAGGCGATCCGTGCCGCACTCGCGGGATCGGTATCGGAAGGCCTGCCGCAAGGGATGCGGCCCTGAAAACCCTGTCATTTCTGACAGGTTGAGGCGTGCAGGACCCGGGACGCACCATTCCGGCGAGATGCCGCAACGGCATCGACAGGGAAATCACGTGAACCGGGGGAACAGGATGACGAATTCGACGCGATGGGGCATCGGCGCGGCCGCGCTGATCGTGGTGATGGCTGGCGGCTGCGTGACCGCGACGCCCGTGATCACGCCGTCCGGTGCGCAGGGGTTCAGCCTCAACTGCTCGTCGATGAACGACATCGGCCAGTGCTATAAGAAGGCCGGCGAGCTCTGCGGCGGCAATGGCTACGAAATCTACGACAAGAACAACAAGCCGGCGTCCTTCTGGTCGGCCGCCAACCAGACGCTGATCGTCCGCTGCAAGCAGCCGGGCGAGCCGTCCGTGCCGGTCAAGGTCGGCTTCTGACCGCGCGTCGTCGGGCCACCCGGCCCTGCGACGCCGCTTCGACCCGCATCCCGCCCGGGACCGGGCCCGGCATCGGGCGCGATGCGGGTGTCGCGCTGCGTTCGGGACGCGGGTGACCGGTCGCGCTATGCTGGGCCCGAAATGCGCCCCCGACGCATTCGCGCACCCTCGCCACCACCCAAGGAGTCGCACCATGTCGAAGAACCACTATCTGGACACCGAAGAACTCGTCACCGACGCGAAGGTCGTGCTCGACGACGTCGAATCCATCCTCGAGGAAGCCGCCAGCGCCACCGGCGAGCGCGCGCAGGCGTTGCGCGCCCGCGCCAGCGAGGCCCTCGCCCGCGCCCGCCAGCGGCTGTCCGATGCGCAGACTGCGGTCGCCCGCAACACCAAGGCCGCGGCGCGCGCCACCGACGACTGGGTCCACGAGAACCCGTGGGGCGCGATCGGCATCGCTGCCGGCGTCGGCTTCCTGGTCGGCCTGCTCGCCTCGCGTCGCTGAGGTTCGCGCCCGCCATGGCATCGCCGCTGCACGCGCTGCGCCGGGTCACCACGGCGTCCGTGAACCTGCTGCTGTCCCGCGCCGAATTCGCGAGTCTCGAACTCGCCGAGGCGCGGGTGCAGTTGCTCCGGTGGTTCCTGCGCGGGCTGCTGGCGATGCAGCTGGTCCTGATCGCGGTGTTCGCGGCCACGGCGCTGCTCGCCGCGCTGCTGTGGCCCTACGCGGGGCCGTGGTCGCTGCTGGGCTTCGCCGTGCTCTACGCCGGCATCGCGCTGTGGCTGCTCGGCGACCTGCAGCGCGAAACCGACGCGGCCCCGCCGCCGCTGTCGGAAACCCTCCGCCAGCTCGCCGACGATCGCCGCGCGATCTTCGGCGTTGCGCAGGAAGAGGCCGCCGAGGCCGACGATCCCGATCCCGTCCGGGAGCCGCCGCGATGAGCCGTCACCACAAGCACGAACTGCGCGCGCTGCGGATGGAGATGCTGCGCATGCGTGCGTCGCTGCAGCGTTCCGAGGTCGCCGATGCGGTGGCCGAACTGCGTGCCGGCACCCGCGGCGTCCGCGGCGTGCTGACCGGGCTCGGTGGCATCGGCGCCGGCGTCGCCGGGCGCAGCGGCTGGGTCGGCCTGGCGGCAGCATTGGCGCGCCGTCCGTGGGCGGCGGCATTGGGCCTGTCCCTGGTGCGCGCCCTGAAACGCCGCCCGGTGGTGGGCGCCGCGGCCGTGGTTGCCGGTCTGGCCGCCTGGGGCTTCGCGAAGCGCTCCACCGCGCGCGAGGACGCGTCCTCCGGGCGTTACGACGACTGACCGCTGCCGTCCCCGGCCGCAGGCAGTCGCACCCCCAGCCGTTCCGCCACCATCGCCGCCGCGCGTGCGGATTCCCGCAGCGGCTGCACGTCGAACGACGCCAGCGTCGTGTCCATCGCGCGAATGCGCCCGCGCGCCAGCAGTGCGTCCAGGAAGCGCCGCGGCCGGCCGCGCACGCGGTCCGGATCGAACACGTACACCGGTGCATGGGTCGCGCAGGCTTCGGTGACCATGTTGACCGAGTCCGGCGAGCACACGATCCGGTCGGCCCAGGCCAGCAGCCCGGCGTAGGGATTGGGGCCGTCCTTCCCGCTCCGCCAGACCACGCCAGGCGTGTCGTCGTAGCGATGCGCGAGCACGTCTCGGAGTTCCTTCGACGAGCGCCGCGAGGTCGTCAGCAGCACGCTGCCGCCATCGCGGGCCAGGGCGGCCTCCAGCTTCGAGGCGAGGACCTCGAAGCCCATGCGATCGAACCGCGCGTGCCGGGTGCGGCCGCCCAGCAGCACGGCGGTACGCGGCCGGGGCAGGGCATCGAATGCGGGGAATTCGGCGCGGGCCCGGGCCAGCCAGGCATCGTCGATCGGATGCAGGCTGCCGAGCACGGACACGACGTTGGCGCCGCGGAGGCGGTCGTGCTCGGGCACGACGACCACGTCCCAATGCGCCGGATCGATCCGCGGATCGAGGATCTGCACCGCCTTCGCGCCGCGTTCGCGCAGCAGCCGGGTGGCGAGCGCCGCCTGGCGGCCACAGCCGACCACCACCGCGGGCGGTGCCGCCAGCAGGGCGGCGAACTCCGGGCCGTACGCCTGCGCCGAGCCGGCGATCCGGCGTGGGGCGAGCAGCCGCCACGGCAACCGCGGACGCAGGCGCACCATGCGCGGCGCGATACCGCCGGCCAGGGCGGTGGCCAGCGCCAGCGCCTGGCGATCGTTTCCGGCGCGGCCGTCGCTGACGACGCAAATTTGAGTCGAATCGAGCGAATTTTTCTGCATTGTTCCGGATTTGACTCGTTACGTTCCCGGCGTGCGGCTGTCGGAGGCGGCCCCGGACTCTACACTGCGCCCCTCGTTCGCATCTTCACACGCTTGGGATCCCTGCTCATGTCCGCATCGCTCGACGACCTCGCCCTGGACCAGTTGTTCCGTTCGGCCCGCACCTACAACGCCTTTTCCGGCGAGATCGACGACGCCACGCTGCACCGGCTCTACGACCTGCTGAAGTGGGGCCCGACCGCCGCCAACGCGTCCCCGGCCCGGTTCGTGTTCGTGCGCTCGCCCGAGGCCAAGGCCAAGCTGGGGCCGGCGCTGGACCAGGGCAATCGCGAGAAGACGCTGGCGGCGCCGGTCACCGTGATCGTCGGCTACGACATGGCCTTCTACGAGAAGCTGCCGGTGCTGTTCCCCCACACTGACGCCCGTAGCTGGTTCGCCGGTCGCCCGGAGCCGGTGCTGGAAACCGTGGCCCTGCGCAACGGCAGCCTGCAGGGCGCCTATCTGATCCTCGCCGCCCGCTCGCTGGGCCTGGATTGCGGCCCGATGTCCGGCTTCAACAACGCCATGATCGACGAAGCCTTCTTCGCCGGCACCGCGATCCGCTCGAACTTCCTCGTCAACCTCGGCAAGGGCGACGCGACCTCCATCTTCCCGCGCTCGCCGCGGCTGGGCTTCGACGAGGCCTGCCGCATCGAATGAACGGACGGACGGCCGGGGGCGTGCGCAACCGTTCGCCTCGCGGCCGTCTCCCTGTTGCATCGCCCGCTTCCGCGCATCCACCCGCATCCCACAGGAGTGTCCCCATGAAACCCGCATTCACGCACCGCGTCCTGCTCGCCGCCGCGCTCGCCCTGGCTTCGACCGTCGCCTTCGCCGCGCCCGTCACCTACAAGATCGACCCCAACCACACCGACGTCGTCGCCCGCTGGAGCCACTTCGGGTTCTCGCACCCGATCGCCAATTTCCTCCAGGTCGACGGCACCCTCGTCTACGACGCCGCCAAGCCGTCGGATTCGAAGGTCGACGTGACCTTGCCGCTGGCGGGTCTCGACGCCCAGGTGCCGGACCTGACCGAACACCTGCGCAGTGCCGATTTCTTCGACGCCGAGCAGTTCCCGAACGCGACCTTCAAGAGCACCTCGGTGAAGGCCGCGGGCGAGGGCAAGCTGACCGTGGTCGGCGACCTCACCATCAAGGGCGTCACCAAGCCGGTGACCCTCGACGTGACCTTCAACAAGGCCGGCATCCATCCGCTGGGCAAGCGCGAGGCGGTCGGTTTCGACGCGACCGCGACGATCAAGCGCAGCGAATTCGGCCTCGGCGCGTACGTGCCCAACGTCAGCGACGAAGTGACGCTGACCATCACCACCGAGGCGATGGTGCCGAAGCCGGCCGAATAAGCCGCAATCACCGTTTCTCTCCCCCGGACCTCTCCGTCGCCCCGTGCGGCGGGGAGGTTTTTTTGTGTGTGCTATGGTCCGGCCACACGCAGTGGCAATCGCGGAGATTGCGCAGCAGTCTTGTCGCGGGATGACGATGCGGAGCGCCGATGCGAGTGATTGCTCTCCGAAAGGTTGATCGGAAGAGGGGCAGGACGAAGGCAACGGCGACGTTGCGGCCATGGCGATGCAACCGTTGGATCGGTTTCAGGCTCGGGCCAGTGGCGTGCGGGAGGCGGGCTGCGTACGTTGACGGTATTCCGAAGATTGAAGACGGCGGGTTCTGGAGGAGGGATGCGCAACGATGGCAGGTGTCTTTCTCGGCTCTTCGTGCTGGCGGCCGGGATTCTCCTGGGGGCATGCGCAGCGCTCGGCGGCGTTGATTGGGCGGAGGCATGTCAGCCCGGGTCGCATTGTGAGTTCCACGGAAAATTGACTTTTTTCCCAGGCGACCCCGTCCCGACCGTGTTGGTCGAACGTGGAAAGACATGCGTCAAGCTGGCTCTTTCGGATGACGATTCCCGCAACCTGAGTGCATGGGATGGCAAGCATGTCTTCGTCAGTGGAATTGCTTTCAATCAGTTCTACGACCCCGGCCTGGCCATGCTTTGGTACAGCTTCCGGGATCGCAAGCTTGGTGTCGGGGTGTGCGATTACGGTGACGGACTCTATGTCGAGTCGATCGCGATCGATCACTAACGACGTTGTCAGGCGGGACGCTGTTTCGGGCCTTCTCCAAAGTGCGAGGAAGATCGCTCGTACCTTGAGGAAAAAGGAGGCGTCGTCGCGGGAGCCGAGGCAATGGAATCCATGCCGTGGCATGGGATGTGCGCATAGCGCCGCGATGGACGGCGGCAAGACGACGATTCAGGTTCGGATGCGTAACGACGGACATCTCCAGTCCGCGCGGAGGAGGGTGCCATTTGAACATGAGAAGCGAGGACGACAGCGGCTGCGGCATTGCTCTCCTGACACGGGTTTGCCGGGAGGTCGGTTGTGATTAAGCATGTGCTCTTTCCTGTTGTTTTGATGTTGTGTGGGTGCTCGGCTGCGCGCCATTCAGTGGCTGCTGAAGCTAATCGGGCCGGGCTTCCGGCTGACTATTTTTCTCAACAGGAGAGATGTTTTGATGCGTGGCAAGCGGTAGTTGATGATTGGATCGCAGGTGGTGGCGGCATGCGTAAGACAGTGTCCGAAACCCGGCAGGCGATTGCCCGGGACGAAAGATCGAAATTGGCGCTGATCATCAGGGGGGTATGGAAAAAGCGAGCAAATTCAGCTTCTGCTGATCATGGAAAGCTTGTCGCGATATTTGGCTCTGTTGCTTCGCGTGAAATGCCAGAGGGGTGTAGTTCGATCATTTGGTTGCAACCTTTGCTGGTTGAGCCTTCCGGCGTTATTCCGGAAGACGCCAGGGTCTCTTTGCTCGCGGAAGCGCCAATTGATGCGCGGGAGAGTTCCCGGAGGTTCGGCCAATGGCTGTCCTTTGCTTTGCTGACGCCTGAGCCCGGATGGCGGAAAGCGCATTGACCCCTGCTCATGGAAACATGGCGCGTGAGGAACGTAGGCTGGATGCATGAAGGAGGTGGTATGCGCGATTTTCTTTGTAAGACGATGGTCTTTCTCGCGTTCTCTTTTGCTTGTGCGGCGGCTCATGCCGTCGCGCTAACAGAAGGAAATAGAATTGGCCAGGTAGTTTCCTATGACGACGGCTCCAAAGTGGAGATTTCGTGCAATAAAAACCAAGAATGTCAAACCTTCGTCCTTGTAAACAGGAGAAAATTCAAGATCACTTCAAGTGATTTTGGGGGAGGACGTCACGATATTGCCATCCCACGCGGCCTTGATGCGTGATCATGGGTCGAAGGGTTATGCCTACTCCTTGTGGTTTGAAATTGGGTGCGATGCGTATGCCGAGAGGCCGCCACTTTTCATTTGCATGGGTTCCTTGCATATGACGGGAGATAAGGTCGATGGTTTCCGCGTATTCAAAAGGTATATTTCAAATGATTTTTGGGTGTACAAGTTGGGTAATTACCCGACACCCGGGCCTCGGCAGTGGCGGTTACGCGGCGAGTGTGTCCGGTTCGTTTTCGGCTGTCACCTCAGGCTCGTCAACGATGGACGGCGTGATGCCGCAGTCGAGCACTTCGAGTAGGGCTTGCGCGATCGTCAGCCGCCGCACCACTGCTGTTCGCAGGGGATGCCGTCGCCATCGCCGTCCATCTCGGTGCCGGGACAATGACGGAGCACCCATTTGGCGTCGTCGCAGGAGCGCATCTGCGAGCAGTGCGTGCGACCGTCGCAGCGGCGTGCTTCCACGGTGGGCGCGACGGGGGATGCCGGCATCGCCGGTGCGGCCGTGGGTGCGGCGTCGATGGTGACCGGCGCCGATCGATGCGAGACGTACCAGCCGCCGGCCGCCAGGGCGCCCACCAACAGCACGAGCGGTGCGCGCGAGGTCGGCGCGGCGGCGTGTCGCGGCTTGCGGCGCGCGCGTTCGGCCTTCTGCGCGGGCCCTGGCGGGCGGGTAGGCGCGCTGCGCGGCGGGCGCATGAAGTCCACCGGCGGCAGGGCCACGTCCCAGGTCACGGCATGCGCCTGCTTGCGGCCGTCGGCGCCGGTGCGGATCTCGAACGACAGCGGGTCGCCGATCTGCGGCCGGCGCCCGCTGCGCGGGAATTCGGAGATGTGCACGAACACTTCGACGCCGCCGTCGCGCGTGCGCGCGAAGCCGAAGCCGCGTTCGTCGTTCCATTTCGCCAGCGTGCCCTGGGTGCGCATCGTCGCCTCGTCGTCCGTGTCAGTCGTCCGCCAGATCCTTCAGGTAGAACGTGTTGCAGCCGCCGTGGCCGGTGTCGCCGAGCGCGGCGTCGATCCGGCGGAAGCCGCTGCGCTCGTACAGCCGCATCGCCGCGTCCATGCCGGTGAGCGTCTCCAGGTAGCAATGACGGAACCCGAAGCCGCGCGCCGCGTCGAGGCAGCGCGTCATCAGCGTCGTGCCGGCGCCCAGTCCGCGCAGCGTCGGCAGGAAGTACATCTTGCGCAGTTCGCAGGTGCCCGCGTCGCCGCCGGCCAGCGGCGCCACGCCGCCGCCGCCTTCGACCGTGCCGTCGCGTTCGACCACGAAATACGCCGATCGCGGTGCGGCGTAGGCGCGGGTCATCCAGTCCACTTCGGGATCGCCGATCGCGAACCCGCAGCCGGTGGCGCCGAATTCCGGCATCACGCTGCGGATGATCGCGGCGATGGCGGCATCGTCGCGGGCTTCGATCGGGCGGATCAGGACGGTGCGGGACATGGGGTCGGGATGGCGGTGCCGGAATCGGGGTGCTTGGATCGTCGCGACGTCAATGGGCTTCGTCGGCGGAGCGCACGCCGCTCTGCGCGATGCGGCGCGCGAATTCCTCGGGCTTCAGCCCGGGGGCGAACAGGAAGCCCTGCGCGATCGGCACGCCGAGGCGCAGCAGGAACTGGCGCTGGGCCTCGGATTCCACGCCCTCGGCGACCAGGCCGAGGTTGAGGCTGCGGGCGATGCCTGCCACCGCCTGGCAGACCGCGACGTCGGACTGGTTCGCCGGCACGCCGCCGACGAACAGCTGGCTCAGCTTCAGGCCCTGGATCGGCAGCCGGCGCAGGTAGTTGAGCGCGCTGTAGCCTTCGCCGAAGTCGTCGATGGTCAGCATCACGCCCAACTGGCGCAGGTCGGCGAAGGTGCGCAGCGTGGCGGGGGCGTCCTCGATCAGCACGCGCTCGGTGAATTCCAGCTCCAGCGCCGCGCCGGGCAGGTCGAACTCGGTCAGGATCGCGCGCACGCGGTCGGCGAGGTCGTCGCCGGCGAACTGGCGGTACGACACGTTCACCGCCACCCGCACGATGCCCAGCCCCTGGTCGCGCCACGCCGCCACCTGCCGGCACGCCTCGCGCAGCACCCAGCTGCCTATCCGGACGATGTCGCCCGTCGTCTC
>JAEWNA010000227.1 GCA_023392975.1 Pseudomonadota bacterium | reverse complement strand
GCGCTGAACAGGTTGACCTCGAAGATCCCGCGCCACTCGTCCTCGTCGTAGTCGTTGGCGGGCTTGGTGAGGTTGCCGCCGGCGTTGTTGACGAGGATGTTGAGGCCGTCGTCGAGGTCCTCGACCCAGTCCAGCAACTCGCGCCGCTGTTCGTCGTCGGCGACGTCGGCGGTGAAGGTGCGGACCTCGCCGTCGGGGAAGGCCTCCTCCAGCTCCAGCCGCACCGTGTCCAGGCCATTGCCGTCGCGGGCGGCGATCAGCACGCGCGCGCCGAAGCCGAGCAGTTCGCGGGCGATGGCGCGGCCGATGCCGGCGCTGCCGCCGGTGACCAGGGCGAGTTGACCGTCGAGACGCCAGCGATCGGAGGACATGGGCGGACCGGGCTCACGGAAGCACAACAGGGGATGGGGGTAGGATAAGCCGCATCCACCGGGAGCACGATCATGCGCCGCCTGCCGACCCTCGCCCTGCTGTCGCTCGCCTGCCTCGCCGCCGGTTGCTCCAAGCCGGAAGTCCCGCCGCACGACGTCCAGCCCGAGCCGCAGTCGGCCACCGCGCCCGCGCAGCCGGGCGCGCTGCGCGAGGCGATCCAGCAGCCGATCGACCAAGCCAAGGACATCCGCGCGCAGACCGAGCAGTCCGGCACCGACCAGCGCAAGGCGATCGACGACGCCACCGGCGGCTGAGCCGTTGCTGCGGCGGGAACCGGCGGCGCGAGGCTCCCGGTTCGCGCTCCGGCGGCTCGCGCGTCCTCTTCCGCAAAAACGACGACGCCCGGCCGGAGCCGGGCGTCGCGTCCTGTCTGCCGTGATGGTTTCGATCAGAACCGGCAGAAGCAGTAGGCGAAGATCTTGGCCTGCGGGCCCTTGCCGTTGTCTTCCACCGCGCGCTGGAACAGCGCCAGGTCCTGTCCGGCCTGCGGCGCGGCCTTGGCCAGCAGGCTGCGGGCGAGGTCCGAGTGGCCGATCACGGCGCGACCCGCGGCCGTGCCGACGAAGCCGCCGAACCAGCGCTCCAGCGGGGTCAGTTCGCGTTCGATGTAGCGCACGTGGTAGGTGCCGGGCTTGTCGCCGAGCCTGGCGCGCTTGGCGGCGTCGTTGAGCGCGGTCTGCAGGCCGCCGAAGGCGTCGACCAGGCCGCGCTCCTTCGCCTGTGCGCCGGTCCACACGCGGCCGCGGGCGACCGCGTCCACGTCCGCGACCGGCTTCTTGCGCGCTTCCGACACGCGGCCGGTGAAGTCGCGGTAGCCCTTCTCGATCACCGTCTGCATCACCTGCGCGACCTGCGGTGACATCGGCCGGGTGATGTCGAACGCACCCGCGATCGAGGTGGTGGCGACGCCGTCGGTGTGCACGCCGACCTTCGCGAGCGTGTTGGTGATGTTCGGCAGCAGGCCGAAGATGCCGATCGACCCGGTGATCGTCGACGGGTCGGCGTAGATGCGATCGGCGTTCATGCTGATCCAGTAGCCGCCGGACGCGGCGAGGTCGCCCATCGACACGATCACCGGCTTGCCCGCCTTCTTCAGCGCGACCACCTCGCGGCGGATCTGCTCCGAGGCATAGACCTCGCCGCCGGGCGAATTCACGCGCAGCACGACCGCCTTGACGCTGTCGTCGTCGCGCGCGTCGCGCAGCAGCGCCGCGGTCGATTCGCCGCCGACGGTGCCCGGCGGCTGCTCGCCGCCCTGGATCTCGCCTTCGGCCACCACCACCGCGACGTGGCCCTTGTCGCCGAAGTCGGGGAGGGCGCCGTTGAGGCTGGCGACGTAGCGGTCCAGCGACACCTGGCGGAAGCCGCCGTCGGCGCTGTCGTCGGCGACGCCGCGCTCGGTCAGCAGGCTTTCGACCTCCTCCTGCGTCTTGAGTCCGTCCACCCACTTCTGGTTCAGCGCGTACCTGGCGAGGTCGCCCTGCGCGGCGGCGATGTCCGCCGGCATCTGTTCGATGCTGGCGCCGAGCGCGGCGGCGTCGAGCTTGCGCGGCTTGGCGACGTCGGCGAGGTAGCGCTGCCATACGTCGTTCATCCAGAACAGGTCGGCTTCCTTCGCCGCCGGCGAGGCCGCGTCGAGCACGTAGGGTTCGGCCGCCGACTTGTATTCGCCGACCTTGAACAGGTGCACGTCGACGCCGAGCTTGTCCTGCAGGCCTTCGCGGTAGTACTGGCGATAGCGGCTGAGGCCTTCCAGCAGGATCCCGCCCATCGGGTCGAGGTAGACCTCGTTGGCCTGCGCGGCGAGGAGGTACTGCGCCTGGTCGAAGCTCTCGCCGAAGGCGACGATCTGCTTGCCGGAGGCGCGCAGGTCGGCCAGCGCCTGGGCGACCTCGCGGATCGCGGCGTAGCCGCTGAAGCGCATGCGGTCGACGCGCAGCAGCACGCGCTCGATGCGCTTGTCGTCCTTCGCGGCGTTGATCGCGGTCAGCAGGTCGCGCAGCTGCACTTCCTCGTTGCGCTTGTCGCCCAGCGCCTGGGCGAGCGCGCGGCTGGTCGGATCGACGGTGTACTGCTCGACGAGGGCGCCTTCGGGCGCGATCACCAGCGTGCTGCGGCTCTCGACCGGCATCACCTGCGGCTTGCTGGTGCCCAGGGCGGCGAGGAGCAGCAGCACCAGGCCGAAGAAGATCACGTTGAGGATCAGCCGGCGAGTGAAGTTCATCGCGTCCCACAGGCCTTTGAGCAGGCTGAGGATCGGGCCGCGGGACTGCGGGGCATTCATGGGGGGACATCTCCTGGGAACGGGATCGCTGCCGCCAGTGTGCCCGGGGCGGGCCCGGCGGTCATCCGCCAGCCGTCACACGGCCGTCCGGGGTGGGGCTGCGGGGCCGGAAGGTCGCCACGGCGGGGGTCAGGCGGCCTCGCGGGTCGGCAGGCGGCGGTCGTCCGGGTGCGGCAACGGCAGGCGACGCAGCTGGCCCACCAGGCGCAGGCCCAGCAGGGTCGCGGCCACGGTCAGGCCGGCGATCAGGCCCATCCACATCCCCCGCGGCCCCAGCGCCGGGGTCAGGCCGCCCAGGCCGAGGCCGAGGACCGCGCCCAGCGGCATGCCGATGCCCCAGTAGGCCAGCGCCGCCAGCAGCATCGGCACCCGGGTGTCCTTCAGCCCGCGCAGGGCGCCGACCGACAGCACCTGCACCCCGTCGGGAAACTGGAACGCCGCGGCGAGCAGCAGCAGCGAGGCGGCCAGGGCGATCACCGTCGGGTCGTGGGTGTAGAGCCCGGCGATCGCGGTGTTGCCCGCCAGCAGCGTCCCGGCGCTGAGCAACTGGGTGCCCAGCACCAGCGCGTAGCCGGCGAGCGCGGCGCGGCGCAGGGCGCCGCGGTCGCCCCGGCCCACCGCATGGCCCACGCGCACGGTGGTCGCCTCGGCCAGCGCCATCGGCAGCATGAAGCACAGGCTGGAGACGTTGATCGCGATCTGGTGCGCCGCCGCCGGCACCGTGCCGAGCCGGCCGATCACCAGCGCGGTCGCCACGAACAGCCCGCCTTCCATCAGCCAGGTGATGCCGATCGGCAGCCCCAGCGCCAGCAGGCCACGGATCGGCGGCCACTGCGGCAGGTCGCGGCGCGCGAACAGGCGCAGCGACCGGAACCGCCTGGCGCGCAGCAGGTACAGCCCCAGTCCCAGCATCTGCGCCCAGAGCATCAGCGCCGAGGCCCAGCCCAGCCCGCCCGCGCCCATCGCCGGCAGGCCGCCGGTGCCGAAGGTCAGTGCCCAGCCCAGCGGCGCCAGCACCAGCAGGCCGCCCAGGCCGAAGACCATCGTCGGCACGGTATGGTGCAGGCCGTCGCAGAGGTAGCGCATGCACAGGTACAGCGCCAGCGCCGGTGCGCCCCAACGGATGCCGGAAACGAACGCGGCGGCACCGGGCTGGATCTCCGGCGCGATGCCCATCCACGGCAGCGCCGCCGGCAGCAGGCTGAGGAAGACGAACATCCCCAGGCCCAGCACCAGCGCCAGCCACAGCGCCTGCCGGAACAGCGGGCCGATCTCCTCGCGGCGGCCGGCGCCGTCGAGCTGCGACACCGAGGCCGGCACCGCGATCAGCGTGCCCATCGGCACCAGCAACGGCAGCCAGAACAGCGCCGTGCCCACCGACACCGCGGCGAGCGTCGCGGTGCCGTGGCGGCCGGCGATCACCGCATCGATCAGGCCGATGAGGCCGGTCGAGAGGTGGCCGGCGATCAATGGCGCGGCCAGCCGCGCGCTGGCGCGCAGCTCGTCGCGGAAACGCATCCGGTCGTGAGGCGTGGGGGACATGTGCGGGCCGGCGGGCCGGTGGGGGCGGGGCGCGGCGATCGCGCACGGGCTGGTATCTTAGCGCCCGACGTCCGCGCACCGGGGAACGATGTCCGATCCACACACCCACGCCGCGCCCGCGCGATGCGAGAACTGCGGGACCGCGCTGCAGGGACCCTGGTGCCACATCTGCGGCCAGCACGGGCACAACCCGCTGCGCAGCGTCGCGCATGCCGTGGAAGAAGTGTTCGAATCCTTCTGGCACGTCGACGGGCGCATCGTCCGCACCCTGCGCGACCTGTGCGTGCCAGGCCGGCTGGCCGCGAACTTCCTCGCCGGCCATCGCGTGCGCTACCTGCCGCCGCTGCGGCTGTTCCTGATCCTCACCGTGCTGACCTTCTTCGTCGGCAAGTTCGCGCTGCACTTCGATCCCGGCAACGCGATCCGGATCGACGCCGGCGATGCGGACGCGCGCAAGGGCGCCGTCGTCTCCGGCGGCGACGACGATGAGGCGGTCGATCCCGCGTTCACCGCGGCGAAGACCGTCGACGAGGTGCTGCAGGTGCGCGCCCGGAAGCAGCGCGAACTCGCTCAGGCCCGCAACGACCCCGATGCCGGATGGATGGTGAACGCGGTCGGCGACATCGCCCGCGAGCACATCGACGACCAGGCCCGGGACCGGTTGCACGCACTGGGCGCGACGTCCGCGCAGCTGCAGGCGCTCGACATGCCGGTGGCGGTCGCGTCGCCGCCCGAAAAACCGGCCGAGAAGGACGCCGTGGAGACGGAAGACGGCGGCTTCCTGCAGCGCTGGCTCGCGCACCGGACGGAACGGCTCCAGCAGAACGCCATGCGGGTGAAGGACAGCCCCGACGAATTCTTCCGGCTCGTGCTCGGCGCCGTGCCGGGGGCGCTGTTCCTGCTGGTGCCGCTGTTCGCGCTGTGCCTGCGGCTGCTGTACCTGCGATCGCCCTTCGGTTAGGCAATTATATACTTAACAAACCCGGCAAAATGGAAGCAACAAAAAAGCCCGCACTAGGCGGGCTTTTTCTTTCTCGGAGAAGTCTTGGATTTTGGCTTTGCCTTCGGCGTCTTGTGTGGGTCTGGTGGTGTGGAGAGCATACGCTTCAATACGCCGTCGAATTGATCCGCCGCAGAAGCGTCATTCGCCGTCTTGTCGTTTTTGACTTTCATCGACCCAATCCGACTGGTGAATGATTGATGGCTTGACGATTTCCAGCTTATGACCGGCAATCGTTAATCCATTGCTAGCGAGCAGTTGCCCGTCGTAGGTGTGCAAGGTCGGCACTCTATACAAGCAAGCGGTTGCGACGTGAATCGCGTCCTTGGGCTTGATATTGCTATCCCATACTAAATCGCGGGCTAGCTCTGTTGTGGCGCGGGTAACGTTCCTAACGGATATGTATTCAGCCTTGAAGAATGCATCTACCTTCGCTCTCTGCTCGTCAGGCAACTTTGCGCTGCCCTTGAGGTAGATAACTTCGGCGAGGGTGAGTGCTGACGTTACGATCACAAGCAACCCGTTCTCGGCAGCCTGCAACACATGGCCGCACACCTCTGCTTTGTCTGGTTCTTCCTTGAGATAGCCCAAGAAGGCATTTGCGTCCCAATAAACGCTCTCACGCTCCATGATACCCCCTGAGAATACCCTGCATCTCGCGGACAGATGGGATATCCCTAGGGTCAGGGAACTTTATGATGCGGTCGGCGATCACGCGCACCGCCAAGCCATCTTGCCGATAGTGAACACGACCGAATACTTCAACGCGCTTGCGAAACGCGGCGACAGCCTCTGCAATTTGATCCTCTGCAAGATCACACTTGATAGCTCGCTCGCCAAGGGGGTCAAATATCGTGCATTCAAGCTTGCCGTGAGCGGTGACGACTTCAAGCCGACCCTCGACAGAACCATAGTCCTCAAAAACAGGGTCCAGGAGCTTTGCCGCTTCAGTAGCAACCTGCCTCTTCACGGCAATGGACCTATCGTTTCCGCTCCACAAGCGGACGCTGCTAGTCGGCCTCTGCCTCTTCTCGAATACCTTACTGATACTCTTCGCGTGATTGATCGCTTTGTCCGTGAACTTGGCAGGACGACGGCCATTGGCGAGCGCGTCCATGCCCTCAAGCACGGCCGCACGAACTGCATGCAAAGTTGAAGCTGGCTGCCCGGGCTTCGGGTACAATCCAATCCCCGCACTACCCGGATACACCTTAACTAGCCACTCGCGCGGAGCGTTTGCATCTATGCACTTGCTGACTTCTCTCACGAGGCCAACAAAGTTCTCGAAGGCGGACGAAAATTCGGCAACAGTAATTTCATCCTCATCCAGTTCGAGGGTGATATCCGTCTTGATTTTCTTGGCATCTATAGCCATTGCCGTTCCCCGTTTAGGTGGACTTCGGGTCATGTGTGCTTGTAGGTAAGGCGTCGCCCACCAACTTGCCCAAGCAGAACATTAGCACGCTCGCCATCGCAAATCTTGCGATGATTCCAACGGAAGTCGAACTCCGTCACGTACCTCTGAAGGTGCTGCTCACCGACATGGTGGAACGTGCCGACGAGACCGCGCTTCAGCAAGCTGAAACTCGCCTCGGCCGTATTTGAGTGTACGTTGCCGACGGCATACTCGCCCCGGCTGTGACGCGTGACGCCGTGCGACGCGAATTCTCGGCCGACCAGCGTATAGCCAGAATGCTCATCGGTCATGAGGTGGGCGGTTTTGCAGACGTTCGCTTCCAGCACGGCGCGTAGCGTCTTTGCATTCACGTTCGGGACGACCATGCTGCGCTTCTGTCCGTCGCGCTCGACAAGCGAGACAACTTTCATCTTATGGGCAAAACCGCGCGCACCCTTCGGCTGCTTTCCGTTGTTGCCCCAGAACGTTTCGTCGGCTTCAACTACGCCGCCACCTTCGCCCATTAGGCCGACCGAACCGGGCTTCATCGCTTCGCGAATGCGATGGGTCATGAACCACGCCGACTTGTACGTCACGCCAAGCATGCGGTGAATCTGATGCGAACTAATCGCCTTCTTGCTGGCGCACATCAGATGCACAGCGAGAAGCCACTTGTTCAGCGGAATCTTGCTCCGCTCAAACACGGTTCCGACCGTCACGCTGAACTGTTTTCGGCAGTCCTTGCACTTCCACAGGCCGGCGCGGTGCGAGGCACCCTTGAGTGCGTAGTGACCGCTCAGCGCGCCGCAGTGCGGGCACACCGGACCAGTGGGCCAGCGAAGCGCTTCAAGGTATTCGCGGGCCTTGTCGGCGTCAGTGAAGTGCGGGGCGAGAAGGTCGGCCATGGCTGTGGTCTCTGGACTATGCGTCCAGATTGCCCGCTGGCCTTGGGTTTGTCAAGTATATAATTGCCTTCGGTTACCTGGAACACCTCGTGGTCGCGTTCTACAGCCACGCCTTCATGCTGCTGATGCTGCTAGCGGATTTCGTGCTGATCGGGCTGGGCGGCATCCCCGGCATGCCGGCCTGGGCGGGCGGCACGCTCGCCGCGATCGGGTCCATGCTGCTGTTCGTGCTCGTGCCGCTGTACCTGCTGTGGACCCAGAAGCGGGTCTACGCGCAGGGGTGGTTCATCACGCTGGCGAAATACGCCATGCTGGGCACCGTCTATACCGTCCTGCTGAGCCTGGTGCTGGTCTACGCCGTGCTCGCGGGCATGAGCAGCTGAGGATGACGCGCATGGCCGCCAAACGACGCGGATCGAAACAGGTGGTGTACGAGGTGAACGTGGAGGTCGACGCTGCCGCCCACGAAGCCTACCGCGCCTGGTTGCAGGACCATGTCGCCGAGATGCTGGCGCTGCCCGGCTTCAAGGGCGCGAAGACCTTCGACGTGCTCGAACCGCCGCCCAGCGCCGGACGCGTCGGCCTGTGCGTGCAGTACGTGCTGCAGGATCGGGAGGCGCTGGACGACTACCTCCGCGACCATGCGCCGCGGATGCGCGCCGACGGCATCGCCCGCTTCGGCGACCGGTTCGTGGCGACGCGTCGGGTGCTGCGCGGGGCCGGCTAGGTCGGGCCTGTTCCCTGCCGGCGCTCGGAGGGGGCCGTGCGCGGCTCGCGGTCGTGCAACACGAACGACGGAGGTTCCGCGCGCCGCACTATCGCGAAGCGGTGTCGGCGGTCGGCGGCGCCCAGTGCATTGGCACATGGGTGCCATGGAGGGCCTGGCCGCTGACGACGAAGCCCAGGCGCTCGTACAGCCTGCGCGCGCCGGGGTTGGCTTCGAGCACGTGCAGGTGCATGCCGCGTCCGAGAGCCGCGGCATCGGCCTGGCTCTGGCGGATCAACGCCGCGCCCGCGCCGTGTCCGCGCAGCCCTGGGAACAGGCAGATGTCGACGATCAGGTGGTCCGGTGCGACGCGCTGCAGGTAGTAGCGCCCGGCCGGGAGGCCGCGGCGCTCGATCGCCAGGAAATCAGTATCGCCGTAGTGCGCGAGGTAGTGCTGGTGCTGCAACGCGAACTGCTGGTCGAGGAACTGCCGCTTGGCGGGCGCCGGCCATGGCAGCGGGGCCATCTCGTCCGCACGGGTCGTGGCGTAGAGATCGCGCAGCCACGGCAGGTCGTCCTCGCGCAGCCATCGCAACGAAAACCCGCGCTCGGCGAGGAGCGCGGGTGTGGTCATGCGGTCGGGCCGTTCCGCGGGGAACGGCGCCAACCGTGCGGGCACGGCTGTCGTCACGTCACGGGAAGGACGGATAGATGCCCTGCAGCGCGATGCAGAAGTTCACGCCGAGGTACGGCTGCTGGTTCTGGTGCGGCTGCCCGCCGCCCTGGCTGGGCGTGATCATGTTCGGGGCGAACGTGGTGTTGATCGGCGTCGCGATGTAGGGCTTCGGGACGCCGACCGTCAGCAGGGAGAGCGCCGCGTTCGGGGTCGGTGATGCGCTCCTCCTCGTGCCCTCGGACTGCGAGTAGGAGTTGACGCCATGGTTGTGCTGCGGGATCTCGTTGCTGGTCAGGGTGACCGTGTTGACGCCGAAGGTCTCCCCCAGCGAGCGCGGCGACAGTCCCGGCCCGTTGCCCTGTTCGCAGCCGGCGCGGCCGGCGAAATTGGGCAGCTGGAACGTGGTCTGGCCGTTGCCGCCGTAGATGGTGCCCAGCAGCGAGAACAGGGCGGTGTTCTGCGAGATCGGCAGGGTGGCGCCGTTGGCGAACGCCCAGCCGCGCGGGTTGAAGTTGAAGCCGAACAGCTGGATTTCGCCGATGAAGGGTTGCGACATGATCTGGTTCCTCCGATGAGGTGGCCGCGCCGGATGGGCGGCGGCCGCGCCTGCGTGGCGCAGTGGATGCGGTGGTCGGCGACGGGGGTCAGGCCTGCGACGGGAAGATGCCGAACGTGGCGATGCAGTACTGCACCGTCAGCGTGGGCATGCAGTTCTCGTGCGGCTGGCTGCCCCCGGCGAGGCTGGTCGACTGCGCCGACATCCCGATGGGGGTCGCACCGGTGAGGTCGGTGGCGTAGAAGGTGTCGCCGCTGACCGTGCCTGGCAGGAGGGTGTTGCCGGGGGTCAGGGAGGTGGCGGCGGCCGAGGTCGCAACGGCGGTGTGCGTATGCGCGGGCATCTGGGTCGGCAGTACGGTCACCGTCTCGGTGCCGGCGCGCTGGCCGATGACGTAGTTGCTCAGGCCGGGCCCCTGGCCCTGGTGGATCGGCACGCGACCGCGCAGGTCGGGCACCGCGAAGGTGGTCTGGCCGTCGCCGCCATAGGTCGTTCCTATCAGCGCGAACAGCGCGTCGTACTCAGAGATCGGCAGCAGGCTGCCGTCGCAGGCCTGCCAGCCGTTGGGGGCGCCGCGGGTGCCGAAACCGAACATGCGGATTTCGCCGATGTAGGGAGTGCTCATGATGTGCTCCGAATGAAGGACGTCCGCGCGGTGGTCCGGCGCGAGGGTCCGTGGGTCCTTGTCGAGTCGTCGCGAATCAGTTGCGCGACGGGAAGATGCCGCTCAGCACGATGCAGAAGTTGATCACGCTGTACGGTTGCAGGTTCGGATGTGGCTGGTTGCCGCCGGCAGGCGCGAGGGTCTGCGGATTCAACGGCACTGGCGAGCCCGTGGACGGCCCGTACATGTTGAGCGCGTTGGAGGTGTTGGTGCTGGTCGCGAACACCCGGGTCGACGGGTTGCGGTTGTCGCCGGCGGTGGTGGAGGCATTCATCGA
Organism: Pseudomonadota bacterium; assembly: GCA_023392975.1. GTDB lineage: Bacteria > Pseudomonadota > Gammaproteobacteria > Xanthomonadales > Xanthomonadaceae > Lysobacter_I. Next base: position 10,477 of record JAEWNA010000227.1, on the reverse strand, counting down.
ATGCGTGTGCGACGGCAGGTTGGTGCTCAGCAGGGTGACGTTCTCGACGCCGGATGCCTGGCCGATCTGCACCGACGGCGGCTGCCAGCTCGGGTCGACGGAAGAGGCATAGCCTATCGGCGTGCGGCTGCGCAGGTCGGGCAACGCGAAATTGGTCGTCCCGTTGCCGCCGTACTGCGTCCCCAGCAGCGAGAACAGGGCCTGGTTCTGGTTGATCGGCAGCAGCTGCCCGTTGGCCAGCGCACAGAACTTCGGCGCGAAATTGAAGCCGGCCATCATGATCTGGCCCATGAATTTTTCGGTCATCGTGATCCCCCCTTGGATATGGGCAGGCCGCCTCATGCGACCCGCCGGGGTACTCTGAACCAGCCCTCGCCACCCCACAAGAGCCCTACGCCGGCGTATGCGGCCGCCGGAGCGGCCATCGGGGCTTCCCCTTGCCGGTCGATCCTGTTCCAATGCGAGTCCGTCCAGCGTGCGAACGCCATGGCCGATGCGTGGCCCGTCGTCCGTTGTCGATGACGGCTGGTAGGAAACCGCAAGGCCGTCCCGCAGGGACGAACCACAGGGGGAACAGGGATATGCACATGCTCACGTCGCTCATCGCGAAAGGCCGGGGCTCTTCGCCCTTTGCGCGTCTGGTCATTCTGGGCCTGATGCTGTTGTGTTCGGCAACGGTCAGCGCGGCGGTCTCGCCGTTCTGCTCGCCGCAAGCCCTGACCGTGTCGAACGGCGGGTCGGTGACCTCCGCGAACCTCGCCACCTGCGACGGTCCGCTCAACATCGGCATGGTGCCCGGCACCCCCGGGCCCGCGCACGGGACCATCCTGGTCAGCCCGCAGAGTGGCCCCGGCGACCAGACGGTGACCTATAGCCACAACGGCGACACCGCGACCTCCGACTCGTTCGTGCTCGAGGACGAGAACGGCGACACCCTGACGTTCAATGTCACGATCACGCCGGCGGCATCGCCGATCACGGTCTCCCCGACCACCCTGCCGACGATGACCGCCGGCACGGCGTTCTCGCAGACGCTGACCTCGGCCGGTGGACTCGCGCCCTACACCTACACCCTGCAGAGCGGCACGTTGCCGGTCGGCCTGACCCTGTCCAGCGCCGGCGTGCTCAGTGGCACGCCGACCCAGCGCGGCGGCTACGCCTTCACCGTCCGTTCCACGGATGCGACCGCGCCCACCGCCCAGTTCGTCGACAAGGGCTACACCGGCACGGTGCAGAACCCGACGCTGACGCTGACCACCACCAGCGGCACCGCGATCCAGACCGTCCCCTTCTCGCAGACGCTGTCCACCAGCGGCGGCGTCCCCCCGCATACCTACACGCTCGAGACCGGCACCTTCCCGGCCGGCATCACCGTGTCCACCGCCGGCGTGGTCAGCGGCACCACCAACGCGGCGCCGGGCAACTATCCGGTCACCCTGCGCGTCACCGACAGCAGCACCGGCCCGGGCGCGTACTTCGAGCTCGAGAACTACACCCTCACCGTCAGCCCGCCGCCGAGCGTCAGCATCGCGGTGTCGCCGGCGTCCGTGAGCGAAGACGGCGCGACCAACCTCACCTACACGGTCACCCGCAGCCTCAACCTGACCTCGCCGACCGTGGTGAACATCACCACTTCCGGCACCGCCATCCCCGGCACCGATTACACCGGCAACGTCGCCACGGTCACCATCCCGGCCGGCGCGACCACCGCCACGATCGTCATCGATCCGACCGTCGACGGCACCGTCGAGGCCGACGAGACCGTCACCCTGACCGTCGCCGCCGGCACCGGCTACACCGTCGGCGTCCCGGCCAGCGCCACCGGCACCATCCTCAACGACGACGTGCCGAGCGCCACGATCACGGTGTCCCCGGCCGCGGTCGCCGAGGACGGCGCGCCCAACCTCGTCTACACGGTGACCCTGAACCAGGCGTCGTTCTCGGCGCTGTCGGTCAACTACACCATCGGCGGGACCGCGACCAACGGCACCGACTACGCGACCATCGCCTCGCCGCTGGTCATCCCGGCCGGCAGCACCACCGGCACGATCACGGTCAACCCGACGGCGGACGCGACCATCGAGGCCGACGAGACGGTCACGCTGACGCTCAACGCCGGCGCCGGTTACACCGTCGGCGTGCCCAACAGCGCCACCGGCACCATCCTCAACGACGACCTGCCGAACCTGGTGATCAACGACGTCACCGCTTCGGAAGGCAACGCAGGCACCACGAACTTCACCTTCACGGTCAGCCTGAGCCAGCCGGCCGGTCCGGGCGGCGTCACCTTCGACATCGCCACCGCCAACGGCACCGCCACGGCGGGCGTCGACTACGTCGCGCAGAGCCTCACCGGCCAGACCATTCCGGCCGGCAGCAGCACCTACACCTTCACGGTGCTGGTCAACGGCGACACGCTGAACGAGCCGAGCGAAACCTTCTTCGTCAACGTCACCAACGTGACCGGCGCCGTCGTCATCGACGGCCAGGGCGTGGGCACCATCGTCAACGACGATCCGCTGCCCAGCCTGTCGATCAACGACGTGACCGTGGTCGAGGGCAACGCCGGCACCACGAACGCCGTCTTCACCGTGACCCTGTCCGCCGCCAGCGGCCAGACCGTGACCGTGAACTACGCGACCGCCGACGGCACCGCGACCCAGCCGGCCGACTACACCAATACGTCGGGCACGCTGACCTTCACCCCGGGCCAGACCACCCGCACCATCACGGTGCCGGTGATCGGCGAGACCATCCCCGAGGCGAACGAGACCTTCTTCGTCAACCTCAGCGGCGCGACCAACGCGACGATCAGCGACAACCAGGGCGTCGGCACGATCACCAACGACGACGTGCCGGTGACGGTCAGCCCGGGCACGGTGCCGAACGGCACGGTCGCCGCGCCCTACAGCCAGACGATCACCGCCAGCGGTGGCGCCGCGCCCTACGGCTTCGCGGTCACCGCGGGCGCGTTGCCGGCCGGCCTGACCCTGTCCTCGGGCGGCGTGCTCAGCGGCACGCCGACCGCGGGCGGCACCTTCAGCTTCACCGTCACCGCGACCGACAGCAGTCCGTTCCCGGGTCCGTTCTCGGGCAGCCAGGCCTACACGCTGACCATCGCGCCGCCGACCATCACCTTGCCCGCGACCACGCTGGCGGGCGGCACGCTGGGCGCGGCGTATTCGGCGTCGATCTCGCCGGCCTCGGGCGGCACTGCGCCGTATGCCTACGCGGTCACCGCCGGCGCGCTGCCGGGCGGTATCACGCTCAACGCCGCGACCGGCGCCATCACCGGCACGCCGAGCGCGCTGGGCACGTTCAACTTCAGCATCACCGCGACCGACAGCAGCACCGGCACCGGCCCGTACACGGCGACGCAGAGTTACGCGATCACCGTGATCGACAACCCGCCGATCGCCAATCCGGTGTCGCTGACCGTCGCGTACGACGCCCCGGCCACCAACGTCCCGCTGAACATCACCGGCGGCGCCGCGGTCACGGTCTCCGAAGTCGTGCCCTCGCTGCACGGCACGGTGATCGCCAGCGGCACGACGATCACCTACCAGCCGGATCCGGGCTATGCCGGTCCGGACAGCTTCACCTACAGCGCGACCAACAGCGGCGGCACCTCGGCCCCGGCCACCGTGACCATCACGGTGAACGATCCGGTGATCACGATCACCGCCAGCGCCGGCTTCAGTGCCACGATCGCCAGCCCGTACACCCAGACCTTCACCTTCAACGGCGGCGCCCAGCCGTGGTCCGGCTTCCAGGTCACGAACCTGCCAGCCGGCCTGTCGATCACCGGCACCACCGCCAACACGGTGACGGTCTCCGGCACGCCGACCCAGGCCGGGTCGTTCAACCTCAACGTCTCGGCCACCGACAGCAGCACCGGCAACGGCCCATACACCGTCGGCCAGGCGTTCACGCTGACCGTCGCCGCACCGACGCTGACGCTGACGCCGGCCTCGACCACGTTCACGCCGACCTACGGCGCGCCGTTCTCGCAGACCTTCACCGCGAGCGGTGGCGTTGGCCCGTACACCTACGCGGTCACCGGCACCCTGCCGACCGGGCTGACGCTCAGCGGCGGCACCGTCTCCGGCACGCCGACGCAGCCGGGCAACTTCGTGGTGCTGATCACCGCGACCGACACCGGTTCGACCGGTAGCGGCTCGCCGTTCTCGATCGGCCAGAGCTACACCTTCGACGTGGCCGCGCCGACCATCACGGTGAATCCGGCGACCCTGCCGAATCCGGTCGCCAACACGGCCTACGCCCAGACGCTCACCGCGAGCGGCGGCGTCGCGCCGTACGGCTTCGCCGTGACCGCCGGCAGCCTGCCGTCGGGCATCACGCTGTCGGCCGGCGGTGCGCTGTCGGGGACCAGCAACCAGGTCGGGACCTACAACTTCACCGTCACCGCGACCGACAACTTCGGCCAGACCGGCAGCCGCGCGTACACCGTGACCATCGCGGCACCGACGCTGACCATGACCCCGGCGTCCGGTACGCTGACCGCCACCTACGGTGCGGCCTTCAGCCAGACCTTCACCGCCAGCGGCGGCTCGGGCAGCTTCAGCTACGCCGTCACCGGCGCGCTGCCGGCCGGCATGAGCTTCAGCGGCAACACGCTGTCGGGCACGCCGACGGTGCCGGGCAGCTACCCGATCACCGTCACCGCCACCGACACTGTGCTCACCGGTGCGGGCGCGCCGTTCACGGTCGCCAATGCCTACACGATCGACGTGCCGGCGCCGACGATTACCGTCGCCCCGGCGACGCTGCCGAACACCACGGCCGGCCTGGCCTACAGCCAGACGCTGACCGCGACCGGCGGCGTCGGTCCCTACGCGTTCGCCGTCACCGCGGGCAGCCTGCCGACCGGCACGTCGCTGACCGCGACCGGCGCGCTGTCGGGCACGACCACGGCCTCGGGCACCTTCAACTTCACGGTGACCGCGACCGACACGTTCGGCCAGACCGGCACGCAGGCCTACACCGTCGTCGTGGCGGTGCCGACCCTGACCCTGACCCCGGCGACGCTGCCGGCGGGCACGTCGGGCACGGCCTACACCCAGGTGCTGACCGTGAGCGGCGGCATCGCGCCGTACACCGCGACGCTGACCGGCACGCTGCCGGCCGGCATCACGTTCAACGCCGCGACCCGCACCTTCGCCGGTACGCCGACGCAGGCGGGCACGTTCAACCTGAGCGTGACCGTCACCGACAGCACCGGCGGCACCGCGGCCACGGTCACCAACAACTACACGCTGACCATTGCCGCGCCGACGCTGACGCTGACGCCGGCGGCCGGTGCGCTGCCGGGCGGCACCGCCGGCACGGCCTACGGCCAGACGTTCACCGCCACCGGCGGCATCGCGCCGTACACCTACGCGGTGAGCGCGGGCGCGCTGCCGGCGGGCGTGACGCTCAATGCGAGCACGGGCGCGCTTAGCGGCACGCCGACGGTCGCGGGCAGCTTCGGCTTCAGCATCACCGCCACCGACAGCACCACCGGCACCGCCGGCACCGTGACCAACGCCTACACGCTCACGCTGTCGGCGCCGACGATCACGATCACCCCGGCGACGCTGCCGAACGGCGTGCTGTTCGTGGCGTACAACCAGACGGTGACCGCCGCCGGCGGTACCGCGCCGTACGCCTTCGCGATCAGCGCCGGCGCGCTGCCCGCGGGCGTGACCCTGGCCGCCAACGGGGCCCTCAGCGGCACGCCGACCACCGCCGGCGCCTACACGTTCACCGTGCAGGCCACCGACGCGCTGGGCTTCACCGGCACCCGCGCCTACACCGTGACCGTGGTGGATCGCCCGGATCCCTCGCGCGATCCGGAAGTGCGCGGCCTGCTGGAATCGCAGGCGGACGCGACCCGTCGCTTCGCCCGCAGCCAGATCGACAACTTCCAGCAGCGCATGCAGCGCCTGCACGACGGCGGCGGCGCGAACGACCGCGTCGACATGGGCATCTCGGCGGCCGCCTCGCGGTACTGCCCGGAAGTCGTCGGCCAGATCCCGGATCCGACCTGCGAACGCAGCCTGCGCAACGGCGCCGGCGGCAACGGCCTGGGTGGCAACGGCCTGGGTGGCAACGGCCTCGCGGGCAACGGGATGGGCGGCGGCAACGCCGCGAACGGCAGCGGCCAGGGCGGCGCCTTCGGCCTGTGGGCCGCCGGTTCGATCCGGTCGGGCAACCACGACGGCCGCAACGGCAGCGCCGGCGTCGACTTCGAGACCGACGGCGTGAGCTTCGGTGCCGACTACCGCGTCAACGACGTCTTCGCCTTCGGCGGCGGCATCGGCTACGGCCGCGACGGCAGCGACATCGGCGACAACGGGTCGCGCAATACCGGCAACGCCTACACGCTCGCCCTGTACGGCAGCTACAGCCCGGGCAACCGCGTGTTCGTCGACGGCCTGTTCGGCTACCAGACGCTGGACTACGACCTGCGCCGCTACCTGACCACCAACGGCGGCTTCGTCCGCGGCAGCCGCAACGGCTCGCAGTGGTTCGGGTCGGTGTCGATCGGCGGCGACTTCGAGCATGGCGCGTGGCGCTTCAGCCCGTACGTGCGCGGCGACGTGGCGCGGGCGCGGCTGAACGGGTTCACCGAGACCGGCGACCCGATCTTCGCGCTGCGCTACGAGGCGATGGACGTCGACACCGACACCGGCAGCGCCGGCCTGCGCGTCGACTACCGCCACGAAGCGACGTGGGGCGTGCTCGTGCCGAAGTTCATGCTGGAATACCAGCACGACTTCAAGGCCGGCAGCGCGCAGACTCTGCGCTACGCCGACCTGCCGCTGGGTCCGTTCTACCGCGCGGGCCTGGACGAGTTCGACCGCACCCGCCTGATGTTCGGCCTCGGCCTGATGTTCGACATGAACAACGACTGGTCGTTCCGGGTCGACTATCGCGGTCTGATCGGCAGCGAGGACCGCGACAACGGCATCCAGGTCAACGTCGACAAGAAGTTCTGATCGACCTCGCCATCGCGCGAACCGAAGCGCCGCTGCCACCGCAGCGGCGCTTTTTTTGATCCCGGGAGAAGCGTCGACCGGCCCGCCGGGGTTTGCGGCGGCGCTGCGATTCCGTCGATCGTCCACGCGAGACGGGCGCCAGGGCGCGGCCGCCGGGATTCGTCGATGCTAGAGTGCGATGCTGGGCGGGGGCGCCCGGCAAGACAGGGCACGGGGAAGAGCATGCGTCCGGACAACGACACCAGCAGCGCGTTGCAGCGGCGCCTCGCGCGCGCCCTTCGCGCGACGGCGGCGCTCGCGCTCGCGGCCGCGCTGTGGCCCGCGCAGGCATGGGCGGTGCCGGTGCTGGCGGTGGACGATGTCAGCGGTCCGGAAGACAACGACAGCGACCCGTATTTCCATTTCGTCGTCCGCCTGACCGAGCCCGCCCCGCCCGGCGGCGTGCATTTCGACATCGCGACGCGCGACGGGACCGCGGACAGCGGCGACTACGCCTCCGGCATGGCGGTGACCGACGCGACCATCGCCGAGGGCGGGAGCACGTACGCCTTCGATGTCCCGGTCTTCAACGATGGGGACTACGAACCGGACGAGACCTTCTACGTCGACGTGAGCAACGTCATCGGCGCCGACGTCGGCGACGGCGAGGCGCTTGGCACGATCCTCAACGACGAGGTCCTGCCGGTGATCAGGATCCACGAGACCAGCGTGATCGAAGGCGACAGCGGCGACCAGGTGGTCCCGGTGGAGGTCACGCTCGATTATCCGGCCCCGCAGGAGGTGCGTTTCGACTACCGCACCATGGGCTGGACCGCGCAGCCCTACGAGGATTTCGAACCGGTGAGCGGCACCCTGGTCTTCGCCCCCGGGGAAACCCGAAAGACCATCGATGTCGTCGTCCACGGCGACACCGAACCCGAGCGTACCGAGAGTTTCGAGTTCGAGACTGACAACATGGTCGGCGGCGAATTCATCGATCACGGTTCGGTCATCATCGTCAGCGACGACAGCGACGGCTTCGTGCTGCAGCCGGAGTCGTTTCCGGACGGCCGCATGGGCGTGCGCTACGACGCGATCTTCTACGTCGCCACCTCCAGCACGGCCTACCCGCCGACCTTCGAGATCGTCTCCGGCAGCCTGCCGCCCGGCATCCAGGTGACGCCCTCCAACGGGCACATGTACCTGATCGGCTATCCCACCGCGGTCGGCACCTATGCCTTCACCCTCCAGGCGACTGGGCGCGACGGCCCGGGCGCGGTGGTAAGCAGCCGCGACTACACGATCACGATCCTGGGCCCCGACATCGTCCTGCCGGCGACCACGCTGCCGCCGGCCGCATTCGCGCAGACGTATTCGGTCGCGCTCAATCCCGCCACCGGCGGCACGCCGCCGTACCGCTACGCCGTCACCGCCGGCGCGCTGCCGTCGGGCCTGGCGCTCGGCGAGACCGGCACCCTCGCCGGCGATCCCCGCGAGTCGGGCGCGTACGCCTTCACCGTCACCGTCACCGACAGCAGCCCGGGCGGCCCGTACACCGCCAGTCGCGATTTCGAGCTGCAGGCGCAGGCGCCGGTGATTTCGTTCGAGCCGAACGGCTGGTTCGGCGACGGCGAACAGGGCCAGCCGTATCGCGCGAGCTTCAGGATCGTCGGCGAACACACCGACCCGGTCGCCTACGCCATCGCCGACGGCGCGTTGCCGGCTGGCCTGCACCTGTCCGCGGACGGCGTCCTCAGTGGCATCCCCGCGGAGGCCGGCGATTTCACCTTCACGATGTCGCTCACCGACAGCACCCGGAGCGTGCCGGGCGTGGCGACGGACACCGTGCGCCTGTCGATCCTGCCGTCGCAGGTCTCGTTCGGCCCGGATACGCTGCCGCCGGCCGTCGTCGGCACGCTGTTCGATCAGTACTTCGTCGGCCAGGGCGGCGTGGGGCCCTACCAGTATCGACTGGTCGGCGGGGCGCTGCCCCCCGGCCTCGTGGTCGAGTACGGCCGCCTGTACGGTGTCCCGACGGCCGCGGGCAGCTACGCCTTCACGGTGGAGCTCACCGACGAGATCGGCGCCACCTACCAGCGCGCCTACACGCTCGACGTGAGCGTGGCCTCGATCAGCCACGATCCGGCCGTGCTGCCCGCCGTCACCGCGGGCCGCTATTACTCCGAATCGCTGTCGTACCGCTCCCACGGCGGCATCGCACCGTACCACTACCGCCTGGCCCCGGGCATGACGCTGCCTGCGGGCATGCAGTTCTCGGAGCAGGACGGCACGCTCTCGGGCACCACCACCGACGTCGGCCGTTTCGATCTGGTCGTCGACGTCACCGACAGCGCGCCGCAGCCGACGACCGTGCGCTGGAGTTTCGACATCCGCGTCGTGCCGCCCGGGCTCGGCATCGACGGCCCCGGCCGGCTCCGCGCCGCCGCCGTCGGCAGCGTGTACGTCGACAGTTTCCAGGCCGGCGGCGGGCAGGCGCCCTACACCTTCGCGATCACCGCGGGCGCGCTCCCGGCGGGGGTGACGCTGCGTCCCGACGGCTTCATGTCGGGCACGCCGACGGTCGCCGGCAGCTACGCCTTCACCGTCACCGTCACCGACAGCAGCGCGTCGAAGGGGCCGTTCAGCGCGCATCGCGATTTCACCCTGGTGGTCGGCGACGCAGTGCTGACGCTGGAGCCCGGCGTCCTTCCGGTCGCCCGGTCAGGCGTCGCCTATTCGGCGATCCTGCGACCCGACGGCGGCACGGCGCCGTATCACACCGCGATCACGTCCGGCACGCTGCCGCCCGGGTTGAGCCTTAGCGACGACGGCGTGATCAGCGGCGTGCCCTCCGGCGGGGGCTCTTTGCCGTCCACCGACTACACCTTCGCCATCGGCCTGACCGACGCCCAGGGCCATACCCTGATGCGGCTGACCTACATCACCCTGATGCCCGCGCAGACGGGGACGGGCACCGAGGCGCTGCCGATCGCGACGGTCCGCACCCTCGACACCCAGTCCGGCATCGAAGCCTCCACGACGCTCCTCGCCGGCGGTGGCGCCGCGACCAGCGCCACGCTCGTGTCCGTGTCGCCGGCCTCCGCGGGCGAGGCGCGCATCGAACGCGTCGGCGACGACTATCGGCTGCGTTTCCTGCCGTCGGCCACGTTCTCCGGCCTCGCCGAGGTGACGTACACACTCGCGAATGCCGCGGGCACGTCCGCGCCGGCGACGATCACCTTCCGGGTCGCGGCACGCCCCGAGCCGCTGCGCGATGCACGGGTGAAACGCCTGCTCGACCTGCAGGCGCGCAGCGCGCGGCGTTTCGCCGATGCGCAGATGGAGAATTTCCGCCAGCGGCTGGAGCGGCTGCACGACGCGCGCGAAGCGCGCGGCTTCGCCAACGGCCTGCGCGCCAACGCGACGCCGGTCTGCGTGCGCGAGGTCGGTGCGCCGCCCGATCGCGCCTGCGCCAGGCCGCCGGTGGCGTACGACGA
>JAEWNA010000222.1 GCA_023392975.1 Pseudomonadota bacterium | reverse complement strand
GCAGAACCTGTTCATCGGCGACGGCACGCCCTGGTCGCCGACGGCGCGCCAGGCGCATATCGATCGCAGCCAGGCGGCCGGTACGCCGCTGGCGGAAAGCCTGCAGAAGATGGACGCCCCGCCGCTCGCGCAGACCAATGCACAGCCGCAGGCGCCGGGGCAGGAGCAGACCGCGCCGCCGCGCCGCGCCGCGATGTGATTCCGGGTCGCGATTCGGCTGCATGAAAAACGCCCGGGAATCCCGGGCGTTTTTCGTTGTTTCGCCGATCGCGACGCCGCGGCGTCAGAGGTTCTGGTAGTTCGGCCCCGAACCGCCCTCGGGCGTGACCCAGTCGATGATCTGGTACGGGTCCTTGATGTCGCAGGTCTTGCAGTGGACGCAGTTGGCGGCGTTGATCTGGAGGCGCTTGCCCTCGCTTCCATCGGCACGCACATCCGACACGATTTCGTACACGCCCGCCGGGCAGAACCGCGTGCATGGATTGTCGTATTCCTCGACGCACCTGGTCACGCAGATCGAGGTGTCGTGCACGCGCAGGTGCACCGGCTGGTCTTCGTCGTGCTCGGTCGCAGCGAAGTAGACCGCGGCGAGGCGGTCGCGCGGCGCCAGCGTACGCTCCACGTAGTCGCGTTTCGGTTGCTCGTGCGCGCCGATCTTGTCGAGCGACGACCAGTCGGCCTTGTTCTTCAGCGTCCACGGCGACGCGCCGCCGGTCAGCGTCTCCCACGCCGCGTTGAGCATGCCGAACCACAGCCCGCGCTTGAAGCCGGGCTTCACGTTGCGGACCTTCCTGAGCTCGGCCACCGCGTCGGACGCGCGCAGCTTCGCGTCGAAGCCCTGCGGCGACAGTTGCGACGCCACGAGATGCTCGGCGGCGAGCATGCCCGAACGGATCGCCTGGTGCGTGCCCTTCACCTTCGGCACGTTGAGCAAACCGGCGGTGTCGCCGATCAGCAGCGCGCCGGGCATCTCGACCTTCGGCAGCGACTGCCAGCCGCCGGTGACGATGGCGCGGGCGCCGGCGGACACGATGCTGCCGCCGTCGAGCAGCCGCTTCACCATCGGATGGTTCTTCCACTGCTGGAAGGCTTCCCACGGCTTGTACTCGGGATCGCTGTAGTCGAGGCCGCTGACGTAACCCAGCGCGATGCGGCCCTTGTCCAGGTGGTACAGGAAGCTGCCGCCGTAGGTGTGGCTGTCGGCCGGCCAGCCGAAGCTGTGCACGATCTTGCCTGGCGTGACCCGGTCTTCCGGCACCTGCCACAGTTCCTTGATGCCGATCGAATACCCCTGCGGATCGCTGTCGGCGTCGAGCCGGAACTTCCGGACCAGCCGCTTGGTGAGATGGCCGCGCGCGCCTTCGGCGAGCACCGTGACTTTCGCGCGGATGTCGATACCGGCGGTGAAGCCCGGCTTGTGCGTGCCATCCTTCGCCACGCCCATGTCGCCGATGCGCACGCCGACGACGGTGCCGTCCTCGGCATGCAGGGTTTCGGCGGCGGCGAAGCCGGGATAGATCTCGACGCCGAGGGCTTCGGCCTGCGGCGCCAGCCAGGCGCACATCGCGCCGAGGCTGACGATCACGTTGCCGTGGTTGTGCATGCCCGGCGGCACCGGCAGCTTGCGACCGCCGGTCTTGGTCAGCAGCCAGAATTCGTCCTCGGTCGCCGGCACGCAGATCGGCGGCGGGTTGTCGCGCCAGTTCGGCAGCAGCTTGTCGAGCGGGCCGGTCTCGATCACCGCGCCGGACAGGATCTGGGCGCCGACGGTCGAGGCCTTCTCGATCACGCAGACGCTGATCTCGGGGTTCAGCTGCTTCAGCCGGATCGCGAACGCCAGCCCGGCCGGGCCGGCGCCGACGGTGACGACGTCGTACTCCATCACGTCGCGTTCGATGTCGGGCTGCTGCGCGGGCTCGCTCATGTCGGACTCCGGAAGAATCCGGCGATTTTCGCGGTTTGCGCCGGGCGGGGCAAATCGGCAGCATGCCGCGATGACCGATTCGTGCGTCCTGCAGACGATTCCCTTGTCGGGCAGCGACCTGCGCTTCGCGCCGGCGTGGCTGCCGGCGAGCGAGGCGGACGTCCTGTTCGCCGCGCTGCGCGACGGGATCGCCTGGGAGACGCACCGCATTCGCCTGTTCGGCCGCGAGGTCGATTCGCCGCGATTGAGCTGCTGGATCGGCGATCCCGGCGCGGTCTACACCTATTCGCGCACCCGGTTCGAGCCGCGGCCGTGGCCGGCGGCGTTGGCGCCGGTGCGCTTGCGACTGCGGGAGACGCTGGGCCTCGACTTCGACAGCGTGCTCGCGAATCACTACCGGGACGGCCGCGACCGCATGGGCTGGCACAGCGACGACGAGCCGGAACTCGGCCCGCGACCGGTCATCGCTTCGCTGAGCCTGGGCGCGACCCGGCGATTCGCGCTGAAGCCCCGCGACGGCGGGGCGGCCCGGCACCTCGACCTGCCCCACGGCAGCCTGCTGGTGATGGCCGGGGAGACCCAGGCGCGCTGGCGGCATGCGTTGCCGGGCACGGCGCGGCCGGTCGGGGAGCGGATCAACCTGACCTTCCGGCGGATTCTCGCCAGAGGCTGAGACCCGGCGCCGGAGGGCGGGGTCACCGGACTTGTCCCCAAGCCCCTGAAAACGCTAGAATCGCCGGTTCACACACATTGACGGACGGCAGTTTGCCGCCGGGAGCCCCATGGCCCGTATCACCGTTGAAGATTGCCTGCAAGTCGTCGACAACCGTTTCGAACTGGTCATGATGGCCGCCAAGCGCGCCCGCCAGCTCGCCAACGGCGTCGATCCCCAGATCGACAACAGCGAAGCCAACGACAAGCCGACCGTGCTGGCCCTGCGCGAAATCGCCGCGCGCCGCATCGACAACGGCTACATCGACGCGGTCGAGAAGGCCGAGCGCGAGCGCAAGGAGCGCGAAGCGCTGGAGTGGGCCGCCGCCGAAGTGGTGGCCGACGACGACCTGTCGAAGGGCGACGATCTCTGAGCCCGAGTCGATCGCCGACATCCGTCGACGCCCGCCGCGTCCGACGTCCCCGAAACCCCGCCCCGGCGGGGTTTCGTCGTTTCCGGGGCCGCATTCGCCCGACGGCGTGCCGGCGGGACGCGACCCATTCCCAATCTCGGGGCTTTGCGCTTAGGCTTCGGGCATGAGTCAGCTCGAACCCATCCTGTCCGGCCCCACGCCCGCGCCCGACGCGGAGCTGCCGGACTACGTCCGCACGCTGGAGACAGCGGCGGCGTACCTGCCGGCGGATCAGCGCGAGACGCTGATCCGCGCCTGGCGGGTGGGCGCGGCGGCGCACGCGGGCCAGACCCGCAAGTCGGGCGAACCCTACATCACCCATCCGGTCGCCGCCGCCACGGTCCTGGCCGAGCAGGGCGTGGACGTGGAGACGCTGGTCGCGGCGATCCTCCACGACACCATCGAGGACACGCCCCTGACCGGCGAGGAGATCGCGGCCGAGTTCGGCGCGACCGTGGCGGAGCTGGTCGAAGGCGTCACCAAGCTCGACAAGCTCCAGTTCCGCGACCGCCAGGAAGCGGCGGCCGAGAGCTTCCGCAAGATGATGCTGGCGATGGCGCGCGACCTGCGCGTCATCCTGATCAAGCTGGCCGACCGCCTGCACAACATGCGCACGCTCGGCGCGCAGAGTTCGGAGGCGCGCTCGCGCATCGCGCGCGAGACACTGGAGATCTACGCGCCGATCGCCCAGCGCCTCGGCATGAACAGGATCAAGGCCGAACTGCAGGACCTCGGCTTCCGCGCGCTGCACCCGTGGCGCCACGCGGTGCTGGCGCGTCGCATCCGCACCCAGCCGCTGGTGCGCCGCGAGGCGATGGCGAAGATCGAGGCCCAGTTCGCGCAGCGGCTGGGCAAGGAAGGCTTCCAGTTCCGGCTGGTCGGCCGGGTGAAATCGCCGTGGAGCATCTACACCAAGATGCGCGCCGAGGGCAAGACCTTCGACCAGGTGATGGACGTGTTCGGATTCCGCCTGGTGCTGCGCACGGTGCCGGAGTGCTACCACGCGCTGGGTGTGGTGCATTCGGTATACAAGCCGCTCGACGGCCGCTTCCGCGACTTCATCGCGATCCCGAAAGCGAATGGCTACCAGTCGCTGCACACGGTGCTGTTCGGGCCATACGGCTCGCCGATCGAAGTGCAGATCCGGACCGAGGAGATGGATCTCATCGCCGAACGCGGGATCGCCGCGCACTGGTCGTACAAGCACGGCGGCGGCATGCCCAGCAGCGCGCAGAACCGCGCCCAGCTGTGGGTGGAGAACCTGATCGAGTCGCAGCGCGGCACCGGCTCGTCGCTGGAATTCCTCGAGAACGTGAAGATCGACCTGTTCCCGGACGAGGTCTACCTGTTCACGCCGAAGGGCGACATCATGGCGCTGCCGCGCAACTCGACCACACTGGACTTCGCCTACGCGGTGCACACCGACGTCGGCAACCATGCGGTGGCCGCGCGCGTCGATCGCAAGCTGGTGCCGCTGCGCACCAAGCTCGCCAGCGGCCAGAGCGTCGAGATCATCACCGCGAAGTCGGCGTCGCCCAAGCCGCAGTGGCTAGAGTTCGTGGTCACCGGCAAGGCGCGCACCGCGATCCGCCACCAGCTCAAGCAGCTCGAGCACGAGGATGCGGTGCAGCTCGGCCATCGCATGCTGGACCGCGCGCTGGAGGAGATGGACACCTCGCTCGATCGCGTGCCGGCGACGCGGCTGGAGGCGTTCCTGTCCGATCACCGCTACCCGCGGCTGGAAGCGCTGCTCGCCGATATCGCGCTGGGCAACCGTATGCCGACCCAGGTCGCGCAGGTGCTGGCGCACCGCCTGCCGGACAAGCAGGACGGCTTCGATCCCGCCGCCGTCGTCCGCCATGGCGAGAAGATCCTGATCACCGGCGCCGAGCGCGGTGTGGTGACGTTCGCGCAGTGCTGCATGCCGATCCCGGGCGACGAGGTGATGGGCTACCACACCGCCGGCCGCGGCATCGTCGTGCATCGCATGGATTGCGCCAACGTCGCCGAATACCGCAAGTCGCCGGAGCGCTGGGTCGCGATCGGCTGGGATCGCGAAGTCAGCGGCGACTATTCGGTCGCGCTGCGCATCGAGGTCGAGAACCGCCCCGGCGTGCTGGCCCAGGTTGCCGCCGCGATCGCGCAGGCCGATTCGAACATCGACGCAGTGGAATACCTCGACCGCGACCGCAACATCGCGGTGATCCGTTTCGGCATCGAGGTCGGTGATCGCACCCACCTGGCCGAAGTCATCCGCCGCGTGCGCCGCCTGGGCGTGGTCCACGGCGTCCAGCGGATGTAGGGCGGGCGTCGGCCCGCCATGGCGACGTGTCTTCGCCAGCAGGTCGATCGAAGCCGCTTCGATCAATGAACGGCTTCGATGATTGTCCGGTGCGATCGGCGGCCCCGCGATGTCGGGCCAGGGCCCGACCTACGACGGTACACTCCCGGTTTCTTCCACGACGGTGAGCCCCATGCCCCGCGAACCCATCCAGACCCCGAACGCCCCGGCCGCCATCGGTCCGTATTCGCAGGCCACCCGCGCCGGCGATCTGGTCTTCCTGTCCGGCCAGATTCCGCTGGATCCGTCGTCCGGGCTGATCGTCGAGGGCGACATTTCCGCCCAGGCGCGGCAGGCGTTCGCGAACCTCCGCGCGGTCTGCGAGGCCGCGGGCGGCTCGTTCGCCGACATCGTGCGTGTCGGCCTGTACCTGACCGATCTTTCCGAATTCGCCGCGGTCAACGAGGTGATGGCGCAGGTGTTCGACGCGCCGTTCCCGGCGCGGTCGACCATCGAGGTCTCGGCGCTGCCGCGCGGCGCGAAGTTCGAGGTCGACGCGATCCTCGTCCTGCGCTGAGCGCATGCCCCGCGCGCCGTCCCGTCCCGCACCGCAGTTCGATCCGGCCGCGCAGCCGCTGACGGCGCTCGGCGGGGTGGGCGACAAGGTCGCGGAAAAACTGGCCGCGCGCGGGTTGATGACGCTGCAGGACCTGTGGTTCCACCTGCCGCGGCAGTACGAGGACCGCACCGAGCTCACGTCGATCCGGATGCTGCAGCCCGGCCGGCCGGCGCAGGTCGAAGGCCGGGTCGAAGCGGTGGAACGCGGCTTCCGCTACCGGCCCATGCTGCGCGTGGCGATCGGCGACGACTCCGGCGCGACGCTGGTGCTGCGGTTCTTCCATTTCCGCGCGCAGCAGGTCTCGCAGTTCGGCGTCGGCGCGCGGGTGCGGGCCTACGGCACGCCGCGCCCGGGGCAGCACGGGCTGGAGATCGTGCATCCGAGCTACCGCGTGCTCGGCGCCGACGATGCGCCCGAGCTCAGCGACCGGCTCGACCCGGTGTATCCGGTGGTCGAAGGCATCGGCCCGGCGGCGCTGCGCAAGCTGATCGGCCAGGCGCTGCAGCGCCTGCCCGACGAAGCGGCGCTGGAGCTGCTGCCGGCCGCGCCGCTCGCGCGCGAGCCCCTGTCCGCGGGCCTGCCTTCGCTGCGCGAGGCGCTGGTGACGCTGCATCGCCCGCCGCAGGGCAGCGACGTGCAGGCCTTGCTCGCCGGTACCCATCCGGCGCAGCGTCGGCTCGCGCTGGAGGAGCTGCTCGCCCATCACCTCACCCTGCGTCGCCAGCGCATCGCCGTGCAGGCGCACCGCGCGACGCCGCTCACCGACACCACGCTCGCCGAAGGCCTGCGCAAGGCGCTGCCGTTCGCGCTGACCGGTGCGCAGCGTCGGGTGTTCGAGGAGATCCGCGCCGATCTCGCCCGGCCGGTGCCGATGCTGCGCCTGGTGCAGGGCGACGTCGGCAGCGGCAAGACGGTCGTCGCCGCGCTGGCGGCGATGATGGCGGTGCGCGAAGGCCGGCAGGCGGCGCTGATGGCGCCGACCGAACTGCTGGCCGAGCAGCATCTGGCGAACCTGCGGGGGTGGCTCGAACCGCTGGGCGTGCGCGTGGCGTGGCTGGCGGGCAAGGTCGGCGGCAAGGCGCGTGCCGCGGTGCTGGCCGACATCGCCGACGGCACCGCGCAGATGGTGGTCGGCACGCATGCGCTGATGCAGGAGGGCGTCGCCTTCCACGACCTGGCCCTGGCCATCGTCGACGAGCAGCACCGGTTCGGCGTGCACCAGCGGCTGGCGCTGCGCGAGAAGGGCAATCGCGGCGAGCGCGTGCCGCATCAGCTGGTGATGACCGCGACCCCGATCCCGCGCACGCTGGCGATGGCGGCCTACGCCGACCTCGACGTGTCCGCGATCGACGAACTCCCGCCCGGGCGCACCCCGGTGCAGACCGTGGTGCTGAGCGCGGAGCGCCGTCCGGCGCTGATCGAGCGCATCCGCGACGCGTGTCGCGAAGGCCGTCAGGCGTACTGGGTGTGCACGCTGATCGACGACAGCGACGAAGTGGTGGCGCAGGCCGCCCAGAGCACGTTCGAGACGTTGACCCAGCAGCTGTCGGGATTGCGCGTCGGTCTCGTGCACGGGCGGATGAAGCCGGCCGAGAAGCAGAAGACGATGGCCGCGTTCAAGGCCGGCGAACTGCAGCTGCTGGTCGCGACCACGGTGATCGAGGTCGGCGTCGACGTGCCGAACGCATCGCTGATGATCGTCGAGAACGCCGAGCGTCTCGGGCTCGCGCAGCTGCACCAGTTGCGCGGGCGGGTGGGGCGGGGCAGTGCGGCGTCGACCTGCGTGCTGCTCTACCAGTCGCCGCTGTCCCGGATGGCGAA
This sequence comes from Pseudomonadota bacterium, assembly GCA_023392975.1. Classification (GTDB taxonomy): domain Bacteria; phylum Pseudomonadota; class Gammaproteobacteria; order Xanthomonadales; family Xanthomonadaceae; genus Lysobacter_I. The sequence goes on along the minus strand of JAEWNA010000222.1, from coordinate 16,889 downwards.
GCAGCGGCTGGAGACGATGCGCGAGACCAACGACGGCTTCGTGATCGCCGAAAAGGATCTCGAACTGCGCGGGCCGGGCGAACTGCTCGGCACGCGCCAGACCGGCCTGGCCGCGTTCCGCATCGCCGATCTCGCCCGCGACGCCGGGCTGCTGCCGACGGTGCAGCGCATCGGCGAGGCGCTGCTCGGCGCGGATCCCGAGGCCGCGGAGCGGATCACCCGTCGCTGGGTCGGTGGCGCCGCGCGTTACGCCGGGGCCTGATCGTCAGCAGAGCCCTTCGCCGTTGCTGCCCGGGGAAGGACAGTAGATGTCGTGCAGGGTGCGGATCAGCTGGTGCACCGGGCCGGTGGCGACCGAGTAGTACACGCTCTGCGACTCGCGCCGGGTCTGCACCAGCCCACCCTCGCGCAGCACCGCGAGGTGTTGCGACAGCGCCGACTGGCTGAGGTCGACCTCGGCGTTGATCTCGCCGACCGTCTTCTCGCCGTCGATCAGCAGGCACATCACCCGCAGCCGCTGCGGATTGGACAGCGCCTTGAGCAGTTCGGCGGCCTGTTCGGCCTGGGCCTGCATCTGTGCGCCGATGGACGCCGCCTCGGCGCTGCGGCGACGGGCTGCGCTCATCGCGGTGCGCCCTCGACCGCGCCGCCGCTCTCCACCCACTGCAGCCAGCCACCGGCGAGCGAGATCGGGCGATCGAAACCCAGCCGCTTCAGCGCTTCCGCCGCCAGCGCGGAGCGGCCGCCGCTGCGGCAATAGAGGATCACCGGCACGCGCCGGTGGGCCAGGTGCGGGTCGGTCTTGCCGGCCACGGCCGGGTGGCCGTCGACCTGGAATTCGAGCACGCCGCGGGGGATGTTGAACGCGCCGGGGAGGTGGCCCTCGGCGAATTCGGACGGTTCGCGCACGTCGATCACGGTCACGCCGGCGGCTTGCATGGCGCGCAGCCGGTCCGGGTCGATTTCCTCGATCACGGCGCGGGCCTGGGCGACGAGATCCTGGGCGGTGTAGGTCATGGGGGGGCTCCGGGAAGGCAGTTGACAGTCTAGCAAACTCTAATTAAGCTACATCTAAATTAGAAATTAATCAATTTATTCGGGAGGGAAAGGCCATGAGCAGCATCATCGTGATCGGAGCGGGGCTGAGCGGCATGAGCGCGGCCTACGAATTGCGGGACATCCTGGGCAAGGCACACCGGATCACCGTCATCGGCGACGGCGAGCGGTTCAGCTTCACGCCCTCCAACCCCTGGGTGGCGGTGGGCTGGCGCAAGCCGGACGAGATCACGCTGAAGGCCGGCGACTACCTGACGAAGAAGGGCATCGATTTCCGCAGCGACGGGGTCGCGAAGATCGAGGCCGAAGAGAACCGTGTCGTCACCGGCGACGGCTCCGTGCTCGATTACGACTACCTGCTGATCTGCACCGGCCCGAAGCTGGCCTTCGACGAGGTCCCGGGCACCGGCCCCGACGGCGGGTTCACCCAGTCGATCTGCACCACCCCGCACGCGCAGCATGCGTGGGAAACCTACGAGGCGTTCCTGAAGAATCCCGGCCCGATCGTGGTCGGCGCCGTCGCCGGCGCCAGTTGCTTCGGCCCCGCCTACGAGTTCGCGATGATCCTCGACGCCGACCTGCGCAAGCGCAAGCTGCGCGACAAGGTCCCGATGACCTTCGTCACCAGCGAGCCGTACATCGGCCACATGGGCCTGGGCGGCGTCGGCGACTCCAAGGGCCTGATGGAGTCGGAGATGCGCCAGCGCCACGTCAAGTGGATCGTCAACGCGCGGGTGAAGGACGTGCGCGACGGCGAGATGACGGTGGCCGAGTGCGACGACCAGGGCCAGCCGACGAAGGAGCACGTGGTGCCGTTCTCGTACTCGATGCTGCTGCCGGCGTTCCGCGGCGTGGATGCGGTGGCGGCGGTCGAAGGCCTGTGCAATCCGCGCGGCTTCGTCATCGTCGACAAGCACCAGCGCAGCCCGAAGCATCCGCGCATCTTCGCCGCCGGCGTCTGCGTCGCGATCCCGCCGGTCGAAGCCACGCCGGTACCGACCGGCGCGCCGAAGACCGGTTTCATGATCGAGTCGATGGTCACCACCATCGTGCGCAACATCCAGGCCGAGATGAAGAACGAGCCGGCGGAGTTCGAAGGTACCTGGAATGCGGTCTGCCTCGCCGACATGGGCGACACCGGTGCCGCGTTCGTCGCGCTGCCGCAGATCCCGCCGCGCAACGTGACCTGGACCAAGATCGGCAAGTGGGTGCACGTCGCCAAGATCGCGTTCGAGAAGTACTTCCTCTACAAGATGCGCAACGGCACCAGCGAGCCGATCTACGAAAAGTACGTGCTCAGCGCGCTGGGCATCGAACGCCTCAAGTGATCGCGCGCACCGCTTCCTCCCCCCAGTTTTTCCCTGCATTCCCTCTCCCTGCTTTCCCGGAGTTCCGACATGAATCTCGATCGTGCCGTCCTCGCGTTCGCCGGCGTGATGATCCTGCTCAGCCTCGCGCTGACCCACTTCGTCTCGCCGTGGTTCTGGCTGTTCACGGCCTTCATCGGCCTGAACCTGCTGCAGTCCAGCCTCACCGGGTTCTGCCCGGCCGCCATCGTCTTCAGGAAGCTCGGGGTCTCCAGCGGATGCGCCTTCAAGTGAACCCTCTCATGCGCCTGCGCACGCTCGCGACGCCTGCCGCGCTCGCGGTCCTGCTGACCGCCTGCGGCGGCAGCGAGACCGTGGCCGACGCGCCGCCGCTGCCGAAGTTCGACACCTTCGTGGTGGCCGCCGATGCCGCGGGCTCCGGGCAGTCCTGGGACGGCACCGTCGAAGCGGTGCGCGAAGCGGTGCTGTCGGCGCAGACCGGCGGCCGCGTCACCGCGGTCGACGCGGACGTCAACGACCGTGTCGCCGCCGGACAGACGCTGCTGCGCCTGACCGTGGTCGAGCAGCAGGCCGGCGTCGATGCCGCGCGCGCCCAGTTGCGCGCCGCCGAGGCCTCCGCGGCCGAGGCCGAACGCCAGTTCCAGCGCTACGCGGCGCTGTCGAAGGGCGATTACGTCTCGCGGGCGCAGCTCGACCAGGCCCGCGCCGCGCGTGACGCCGCGAACGCCGCGCGCGATGCCGCGCGTGCGCAGCTCTCGTCCGCCGGACAGAACGCCGACTACACCACGGTGCGCGCGCCGTACGCGGGCATCGTGTCCTCGCGCGATGTCGAGCCGGGCGAGACCGTCGGCCCGGGCCAGCGCCTGCTGACCGTGTACGCGCCGGACGAACTGCGCATCGAGGTCGCGGTGGCGCAGTCCGCCGCCGCCGCCATCCGCGCCAATCCCGGCGCGAAGGTCGTGTTCGACGGCGGCCAGGCCGTCGACGCGCGGCAGGTCGTCGTGTTCCCCGCCGCCGACCCGGCCAGCCACAGCGTCAAGGTGCGCGTGCTGCTGCCGGCCATGGACGCGCCGCCGGCGCCGGGCGCCGCCGCCAAGGTGGTGTTCCCGATCCGCGCCGAGGCGCGCTCGCTGCGCGTGCCGGCCTCCGCCGTGTACCGTCGCGGCGAACTCACGGCGGTCTACGTCGTCAAGGATGGCCGCGCGCTGCTGCGCCAGGTGCGCCTGGGCGCGCCGCAGGGCGACAGCATCGAAGTGCTCGCCGGCCTGCGTCCGGGCGACGTCGTCGCCCGCGATCCCGACGCCGCGCTGCAGGCGGTGGCCGCACAGCGCGCCACGGCGGGAGCGACGCATGAGTGATCCGGTGTCGAATGCTGCGGCTACGCCCGCTCCAGTCACGGACGCCGCGGTCAAGGCCGCGCCTGCGCCACGGCTCGGCTTTTCCGGCCGTATCGCCCGGGCTTTCCAGGCCAATCCGCTGACGCCGATCCTGGCGCTGATGGGGCTGATGCTCGGCCTCGTCGCCGTGCTGATCACGCCGCGCGAGGAAGAGCCGCAGATCGACGTGACCATGGCCAACGTGTTCGTGCCGTTCCCCGGCGCGACCTCGCGCGACGTCGAACAGCTGGTCAGCTATCCGCTGGAGCAGAAGCTGTCCGAGATCGAGGGCGTCAAGCACGTCCATTCGATCAGCCGCCCCGGCATGGCGGTGCTGACGGTCGAATACACCGTCGGCGTCGAGCGCCAGCCGGCGATCGTGCGCCTCTACAACCAGGTGTTCTCCAATGCCGACTGGCTGCCGCAGGGCACAGGCGTCGGCCAGCCGCTGATCAAGCCCAAGGGCATCGACGACGTGCCGGTGATGGCGCTCACGCTGTGGTCGGACGATCCGGACACCGGCGTCGAGCAGCTGTCGGCGGTCGCGCGCACGCTGGAAACCGAACTCAAGCGCGTGCCTGGCACCCGCGATGTCTACACCATCGGCGCGCCCGATCGGGTGGTTGCGGTGACGCTGGATCCCACCCGCCTCGCCGCGTTCGGGCTGAGCGTGGGCGAGGTTGCGCAGTCACTGCAGGTGGCGAACGTGGTCCGCCAGGTCGGCGAACGCGTCGGCGGCGACCGCGCGGTGCCGGTGACGGCAGGCCGTTTCCTCGCCGACCGCGACGACGTCGCCACGCTGGTGCTCGGCGTGCAGGGCGGCAAGCCGGTGACGCTGGCCGATGTCGCCGACGTGCGCGCCGGCATCGACGTGCCGTCCACCTACGTCTGGCACGGCACGCCGGCCGGCAAGGGCGGGCCGAGGGCCGGCACCGCGCCGGCGCTGACGATCGCCATCGCCAAGAAGCCGGGCAGCAACGCGTCCGACATCACCTCGTCGATCGCGACCCGCCTCGACGCACTGCGCGGCGAACTGATCCCCGAGGGCGTGCACGTCGAGATCGTGCGCGACTACGGCCAGACCGCGACCGACAAGGCGAAGAAGCTGATCCAGAAGCTGATGTTCGCCACGATGTCGGTGGTGCTGCTGGTGCTGTTCGCGCTGGGCCGCCGCGAAGCGGTGGTGGTCGGCGCCGCGGTGGTGCTGACCCTGGCGTTGACCCTGTTCGCCTCGTGGGCGATGGGCTTCACGCTGAATCGCGTGTCGCTGTTCGCGCTGATCTTCTCGATCGGCATCCTCGTCGACGACGCGATCGTCGTGGTCGAGAACATCCACCGGCACATGGCGCGCGGCGGGAAGTCGCTGCGGGAAGCCATCCCGCCCGCCGTCGACGAAGTCGGCGGGCCGACCATCCTCGCTACCTTCACCGTGATCGCGGCGCTGCTGCCGATGGCCTTCGTCAGCGGGCTGATGGGGCCGTACATGCGGCCGATCCCGATCAACGCCTCGGCCGGCATGGTGCTGTCGCTGGCGGTGGCGCTGGTGGTGACGCCGTGGCTGTCGCTCAAGCTGCTCAAGCCGCACGTCGTGCATGGCGACGGCGACCACGGCGAAGCGCCGAAGGGCCGCCTGCATCGGCTGTTCGCGAAGGTGATGCATCCGTTCCTGTCGGGCGAGCGCGCGCCGCGTCGGCGGCGCCTGCTGTTCGGCGGCATGGTCGCGCTGGTGCTGCTGGCGGCGAGCCTGGCGGTGTTCGAGCTGGTCGTGCTGAAGATGCTGCCGTTCGACAACAAGTCCGAGGTCCAGGTGGTCGTGGACATGCCCGAGGGCAGCACGCTGGAGACCACCAACGCGCTGCTGACCGAACTCGCCGCCGAGGTCGCGACCGTCCCCGAGGTCGAGAGCTTCGAGGGCTACGCCGGCACCTCCGCGCCGATCAACTTCAACGGGCTGGTGCGCCAGTACTTCCTGCGCAGCGGCGCGAACGTCGCCGACCTGCAGGTCAACCTGATCGACAAGCACCACCGCACGCGCAAGAGCCACGACATCGCGCGGGCGGTGCGGCCGACGCTGGACGCCATCGGCCGCCGCTACGGCGCGTCGGTCAAGGTGGTGGAAGTGCCGCCGGGCCCGCCGGTGCTGTCGCCGCTCGTGGCCGAGGTGTACGGGCCGGACTACGCGGAGAGCCGCAAGGTCGCGCGCGCGCTGGAGCAGCGCCTGCACGCCACAGAAGGCCTCGTCGACATCGACACCACGGTCGAAACGCCGTCGCCGCGCGAAGTGCTGGTGGTCGATCGCGAGCGCGCGACGAAGCTGGGCGTCGACCAGTCGACGATCGCGAACACGCTCGCGGCGGCGGTCGGCGGCTACGACGCGACCTTCGTGCAGGATGGCGCTTCGCGTTATCCCAAGCCGGTGCGGCTGCGCGTGCCGGTCGCCGACCAGGCCGGGCTCGATCGCCTGCTCGCGCTCACCGTGAAGGGCGGGCAGGGCCAGTCGGTGCCGCTGTCGGAGGTGACCAGGACGCTACGCACGACCTGGGACGGCGCGATCCATCACAAGGACCTGCTGCCCGTGGTCTACGTGATGGGCGACGAGGCCGGTGCGCTCGACAGCCCGCTGTACGGCATGTTCGACGTGGTCGGGCAGGTCTCGGACAACGACGTCGACGGCAGGAAGCTCGGCCAGTTCTTCATCCGCCAGCCGGACGACACCTCGACCTACGCGATCAAGTGGGACGGCGAGTGGCAGATCACCTACGAGACCTTCCGCGACATGGGCATCGCCTACGCCGCGGGCCTGGTGCTGATCTACCTGCTGATCGTCGCCCAGTTCCGCAGCTACCTCGTGCCGCTGGTGATCATGGCGCCGATCCCGATGACGGTGATCGGCGTGATGCCAGGCCACGCGCTGCTCGGCGCGCAGTTCACCGCGACCTCGATGATCGGCATGATCGCGCTGGCCGGCATCATCGTGCGCAACTCCATCCTGCTGGTGGACTTCATCAACCAGTCGGTGGCGGAGGGCAAGCCGCTGGTCGATGCGGTGATCGAGGCCTGCGCGGTCCGCGCGCAGCCCATCGTGCTGACCGCGGTCGCGGCGATGCTGGGCGCGTTCTTCATCCTCGACGACCCGATCTTCAACGGCCTGGCCGTATCGCTGATCTTCGGCATCCTCGTCAGCACTGCGCTGACCCTGGTGGTGATCCCGCTGCTGTACTTCGTGCTGCTGAATGCGAAGGCAGCGAAGGCCGGCGCTGGCGACCGTCCGCCGCCGCCTGCGCCCGCCATGCCCGCTGCGACGGAGACGACACCATGACGCACACGAAACGGTCCGCGGCGATGGTTGGCCTTGCGCTGGCGCTGTCCGCAGGCGGCTGTGCGGAGGCGCCCGCGCCTGCGACTCCGCCGGTCGCGATCACGGTGCCGCCTGCGTCATCGATGTCGCCTCCCGAGCGCGCGAAGGCCGCCGGCAGCGCATTCGCCGGCGCGCTGAAGTCCGCACTCGCCGCGAAGCTGGCCGAAGGCGGCACCGTCGGCGCGATCGACTTCTGCCACGACGAGGCGCCGAGGATCGCCGACCGCGTGTCGGCGGAGTATGGCGTCCGGCTCGGCCGCGTCGCGGTGGCAGGGCGGCAGCGCAGCCCGGCCAACGCGCCGGCCGCGTGGCAGGCCGAGGGGCTCGCCGCGTTCGAACGCGACGCCGCGGCCGGCACGCCGGTGTCCGCGCTGCAGCGTGTCCAGACCGAGGGCTTGCCCGCGGGCGTCGCATTGCGCAGCATGCGAGGCATCCCGGTCGAGCCCGTCTGCCTGGCCTGCCACGGCAAGGCGCTCGCGGAGGATACCCGCGCGGCCCTCGCGCGCCGCTATCCCGGCGATGCCGCCACCGGCTTCGAAGCCGGCGACCTGCGCGGGGCGCTGTGGGTGGAAGTCCCCACATTCCCCTGACAGAAGGAGCCCGCGCATGAGCGACAATCCCGACATCCGCATCGTCCTGGAACAAGAAGGCCCCTACGCGTTCAAGGTGCGCTTCGAAGGCACCGACCTCGCGCCGCTGCACGTCGACGAGCCCGCCCCGCTGGGTGCCGGGGCCGGTCCCAATCCGTCGGCGCTGCTGCTGTCCGGCATCGCGAACTGCCTGAGCGCCAGCCTCCTGTTCGCGCTGCGCAAATTCAAGAACGCGCCGTCGCCGATCCGCGCCGAGATCACGGCCCGGCGCGAGCGCAACGAAGCGGGTCGCTGGCGCATCCCGCGCGCGGAGGTCGTGCTGCACCTGGGCGACAAGGCCGCGGACCTCGAACACTTCGATCGCGTGCTGGACCAGTTCGAGCAGTTCTGCATCGTCACCCAGAGCGTGCGCGATGGCATCACCGTCGACGTGAAGATCGTCGATGCTGCAGGCGCCGTGCACGTGCCGACGACGCCTGCGTGAACGTGTCGCCGCTGCCGCCGGGCGCCACCGCGCCGATCGCCAAGGGCATCCGCCTGCTCGAATACGCGGGCCTGGCGATCGTGCTCGTGGTGACGATCCTGTCGGGCGCGGGCCTGCTGATCGACATGCTGCGCGATCGCGAGGCCGGCATCGGCGATCTGTTGCTGTTGTTCATGTACCTGGAGATCGTCTCGATGGTCGAGACGTACTGGCGCATGGGCAAGCTGCCGGTGCGCATGCCGCTGTACATCGCGATGGTGGGGATCGCCCGCCACCTCATGGCGGATTCGGCCTACCACTCGCCCCTGCTGATGGTCAGCGGCGCCGGCGCGATCGTGCTGCTCGCGATCGGCGTGCTGATCGTGCGCTACGGCCACGCGCGCTTCCCGTACGAAAGCGCGCTGGGACCGGACGACGGCGAAGCGGAGTCGGCGCAGGCGGCGCATGGCCGATGAGCATGGCGGATAAACGCCTGCCGAAGCCGTGGTTCCCGTGGATCTTCGCGCTCTTGATGGGCGGGGCGATGACCGCCATCGTCACCCTGATGTTGACGTTGGCGCTGGATCCTTGGGAATGGCCCGCGGTCGGCCGCTGGTGCCTGCGCTGGATGCTGGCCTGGCCGGTGGCGACGTTCTGCATCGTCCTGCTGGCGCCGCGCGCACGCCGACTGGCCGCACGCTGGGCCATTCCGCCGGATGCCTGACGCCGGCATCGATTTCCCGGAGCCTCCCATGACCACCGACAGCCTGCGCATCGCCTGTCCCGCCTGCCATGGCCTCAACCGCGTGCCGGTCGCACGGCTGGGCGACGCACCGAACTGCGGCCGCTGCCATCGGCCGCTGTTCGATGCGCACCCGCTGGCGCTCGACGCAGACGCGTTCGAGCGCCACGTGGTGCAATCCGACCTGCCGGTGCTGGTCGACTTCTGGGCGCCGTGGTGCGGCCCGTGCCGGATGATGGCGCCGCATTTCGAGGCCGCCGCGCGCGAACTGGAACCCGCGTTCCGTCTCGCCAAGGTCGACACCGAAGCGCAGCCTGCGCTCGGTGCGCGCTTCGGCATCCGCAGCATTCCCACCTTGGCGCTGTTCCGCGGCGGCCGCGAACTCGCACGCCAGGCCGGCGCGATGGGCGCCGCCGACATCGTGCGCTGGGCCCGCGGCCACGCCGGCTGAGCGCTGCGTTTCGCCGCACGCCGTCATCGCATCCTGCGTCTTCCGTCCTGCCGGAGTCCGTCCATGATTGCCCGTCACGCCCGCCCCCTCGTCGTCATCGCCGCGCTCCTGCTCGCGGGCGTGCTGCCCGTCGCCTGCACGAGCCTGCGCGCGCATCGCGCGGATGCGCCGGCAGATGCGCCTGCGGTCGCGACGATGCCGGCCGCGACCCCCTCGGGCGTCGAGCTGCGTCGTCCGCAGCCGACGCTCTACACCGCCGGGCAGCCCGCGTCGGACGACTGGCCGGCGATCGCGCAGGGCGGCGTCGGCACCGTCATCAACCTGCGCACGCCCGGCGAAATGAAGGACCGCGACGAACGGGCCGAAGTCGAGGCCGCGGGCATGCGCTACGTCGCGTTGCCGATCGCCGGCCACGAGGGCGTGACCGGGGACAACGCGAAGGCGCTCGCCGATCTGATCGACGCCGCACACGGCTCGGTGCTGGTGCATTGCGCGAGCGGCAACCGGGCCGGCGGCCTGCTCGCGCTGGCGCTGGCTGCGCAGGGCATGCCCGCGGCCGCTGCGCTGGAAACCGGCCGCGCCGCGGGCATGACGTCCACCGAAACGCAGGTGAAGCAGGTGCTGGATGCGGAGGCGCGGGCTGTCTGCGCCGCCGAAGGCCGCGACGCCGGGCAGTGCGGCGCCGGCGGCTGAGCGCGCGCCGCAGCGCTTCGCGCAGCGGGACTCAGAACTGGTCGAGCGGCAGTTTCAGGTAGCGCACGCCGTTGTCTTCCGGCTCGGGAAACTGCCCGGCGCGGATGTTGATCTGCACCGACGGCAGCAGCAGGGCCGGCATCGGCAGCGTCGCGTCGCGCGCGGTGCGGACTTCGACGAACGCGTCCTCGGCGATGCCGTCGCGGACGTGGATGTTGCCCGCCTTCTGCGCGGCGATCGTCGTCTCGCAGGCATAGGCGCGGCCGCCCGGGGCGTAGTCGTGGCAGACGAACACGCGGGTGTCGGCGGGCAGCGCGAACAGGCGCTGGATCGAACGGAACAGCGTGCGCGCATCGCCGCCCGGGAAATCGCAGCGCGCGGTGCCGCCGTCGGGCATGAAGATCGAATCGCCGACGAACAGCGCATCGCCGATGCGGTAGGCGACGCTGTCGTTGGTGTGGCCCGGCACCGCGATCACCTCGGCCTCGATGCCGCCCACCGCGAAGCGCTCGCCATCGGCGAACAGGTGGTTGAACTGCGAACCGTCGACCGGGAAGTGTTCGCCGAGGTTGAAGATCGGCCGGAACGTCTTCTGCACCGTGCGAATGCCTTCGCCGATCGCGAGACGGGCCTGCGGGAACCGCGATTTCAACCAGTGGCCGGCGCTGAGATGATCGGCGTGGGCGTGGGTCTCGAGGATCCAGCGTACGTCCAGCCCGTGGCCGTGGACATGGTCGACCAGTTGCTGAGCGGACGTGGTCGCGGTACGCCCCGATTTCGTGTCGAAGTCCAGCACCGGATCGACGATCGCCGCCTGCCGCGACGCGTCGTCCGCGACCACGTAGGTCCAGGTGCAGCTGTCGGCGTGGAAGAACGGGGTGACGGTGGGGCGCATGGCGGCATCCACGGGCGGTGTGGAGCCCGATTCTAGCCCGCAGGGCTGTGCGTCCGCGCTTGCATCGGCATAATCCCGCGATGAACGACAAACTTCCTCTGCTGATCGACACCGACCCGGGCGTGGACGACGCGCTCGCCCTGCTGATGGCCTTCGACGCGCCGCGTCACGAGGTCGTCGCGCTCACCATCGCCGCCGGCAACGTCGGCCTGAAACACACGGTCGCCAATGCGCTGAAGCTGTGCGAAGTCGCCGAGGTCGACGTGCCGGTGTTCGCCGGCTGCGACGCGCCGCTGCTGCACGCCGCACCCGATGCCTCCTACGTGCACGGTCGCGACGGCTTCGGCGACATCGGCTATCCGCCGGCCGCGAAGCAGGCCGAAGTCGAGCACGCCGCACTGGCGATGATCCGCCTGTCGCACGCGCATGCGGGTCGGCTGGTGGTGTGCATGCTCGGGCCGCTGACCAACCTCGCGGTGGCGCTGAAGCTCGACCCGACGCTGCCGCAGCGCATCGGCCGGATCGTGGTGATGGGCGGCGCGGTGACGGGGCAGGGCAACACCACGCCGACCGCCGAGTTCAACATCGGCTTCGACCCCGAGGCCGCCTGGGTGGTGTTCGAGGCCTTCGCCGCGGCCGGGCAGGTGGTCGAAGTGGCCGACTGGGAGGCGGTGATCCGCCACGGCTTCCTGCATACCGACGTCGAGGCCTGGCTGCGGGCCGACCATCCCCGCGCCCGGTTCTACGAGGCGATCTCGCGCAGGACCCGGGAATGGTCGGCCGGCCTCCGCGGCGAGCGCTGGCACGCCGCCGACGCGCTGGCGATGGCCCTCGTGGTCGCCCCGGAACACGCCCGGACCCTGGAGCGCCGGCCGCTGCGGGTGGAGCTGAACGGGGTCGAGACCCGCGGGGCCACCGTGGTCGACTGGGGCCGGCGCAGCGGCCGGGCCGACAACGCCGAGCTGCTGATGGCCTACGATCAGGCTGCCTTCGAAGGCCTGATCCGACAGGCGCTGCGGGCCGGCTGAGCCGGGCCGGCCCCGTCCGCCAGGGCCCATCCGACGACCGGTCCGGAGCAGGGTTGAGCCGCGGGCCGGGCTGCCGGTATAATGCCCGGCTTTCCGCTCAACTCTGGTATCCGCCATGAAGGCCGACATCCATCCCGAATACCGTCAGGTCGTGTTTCAGGACGTGACCTCGGACTTCAAGATCCTCACCCGTTCGACCCTTTCCAGCAAGGAAACGGTCAAGTGGGACGACGGCAACGAGTACCCGCTGATCAAGGTCGAAATTTCTTCGTCCTCGCATCCGTTCTACACCGGCCAGCACCGCGTGCTCGACACCGCGGGCCGCGTCGACAAGTTCCGCAAGCGCTACGGCAAGTAATCCCGCGGATGCGTGACGGGTCGGCGGTGCCGGCCCTGTCTCCGCATCGCAATTCGTACGTTTGTTCTGCAGCGCGCATGCGCAGCGACGGCCGCCTCCGGGCGGCCGTTTTCGCGTGCGGGTCCGCGTACGCCTGCGTCCGATTGCATTGCAGTTCGCCCGTCTCCGACCAAAGTCCGGCGGCGGCTCCGGAGCGATATGCGATAATCGCGCGTTGTCGCGATCGCGTGTCGCGGCACCCTTCCCCCGAGTGCCGGGGCCGCTCCGCGGTCCTGCGATCCACGTTCATTCAAAGCTTCCGGGAGTGCGCCGTGTCTCAACAGGATTCCAACATCCCCACCCAGGTCACCGTCGGTGTCGGTGACAAGTCGGTCGTGCTGCCGGTCCATGCGCCGACGCTCGGCAACGGCTGCATCGACATCGCGAAACTGCCGAAGGAAACCGGCCTCTTCACCTACGACTCGGGCTTCACCGCCACCGCGTCCTGTCGTTCCGCCATCACCTACATCGACGGCGATGCCGGCGTGCTGATGTACCGCGGCTACCCGATCGAGCAGCTGGCCGAGAAGTCGAGCTTTCTCGAGGTCGCGTACCTGCTCATGAACGGCGAACTGCCGACAGGACAGGAATTCTCGAGGTTCGAGCACGAGGTCACGCATCACACGATGATGCATGAGGCCTTCCGCACCTTCCTGTTCGGCTTCCGCCACGACGCGCATCCGATGGCGATGCTGGTGGGCATGCTCGGCTCGATGGCGAGCTTCTACCACAACACGCTGGACCTCGAGGACGCCGAGCAGCGCCGGATGGCTGCGATCCGCCTGATCGCGAAGGTGCCGACGATCGCCGCCGCCTGCCACCGCTATTCGATCGGCTGGCCCAGCCGCTATCCGAAGAACAACCTCGAATACGTCACCCGCTTCCTGCACATGATGAAGGAAGTGCCGAGTGAGCCGCTGGAGCTCAATCCGGTCGCGGCCAAGGCGCTCGACCTGCTCTTCATCCTGCACGCCGACCACGAGCAGAACGCGTCGACCTCGACGGTGCGTCTGGTCGGTTCCACCGGCGCCAACCCGTACGCCTGCGTGGCCGCGGGCGTGGCCGCGCTGTGGGGCCCCGCGCACGGCGGCGCGAACGAGGCCGTGCTCAAGATGCTGGAAGAGATCGGTCGCCCGGACAACGTGCAGTCGGCGGTCGACAAGGCCAAGGACAAGACCTCCGGCTTCCGCCTGATGGGCTTCGGCCATCGCGTCTACAAGAACTTCGACCCGCGCGCCAAGATCATCCGCGAGATGTGCTACAAGGTGCTGAACGAGCTGGGCGTCAACGACCCGCTGCTCGAAGTGGCGATGAAGCTCGAAGAGGCGGCGCTGAAGGACGACTACTTCGTGCAGCGCAAGCTCTACCCGAACGTCGACTTCTACTCCGGCATCATCTACAAGGCGCTGGGCATCCCGACCGAGATGTTCACGGTGATGTTCGCGATCGCCCGCACCGCCGGCTGGGTCGCGCACTGGCTGGAGCAGCAGAACGATCCGGAGGGCAAGATCGGTCGCCCGCGCCAGATCTACACCGGCTACGCCGCCCGCGACTACGTGTCCGCCGACAAGCGCTGATCGCGTTGCGGCCTGTCACGAAAAACCCCGCCTCGGCGGGGTTTTTCGGTTTCGGCGGCGATGAAGGTCAGGCCAGCAGCGAGCGCAGCATCCAGGCGTTCTTCTCGTGGATGTTGAGCCGTTGCGTCATCAGGTCGACGGTCGGGTCGTCGCCGGCGTGGTCGGCGGTTTTCAGCACCTTGCGCGCGGTGCGGCACACGGCCTCGTTGCCGACGACCAGCTGGCGTACCATCTCGCGCCAGTCGCCGGCGCCGACCTCGCTGTCCTCCGCGATCGAGCTGAGCTTCACGAACTCGCCGTAGGTGCCGGGGGCGCGGTAGCCGAGGGCGCGGATGCGCTCGGCGACGGCGTCCAGCGCGGTCCACTCTTCGGTGTACTGGCCCTCGAACATCAGGTGCAGGGTGTTGAACATCGGGCCGGTGACGTTCCAGTGGAAGTTGTGGGTCTTCAGGTACAGGGTGTAGCTGTCGGCGAGGAAGTGCGAGAGGCCGTCGGCGATCTTCCTGCGGTCGCCGGTGGTGAGGCCGATGTCGATCTGCGGCGCGCCGTCGGCGACGGGCTTCCTGGCCGGCTCGGGTTTGCTGGGCTTGGTCTGGGTCTTGGCCATGGGGACTCCCGTTGCGGGTGGAAAAGGTGGGGCCAGCGTACTCCTCGCCGGCCGAGGGATGGCCCAGACTAGCCCGACGGATGTGCGAGAGAAAGTCGATTGATCGGATGTTTTTGATTAATGAAAACCATTGAAAAGGCCCGGGAAGCGGCACTTGGCCGTGCCCGTACCGCCATCGACGGTGCGCTGAGCCGCGATCGGGGTCGCCTCCACGGTCTGTGGTCGCGCTGGCGCGGGCGGCCCGCGGACGCCGCCGCCGAAGCCGCGTTCGCCGAGGCGCTGTCGACGTCGGTCGCCGCACGCGAGGCGCGGGCCGCCGCGTTGCCGACCGGGGTCGCCGTCGATCCGGCGCTCCCGATCGCCGCCGAGGCCGAGCGGCTGGTCGAGCTGATCCGCGCCCATCCTGTGGTGGTGATCGCCGGCGAGACCGGTTCGGGCAAGACCACGCAGTTGCCGAAGCTGTGCCTGGCTGCCGGTCGCGGCGCCGCCGGCATGATTGGCTGCACCCAGCCGCGTCGGATCGCCGCCCGCGCGGTGGCGCGTCGTGTCGCGGAAGAGCTGAACACCAGCCTCGGCGACCTCGTCGGCTACCAGGTGCGTTTCAACGACCACGTCGGCGAGCGCACCGCGGTCAAGTTCATGACCGATGGCATCCTGCTGGCCGAGATCCAGTCCGATCGCTGGCTGTCGGCGTACGACACGCTCATCATCGACGAGGCACACGAGCGCAGCCTCAACATCGACTTCCTGCTCGGCTACCTCAAGCCACTGCTGCAGAAGCGCCGCGACCTGAAGGTCATCGTCACCTCCGCCACCATCGACACCGAGCGCTTCTCGCAGCATTTCGGCGACGCGCCGGTGGTGAGCGTGGAAGGCCGCGGGTATCCGGTCGAGGTGCGCTGGCGGCCGCTGGAGGGCGAGGGCGGCGAGGACGAGGACGCCTCCGACGGCAGCCGCAGCGTGCTCGACGGCATCGTCGGCGCCTGCGACGAGATCGCGCGCGGTGGCGGCTTCGGCGACACGCTGATCTTCCTGCCCGGCGAACGCGAGATCCGCGACGCGCACCAGGCACTGGAGAAGCGCAAGTACCGCCACACCGAGGTGCTGCCGCTGTACGCGCGACTGTCGGCGCGCGACCAGGACCGCGTGTTCAATCCCGGCCCGCAGCGGCGGATCGTGCTGGCGACCAACGTCGCCGAGACCTCGCTGACGGTGCCGCGCATCCATTACGTGGTCGATCCGGGCCTGGCGGGGGTGAAGCGCTACAGCCCGCGGCAGAAGCTCGATCGCCTGCACATCGAGCCGATCTCGCAGGCCAGCGCCGACCAGCGCAAGGGCCGCTGCGGGCGCATCGCGCCGGGCACGTGCTTCCGGCTGTATTCGGAAGCGGAATTCCTCGCCCGCGATGCCTACACCGATCCGGAAATCCGCCGCGCCGCGCTCGCCGGCGTGATCCTGCGCATGCTGTCGCTGGGGCTGGGTCGCATCGAGGACTTCCCGTTCCTCGAAGCGCCCGATCCGCGCGCGATCGCCGACGGCTGGCAGCAGCTGGCCGAACTCGGCGCGATCGACGCCGAACGCAAGTTGACGGCGGTCGGTCGCACGATGGCGCGACTGCCGGTGGACGTGAAGCTGGCGCGCATGCTCATCGCCGCGCACAGGCACGGCTGTCTGCGCGAGATGCTGGTGATCGCCAGTTTCCTCGGCATCCAGGACCCGCGCGAGCGTCCCGCCGACCAGCGCGGCGCCGCCGATGCCGCGCATGCGCTGTTCGCCGATCCGAAATCGGAGTTCGTCGGCATCCTGAAGCTGTGGGAGGCGTTCCGCGCCGCCCACGAGGACATGACCCAGTCGCAGTTGCGCAAATGGGCGGACAAGCACTTCCTCGGCTTCCTGCGGCTGCGCGAGTGGCGCGAACTGCACCGGCAGTTGAAGCTGCTGTGCGATGAACTCGGCTGGAAGGGGGGTGTCGGCGTCGATCTCGACGGCGACCCGAAAACGGCGGGTCGAGACCCGCCCTACGCGAAGCTGCATCGCGCGCTGATCACCGGCCTGCCGACGCAGCTCGGCAACCGCAGCGAGCGCGGCCTGTACGACGGTCCGCGCGGGCGCAAGTTCACATTGTTCCCGGGCTCGCCGCTGGCGAGGAAACCGCCGCCGTGGGTGCTGTCGGCGACGCTGCTCGATACCGAGAAGGTGTGGTCGATCACCAACGCCGCGATCGAGCCGGAGTGGGCGATCGACGAACTGCCGCATCTGCTCGCGCGGCGCCATCACGACCCGCACTGGGCGCGTTCGCAGGGCCGCGTGGTCGGCAGCGAACAGATC
>JAEWNA010000148.1 GCA_023392975.1 Pseudomonadota bacterium | reverse complement strand
ATCGGTCTCTCTTGTGGGAGCGACGGAAGTCGCGACAGAGCGCCTGCCTATCTGCCAAAGCCTCACACCAGCCCGCACTGTTTCGCCCACCATCCCACCCCCTGCAATCGAATTCCCAACCGCTCTCGCCCGCACCGCACGCCCCCGTACGGGGCGTGGCCGGGGGGCGCTGCTAGAATTCGGGCTCTAATCGACGATCCCCCTTTCGGCGGCCCCGGGCCGCCCGCGGAGCCCCCATGAGCTGGCTGAACGAACTGCTGCAGAACGACCCCGATCCGACCGAGACCCGCGAGTGGATCGAGTCGCTGAAGGCCGTCATCGACGCCGACGGCGCCGGTCGCGCGCACCAGCTGCTGGAGGGCATGGTCGAACTCACCCGCCGCGCCGGGGCGCACCTGCCGTTCGCGCCGACCACCGAGTACATCAACACCATCCCGGCGCACCTCGAACCGCGCATGCCGGGCGACCCGCACATGGAGTGGCGCATCCGCTCGATGATCCGCTGGAACGCGATGGCGATGGTGGTGCGCGCCAACCGCAAGCCCGGCGACCTCGGCGGCCACATCGCCTCGTTCGCCTCGTCGGCCACGCTGTACGACGTCGGCTTCAACCATTTCTGGCGCGCGCCCAGCGCCGACCACCCGGGCGATCTCATCGGCATGCAGGGCCACAGCTCGCCCGGCGTGTACGCCCGCGCCTTCCTCGAAGGCCGCCTCAGCGAATCGCAGATCGACCATTTCCGCATGGAAGTCGACGGCCGCGGTGTCAGCTCCTATCCGCATCCGTGGCTGATGCCCGATTTCTGGCAGTTCCCGACCGTGTCGATGGGCCTCGGCCCGATCGGCGCGATCTACCAGGCGCGCAACTGGAAGTACCTCGAAGCCCGCGGCCTGATGCCGAAGTCCGACCGCAAGGTGTGGTGCTTCATGGGCGACGGCGAGTGCGACGAGCCCGAGAGCCTCGGCGCGATCTCGGTCGCCGGCCGCGAAGGCCTGGACAACCTCGTCTTCGTCATCAACTGCAACCTGCAGCGCCTCGACGGCCCGGTGCGCGGCAACGGCAAGATCATCCAGGAGCTGGAAGGCAACTTCCGCGGCGCCGGCTGGAACGTGGTCAAGACCGTGTGGGGCAGCTACTGGGATCCGCTCCTCGCGAAGGACAACACCGGCCAGCTCAAGCGCCTGATGATGGAAACCGTCGACGGCGAATACCAGAACTGCAAGGCCTTCGGCGGCGCGTACACGCGCGAGCACTTCTTCGGGAAGTATCCGGAGACCGCCGCGATGGTCGCCAACATGAGCGACGACGACATCTGGCGCCTCAACCGTGGCGGCCACGACCCGCACAAGGTCTACGCGGCGTACCAGAACGCGGTCGAGACCAAGGGCATGCCCACCGTCATCCTCGCCAAGACGGTGAAGGGCTACGGCATGGGCGCCTCGGGCGAATCGCTCAACCCCACGCACCAGACCAAGAAGCTCGACGACGAGGCCGTGCGCGCGTTCCGCGACCGCTTCAAGATCGACATCCCGGACGAGCAGTTCAAGGACGGCGCGGTGCCGTTCTACCACCCGGGCCCGAAGTCGCCGGAAGTCGAATACATGCTGTCGCGCCGCGGCGCGCTGGGCGGCTTCCTTCCGCAGCGCCGCCGCAAGGCCACGCAGTCGCTGGAGACGCCGAAGCTCGAGGTGTTCGACCGCCTGCTCAAGAGCACCGGCGACCGCGAGATCAGCACCACCATGGCGTTCGTGCAGGCGCTGAACGTGATCCTGCGCGACAAGCAGGTCGGCCCGCGCTGCGTGCCGATCGTCGCCGACGAAGCCCGCACCTTCGGCATGGAAGGCCTGTTCCGCCAGATCGGCATCTACGCGCCGCACGGCCAGAAGTACAAGCCGGTCGACCGCGACCAGCTGATGTACTACCGCGAGGACGCCGCAGGCCAGGTGCTGGAGGAAGGCATCACCGAGGCCGGCGCGTTCTCGTCGTGGATGGCCGCGGCCACCAGCTACAGCACCAACGACCTGCAGATGCTGCCGTTCTACATCTTCTACTCGATGTTCGGCTTCCAGCGCATCGGCGACAGCGCGTGGCAGGCGGCAGACATGCGCGCGCGCGGCTTCCTGCTGGGCGCCACCGCCGGCCGCACCACGCTGAACGGCGAAGGCCTGCAGCACGAGGACGGCCACTCGCACCTGCTCGCGGGCGCGATCCCCAACTGCCGCGCCTACGACCCGACCTTCGGCTTCGAGGTCGCCGTCATCCTGCAGCACGGCATGCAGCGCATGCTCCAGGAACAGCACGACGAGTACTACTACCTCACCCTGATGAACGAGAACTACGCCCACCCGGACATGCCGGAAGGCGCGGCCGACGGCATCATCAAGGGCATGTACCTGCTGAAGGACGCCGGCAAGCCGAAGAAGGGCGAACTGCGCGTGCAGCTGCTGGGCAGCGGCACCATCCTGCGCGAAGCCATCGCCGCCGCCGAACTGCTGGACAAGGATTTCGGCGTCACCGCCGACATCTGGAGCTGCCCCAGCTTCACCGAACTGCGCCGCGACGGTTTCGACGCCGAGCGCTGGAACCGCCTCAATCCCGAAACGAAGACGCCCCGCAAGCCTTACGTCACCGAACTGCTGGAAGGCCGCCAGGGCCCGGCCGTCGCCGCCACCGACTACGTCCGCGCCTTCGCCGACCAGATCCGCGCCTTCGTGCCGATGCGCTACACCGTCCTCGGCACCGACGGCTTCGGCCGCAGCGACACCCGCGCCAACCTCCGCCGCCACTTCGAAGTCGACCGCTACTACATCGCCCAGGCCGCAATCGACGCCCTCGCGAAGGAAGGCAAGATGACCGGCAAGGACGTCGCCCGCGCGATCAAGCTCTACAAGATCGACGTGGAGAAGGGGAATCCGGTGGGGCTTTGATGGGGTCGATTCTCGCGAATCGATTTTCACTACGGAGAAGGCGGCCGAATGGCCGCCTTCCTTTTTGTCGGCTTGCAGCGCGGGAAGCGTCCGGCGCCTTTCCATGGCCCGGGTCGACGCGTTATTGTCCCGAATATCCGGTCGCCGCCATGGCGCCGATGCCGATGACCAATTCGCCTGGATGTGACGGGAGATCGCGATGTCACGAAGACACCATTCCGGCAGGGCGCTGTGCCTGATGGCCGCCATCGCCGGCCTGTCCCTGCCCTCGTGCGCAGGCACCGCGCCGCAGCGCGAAGCGCCCGCGCAGAACCGAACGATGGATCAAGGAGTTCGTCCCATGCTGGAAGAGATCTACGCCTCCCGGAAACCCGTGCGTTTCGAGCAGCTCGACGTCAGCGGCATCGTGCTGCAGCACATCCCGCTGGGAACGGACAAAGGCGCGGTCGCCGCCACCTTCGCGTCGTCGCCGACGACCCGGGTCATCGAGGACACGCCGACCAGGCTGGTGCTTCGCGACGACAAGGGCCGGGCCATGCTCGACCCGGACGCGCGCTCGGTCGTGATGACCTTCTCGTTCGACCACACCGGCAAGTTGGCCGAAGTGAAAGCGCTCCACCTCAAGAACCAGTAGGGAGCCTGCCATGGACGAGCAAGGCAGCGACAAGGCGAACACGCCGCAGCAGGAAACCATCGAGGTCGGCTATCGCAACATCGGGTCGGTCATGGGGCAGGACTATCACCACAAGTTCCTGCTCTACACTGATCGCGAGGGCAACCAGCACACCATCAGCGGCTGGACCGGCGAACAGGCCCCGGGCCTGCCCTACGGCCGGATGCACGTCGAAACCAACCTGCCCTACGACGCCACCAATCCGGATCACCCGGAGAACGCCAACGCCACTGGCCAGCGCCAGTACCGCGAGCCGATCGCCACCGGCGACGACCTGTCGCAGACGTGGCAGAAGATGATCGATAACGCGAAGACCAAGGACGACCGCTACCCCTACGACCCGCAAGTGCAGAACTCCAACACGCTGGCCGACAGCGTCCTGCGCGACGTCGGCCTGCCGGAGCCCAAGCAGGACGGCATCACCGGACATTGGGCGCCCGCCTCGGGCCGCCAGTTGGACGAGCACATCAAGCCGGAAGTCCCGGGCATCGGCAATTCCAGCCGCACGTTCAGCACCTCGGACGCCGCGCCGGACACCCCGAAGGCAGCCCCGCCTGCCGACACCACGCACGACATCCGCAACCCGGACCACCCGGGCCACGCGCGCTACCAGCAGGCGATCGACGCGATCGAACGCTCGCCCAACATCCCGCCCGGCACCTTCAGCGGCGACCGGCTGGAGCAGTCCGCCGCGAACCTCGCCAACGCCAGCCTCGCCGGCGCCCAGCGCCCGCAGGGCGGCCGGAACGAAGCACTGGACCGCATCGACTTCGTCGTCTTCAACACCCAGCGCGACGGCCTGGTGGCCGGCCAGGGCGCACTCGGCGACCCCGCCGCGAAACTCGCCTTCCTGCCCGCCGCACAGGACAACGCCACCTCCCTGACGGCTGCCTCGCAGCAGGTCAACGACACGATGCAGCAGAAGCAGGCGCAGGCCATGGCGGCGCCGGAGCAGACGCAGGAGGCGGGGGTGAGGAGTATCGGGGCGCGGGCGGGGTGAGGGAACGATCGACGTTCAGAGGGAAGGAAGGCAAGATGACCGGCAAGGACGTCGTCCGCGCGATCGAGCTGTACAGGATCGACGTGGAGTCGGGGAATCCGGTCGACGCTTGATGGAGGCCCCGCCGATAGGGTCAGCCATGCCGACCATCCCTGCGCAGGCACGCGAGAAGAAAGACCTTCCGGGACAAGCCCCTCAACGCGGAAGGCGCATGCCTCCCTGCCGCGAGTCATACCATGCGACATCGGCTGCCATATGGCCTGTCGCCCACCGTTCCAACCATCGAGACATGCCATGCCGAAAACCCGGACACGCCTCGCCGCTCCACTCGCATGGAGTCTTCTGTGCCTGTCGCTCACAGCACCGGCAATGGCAAGCAGCCTGCTGGACAAAGCCGACTCGCAGGCAGCGCGTGCACAACCCATGGTCTTCCGCCCGACCACTCCGTTCGACCCGACCCTCGCCGACGCGGCGATGGCGCCCGGCAACAGCAGTGTGCGCGGCATCCTGTTCCACAAGATCGGCGCACAGTGCGGCCGGGGGTTCCTGCTCAAGCCGAAGCCGGCCGACCAGGGCATCGCGATCTCGCTGTTTCCGGTCACGCCACACCTGACCGACTACATCCAGTTGCTTGAAGCACATCGTTACAAGCGGCTTTATTCGCCAAAATCCACACCGAAGATCCTGGCCTACGACCCCCGCCTGCCCCAGTACTCCCTTGCCGCGAAGACCGACGAGTATGGCCGCTTCGAGTTTCATCGCCTGCGCCCGGGGCGGTACTGGTTGACCGCAGACGCCAGCATCAAATGCTATTTCGAGCAGCCGGTGATGACAGGCTCCTCCGACGTCGTTGATGGCTATGGTGTCGCCGCACGAGTGGACCACTACGAGACGGAGACACGGTACTGGGAAACGCTCCTGAACTACCACGGATTCATCGAAGTGACGTCGGATGGCGATGTCGTGAAACTTGAATCCGAGCTCAAGCCCATCACCGACATGCCCAACGTCTACATCCAGGCCGATACGCAAGACCCGTAAGCTGCGCATGGTGGTGCGCCGGAGCACCGGAGGAACATGCGTGCCGGCCGGCGAGCGACGCCATGTCGGTACAGGCGTCACGAGGCCGGACAACCGGCATCGATGCCCCTCGAAGCGACACCTGGCCCTGAGATCGTCGGCGTTGCACCCAAAAGGGACACACGAGGCCGTCGAAGCGGCATGCATGGCCCTCGAAGGAGCATCGGCATGCCGGTCGGAGGGCCATCGCTGCCCCTCCGGGCGGCAGCGATGGCGAAAAAAGCGGCACGCTCGCCCCTTCGACCCGCACACGCAGCCGTCCGGGGCCGGCGCTGCCCCGAAATGGGGCATGCATGGCAGTTGGAGCGGCAACACACACCGGCATCGGCAACGAGGGGCGAGGAAAGCGGCTCGGTTGGCGTCCGCGCGGCGCGGGCGGGGTTTCCGAAGCGACATCGGCCCGTCAAGATGAGGCACGCCCACTTCGCCTGCCAACCTCCGCCATGCCCCTCACGCTCGACCATCTGCGCCGCCATGCGGTGGCGCGCACGCTGTTCAGGCCGACGACGCTGATGCGGGCGATCGAGCGGCTGGGGTTCGTGCAGGCGGATCCGATCCGGGCGCCGGCGCGGGCGCAGGACCTCACGCTGCGGCATCGGGTGAAGGACTACCGGGCCGGCGATCTGGAGCGCCGTTATCCGACGCTGCCGGTCGAGGAAGACTTCTTCGTCAACTACGGGTTCCTGCCGCGCGCGCACCGCGCGCTGATGCATCCGCGCACGGCGCGGACGGCGTGGACGCCCGCGCGCTGGAAGCAGGCGCGCGCGGTGCTGGCGTTCATCGCCGAACGCGGCACCGCGCACCCGCGCGAGGTCGATGCGCATTTCGCGCACGGCAAGGTGACGAACTGGTTCGGCGGGTCGTCGAACGCCAGCACGCAGTTGCTGGACGCCATGCACCATCGCGGCCTGCTGCGCGTGGCGCGGCGCGACGGCGGCACGCGCGTGTATGCGCCGCGCGAGGGCGATGCCGCGCAAGTCGACGGTGCCGATGCGGACGCGCGCATGGACGCGCTGGTCGACGTGATCGTGCGCAAGTACGCGCCGCTGCCGGCAGCGAGCCTGGCGCAACTCGTGCGCTTCCTCGCCGGCGGCGTGCCGCAGTGGGAGGCGCGGCGCGCGTCGGCGCTGGCGCGCGCGAAGCAGCGGCTCGGCACCGCGCGCGTGGACGGCGTCGACTGGTACTGGCCGGCGGACGAGACCCCGTCGTCGAAGCGCTGGGCGCCCGACGACACGGTGCGGCTGCTCACGCCGTTCGACCCGATCGTCTGGGACCGTCGCCGTTTCGAACTGCTGTGGGGTTGGACCTACCGCTTCGAGGCCTACACACCCGCGCCCAAGCGCAAGCTCGGCTACTACGCGCTGCCGCTGCTGTGGCACGACCGCGTGATCGGCTGGGGCAACCTGTCGCTGCGCGACGGCGCGCTGGCGAGCGACTTCGGCTACGCCGGCGGCAAAGCCCCGCGCGATGCCGCGTTCAAGGCGGGGCTTGAAGCGGAGCTGGCGCGGATGGCGGTGTTTCTGTTGCCTGCGAAGTGAAGCCGGCCGGGTGAAGCAGCGCCACCCCTGGTCGAGCCCACCAGGCGACGGCTAGACTGGCCTCGGCCGTCAAGGACGGAGAACAGGGACCGTGCGCTTCTGGTGGGTCAACCAGAACCAGACGTATCGGCACGAGGTGCCGGGCGGTTACCTGTGGTCGCCGAAGCGCAAATCGAACGGTGCGCGCAATCCCTTCTACGAGTACATGCGCGAGGTGTCGCCCGGCGACATCGTCTTCTCGTTCGCCGACGCGGCCATCAAGGCGGTCGGCATCGTCCAGTCCCACGGCTACACCGCTCCCAAGCCAGCCGATTTCGGCACTGCGGGTGCCTACTGGGATCAGGTCGGTTGGCGCGTGGATGTGCGCTTTCGCGAACTGGTGGCAGGCCTCCGCCCGAGCCAGCGCATGGACCGACTCGCACCGCTGCTGCCGAAGCGCTATGCGCCCCTCGACACGCGCGGCCATGGTTTCCAGAGCGTCTATCTGACGACGCTCCCCGACGACTTCGCCCACGCGCTCGCCGACCTGATCGGCCACGAGGCCCGGGTGCTCATCCGTGGTGCCTATGCGAACGATGCCGAGGACGCGATCGTCGGCATGGGCCAGGTCGCATGGGAAGAACACCAGATCGCCACGCTCAACGAGGACCGCAAGCTGCCCGAGACCACGCGCCAGGCGATCATCCAGGCCCGACGCGGGCAAGGCCTGTTCAAGAAGCGCGTGGCGGCGATCGAAGCCCGCTGCCGCCTCACCGGAGTCGACAGAATCGAGCACCTGCGCGCCAGCCACTGCAAACCATGGCGGGATGCCGACAATCAGGAGCGACTCGACGGCGAGAACGGTCTGCTGCTCACGCCCGACGCCGACCATCTGTTCGACACGGGGTTCCTCAGCTTCGAGGACAACGGCGATGTGCTCGTTTCACCTGTCGCACATCTTCCTTCGATGAAGCGGATGGGACTCGATCCCGCCGACTTCGGCAGCGTCGGACACTTCAGCGAGGGTCAGCGCCGCTATCTGGCGTTCCATCGGGAGAGCGTGTTCCTTGAGGCGCGACTGAAGCGTTGATGCGGTTGATCCATGCGTCGCCGACGGCGACAGCGATCTTGATGGTGTCGCCTCGCATCAGCAGGAAAAAGGCCAGAATCACGAGGAGCACCGCCAGGATTCCGAACACCCATCCGCTGAACGTGCGCGGCCCACTGTTCGCTGCCGCATTGGCCACGAGGAATGCCGATGTCGCGAAAATGAAGTACCCCAGATACAGTAGGAATATGACGCGTTTGCGCTTTCCGGCATCACGATGACGCGGATGTAACCAAGTCACGGTGCGCTTCACGGTCGTAGCGCAGCAGCGGCCAAAGCTCCGAGAGATCGAACAGCGATTGGACCTTGTCCGGACAAGTGAGCGCCAATCGGATGACATGCGCAGGGAGATAGGTCCCGATCAGATGGCGAACGATGGTTTCCAGCCAAAGATCATCGTGGGCACGAGTTTCGTCCCACAGTTCGAGGAACTCCTTTCGGCTCTGATGCCGGCGCCCATGCATGCCGAACAGTCCACGCGCGAGGTGTAGCACCACGAGGCCGAGCACGACCGGAATGATGAAACCGATGCCGCCGATGTCGACGAGTTCCGTCATGCGACCTCCCTGTGTCCGCACGAATCTTAGCCGAATCACAGGGTGCAGCCTGGAATCCGCCGTTGTCTCGTGGCAAGGCGCGGGTCGCCTGTTTCCATGAGCCACAAAAGCAAGAAGCCCGGCCATTGGCCGGGCTTCTGCGTGACGCGGGGTGCAGCGGGATCAGATCACTTCGACCTGGTCGGCCTGCATGCCCTTCTGGCCCTGCGTGGCGACGAACGACACGCGCTGGCCTTCCTGGAGGGACTTGAAGCCCGAGCCCTGGATCGAGCGGAAGTGCACGAAGAGGTCGGCGCCGCTTTCCGGGGTGATGAAGCCGAAGCCCTTGGCGTCGTTGAACCACTTCACGGTGCCGGTCTGTTTCTGGGACATGTTTGATTTCCTTAGAGTCAGGGAGTGTGGATGCCGCTGGGCGGCAGGGGCTGGCTGCAAGGAGGAAACGAGCGAAACAGTGTAGGCGCGGTGAAGCTTGTTCTACAGCGGCAGGCCACGATCCAAGGTGACCCTTGACATTCAGCGGGGGCTACTATGGGGCCAACGGCGCCGCAAAGCAAATCGGGCGCCTTCCGGCCATTCATCGGGGTACGCCCGTCGGGACGGGGCCGCCGGCGATGCCGACCGCGGCGCCCGCCGGTTCGATCGCGTTCGCACGGGATTTTTCGGCCTCGGTCGCGACCTCCCGACGCCACCCGCGCGTGTCCCGGCCGATGGCGCCCCCTCCCGACCCGCGATGCCCGATGGCGAGTGCGCTCGCATCGGTGGCGGGGTTCGGCGGCTTTCCGCGACGTCTGCATCGAGGCCCGCCCGACGAGGGCGCGGTCTCGGTCGTCGCCCATGGCGGGCGGCGGCGGACCCGGTCATTCGACTTCCCAGGAGACGCCCATGAACACCCTGATTACCTTCCCCGCCGGCGCAGCGCTGCTGCTCGGGCTCGCGCTGTCGCCGACGTCGGCCGCCCAGTCGGTCGCGGCCGGCACCAACACCGGTGCCGTCTCCGTGCCGGTGGGCCTGCCGGACGTCGAGTTCATCGCGAAGACGATCAACGCACCCGGACCCCGCACGCTGGTCGTCCACTATTTCGCCGAATGCCAGGTCCGTCGCGGCCACGTCGAATACGACATCGTCGTCAACAAGGGCATCCTCGCGATCACGGCGAAGCAATTGCCGCCGACCCACGACGATCTGAGCGCCCTGTGCTCCAACGACGGCGCCACGAGCGAGAGCAACCTGCGCGCGGCCAGCGTCGGCACGACGGCGGCGTGCGTGGTCGACGAGGCCGGCGACTACACCGTCCGCGTGCGCGGCCATGTCGAAGGCCCGGGCGCGGTCGGCAGCGGGCTGGTGGACGACCAATCGCTGGTGATCGAACAGCATCCGCACGCGGCCGGCCTGCCGCCCTGCATCACCGCCCTGCCTGGTGGGATCGCGAGCGGCGGCTGAGGCGTCCGGCGGCGACGGACGGGTCGCGACGCCGGATCGCGCCCCGTCCTTCCGCAGAGGCGGCATCGGCGCGCGCACATGGCCACGGCCGGGGCTAGAATCCGCCCACCGACACGCCGGGGCATCGCGATGATCCGCGCAGCATTGTGGGTGGTGGGCCTGTGCGCCTGCCTGTTCGCCTGCCACGCGCGGGCCGACGATTTCGGGCAATGCACGGACGCGCACTACATGGGCTATTTCGACGATCGCCTGTCGCCGCAGGACTGCGACACGATCGCGACGGTCGACATCCACTGGCGCGGCGGCACCGCGAAGCTGCGCGCGGTGCATCCGCGCGGCATGCCGATCACCGGCAACCCCGCCCTCGCCGGGCGCATCCGTGAACTCGCCGATGCGGTCGGCGCGGCGATGGACGCGATGGGCGGCGACATGAGGCTGGGCAACGTGACGATCATGTTCACGAGCTACGTATCGCCGCAGGAAGACGGTCCCGACGCTGGCTTCGACAAGGGCGCCTACACCGCCGCGGCGCATTCCGTCGGCGTGCCCGAATGCCCGGTGAGCTACTACAAGCTCAATCGCCGCGCCGGCGGCGACGACTTGGTGTTCGTGCTGTCGCACGAGATCTTCCACTGCATCCAGTACATCACCTGGCCGCGGATGCCCGACGAAGGCTGGCTGACCGAAGCCAGCGCGGAATACTTCGCCTACCTCGCGAAATCCGGCATGGGCGCCGGCTACATCCCGAATTTCGACGCCGAGATCGCGGGCATGGGCCTGGACGCGATGAGCTACGAAGCCGTGCCGTGGTACCTGTGGCTGGGCGGTACCGAAGGCCCGCAGGCGGTGCGCGGTTTCGTCGCGTCGGCGCGCGGCATCGAATCGATCGACGCGGCGCAGTGGGGCGATTTCGCGCTGGCGTACTTCGATCGCCGCATCCACATGCCCGACGGCCGCACGATGCCGTCGACGCCCGCGCTGGGCGGCACGATCACGATCCACGGCGACGACCATCTGCGCATGCCGCCGTCGACGCCGTACACGATCGGCAACGCGGTGTTCGCGTTCGATCGCGGCAAGGTCTACACGCTGGTCCACGCGCCGCTGCCGGACGACGCGCGTCACCTGTGGCGCAAGGCCGAGGCCGGCGCGTGGGGACCGCCGCTGACCACGGTGTCGACGTGCGATGGCCCGGCGCGCTACCGCGCGCTGTGGACGACGACGCGCACCCGCCAGCTCGGCGACATCGTCATCACCGCGCAGCCAGCGACGACCAGTCTCTGCGCCTGTCCCGCCGGCCGATGGGAGGAAACGGAAGATTCGCTGCGCCGCTATTTCGAGCAGAGCGCCACGGGCAATGCCGGGCCGCCACGCTACGTCTCCGGCACCCGCGTGCTCGCGCTGAATCCGGACCACACCGGCTCGCTGACCTACCTGGGCGTGGTCACCCAAACCGACCCCCACGACGGCGTCTGGCTGCGGCAGACGAAGAATGGCGGCACGCATTTCACCTGGCGAACGGTGGGCGGACGGCTGCTGACGACGCTCACCGGCCACGACAACCGGATCACGCTGCACAACGAGCTGCACACGCCGGGCCACGTGACGGTCGAAACGCGGCAGGCGGGCGCGCAGTCGATCGGACACGCCTACCACTGCGACGGCGGCGGCCTGCACCTGACCCAGGCCGGCGACCCGGCCGCGATGCTGCAGTCGCCCGACATCCCGCCGGAGATGCGCGACACGATGCTGCGCGCCTTCGCCCGCTTCAGCATCGACATGGATTTCGCCCGTGCGGGCGATGCCGGTACGCCGGAACCCGACTCCGAGCCAGAACCGGAGCCCGATCCCGAACCTGCGCCATGAGCGCGACGCGCCTCCAGGCGCGCCTGCGCCTCCGGTCGAACCTCAGAGCCGGTTCACCCGGAATTTCCGGCCCTTGATCTTGCCGCTGCGCAGCCGTGCCAGCGCCGTCTCGGCCTGCGCACGGGCGATCGCGACGTACGACCGGGTCGGAAACACGTCGATCTTGCCGACGGCATCGGCCTTGAGGCCGGCGTCGCCGGTCAATGCGCCGACGATGTCGCCGGGCCGCAGCTTGTCGGTGCGGCCGGCGTCGATGCGCAGCGTCACCATCGGCGCGGCGGGCACGTGCGGCGGCCGGCCCGCGAGCGGTTCCATGCGCTCGTAGCGCAGCGACTTGCCCATGCGCTCGCTGATCGCCTTCTCGCGCGGCAGGTCGGTCGGTACGCACAGGCTGAGCGCGAGGCCATCGCGACCGGCGCGGCCGGTGCGGCCGATGCGATGCAGGTAGGTGTCGGCATCGCTGGGCAGGTCGAAATTCACGACCGCGCCCAGATCCTCGACATCCAGTCCGCGCGCGGCCACGTCGCTGGCGACCAGCACGCTGCAGCTGCGGTTGGCGAAGCGCACCAGCACTTCCTCGCGATCGCGCTGCTCCATGTCGCCGTGCAGCGCCAGCGCGGTGAACCCGTAGTGCGACAGCGAGCCGACTACTTCCTCGGTGTCCTTGCGCATGTTGCAGAACACCACGCACGACGCGGGCTTGTAGCGCAGCAGCAGCGCGGCGAGCAGCGGCATCTTGCGCGCCGGTTCGACCTCGAAGAACAGTTGCTCGATCGTCGCCGGCTGGACATCGTCGCCGACGCTGACCTCGACCGCGTCGCGCAGCATCGCGTTGGCGAGCGTGCGGATGGCGTCGGGGAAGGTCGCCGAGAACAGCAGGCCCTGGCGGTCCTTCGGCGTGCGCTTCACGAGGTCGCGGATCGCCTCTTCGAAGCCCATGTCGAGCATGCGGTCGGCCTCGTCCAGCACCAGCGTGCGCACGCTACGCAGCGACAGCGCGTCCTTCTGGACGAGTTCGAGCACGCGCCCGGGCGTGCCAACCACCACGTGCGGCGCGTGCGCGAGCGAGGCGAGCTGCGGGGCCAGCGGCAGGCCGCCACAGAGGATCGAGATCTTGAGGTTGGGGATGCCGGTGGCGAGTTTGCGCAGCTGCTTGCCGACCTGGTCGGCGAGCTCGCGCGTGGGGCACAGCACCAGCGCCTGGGTGCGGCCGTCGGCGGGATCGAGCCGGTGCAGCAGGCCGAGGCCGAACGCGGCGGTCTTGCCGCTGCCGGTGGGCGCCTGCGCGATGACGTCGCGGCCGTCGAGGATCGGTGGCAGGGCCTGCGCCTGCACCGGCGTCATCGTGGCGTAGCCCAGCGCGTCGAGGCCCTGCGACAGGGCGGGCGAAAGCGGCAGGGCGGCGAAAGCGGCAGGCGTGGTCATGCGGACATGATCGCAGACACCGACCGCGCAGTCCGCATCCGCGATGCGGTTGCGCGTAGGATGCGACGATCCCGCCCGCCCGAGGTCGCCATGCGCACCGCACCGATCACCGCCCTGCTCGCCGCCGCCCTGTCCATCGCCTCCCTCTCCACGCAGGCCGCGGACGATCCCTGGCACGGCAAGGCGCGTGCGCTGTACGCGCATGCCATCGGCGTGCCGACGGTCGCCGGGCGCGGCAAGGTGCCGGAGCTGGCGCAGTATTTCGCAGACCAGTACCGCGCCGCGGGCTGGGCCGACGCCGACATCCACGTGATGCCCTACGACGCCACGCCGGAGAACCATACGGCTGCGCTGATCGTGCGCTGGCCGGCGGCCGGCAAGCCGAAGGCGAAGCCGGTGCTGCTCATGGCGCACATGGACGTGGTCGAAGCCAAGCCGGAGGACTGGTCGCTGGATCCCTTCGTGCTGACCGAGCAGGATGGCTACTTCTACGGCCGCGGCACGTCCGACGACAAGATGGGCGTGGTCGCGGTGACGACCGCGCTGCTGAAACTGAAGGCCGAGGGCTTCCGGCCGAAGCGCGACCTGATCGTGTTCTTCACCGGCGACGAGGAAACCACCGGCATCGGCGCGCTCAAGGGCGCGACCGACTGGCATGCGCTGACCGACGCGGAGTACGGGCTCAACGCCGACGGCGGCGGCGGCGGTTTCGCCCGGGACGGCAAACCGATCGGCTTCACCTTCCAGACCGCCGAGAAGACCTACGCCGACTACGCCTTCACCACCCGCAATCCCGGCGGGCACAGCTCCAAGCCGCGGCCGGACAACGCGATCTACGAACTCTCCGACGCGCTGACGCGACTCGCGCACTACCGCTTCGAACCGAAACTCAACGACACCACCCGCGCCTACTTCGACGTGCGCCAGCGCAGCGAGCCCGGCGCGCTGGGCGACGCGATGCGCGCTTGGCTGAAGGATCCTGCGGACGGCGCCGCGGCCGACGCGATCGAAGCCGACATCGGCGAGGTCGGGCTCACGCGCACGCGCTGCGTCGCGACCATGCTCGCGGGCGGGCATGCGCCCAACGCGCTGCCGCAGATGGCGCGGGCGACGGTCAATTGCCGCATCCTGCCGGGCGTCTCGCCCGACGCCATCCGCGACGAGCTGCAGGCCATCGCCGGCGACAAGGTCGAAGTGACCCGGCTGGACAAGGAGCAGGCGTCGCTGGCGTCGCCGCTGCGCGCGGACCTGCTCAAGGTCTACACCGACAGCGTGCACGCGATGTTCCCCGGTGCGCCGATCCTGCCGGAGATGAGCACCGGCGCCAGCGACGCGCGGCCGTTCCGCGTGCACGGCCTGCCGGTGTACGGGGTCGACGGGTCATGGGGCGTGGTGCCGGACGACATGCGTGCGCACGGCCGCGACGAGCGCCTGCCGGTGAAGGCGCTGGCCGACGACGTCGACCACTGGGTGCGGATGCTGCGGGCGATCGCCACGCCGTGATGCGGGGCCGCCGCGACGGCCGCCATGCCGGCGGCGAAGACGGGAACGGAATGGCATGACGCCAGCATGGATCGCGAACGCCGTCGTGACGGCGACGGCGCTGCTCGCGGCGCGGGTGCTGTTCGACCGTCGCCTGCGCGACGCGCCGGCCTGGCGCGCGACGGTCACGCCGCTGGCCTCGATCATCGGCAGCGGCTTCCTGGTGCTGGCGCCGATCCTGCTGCGCGAGTTCGGCCCGCATGCGGTCTGGGCGATGGCCGGGCTGTGCCTCGCGGCGTGGATGGTCGGCGCCGCCCTGCGCTGGAACATCGCGGCGATCGATACCCTCGGCGGCGAGGCCGCGCTGCGCGGTGCCGCGCGCCGGCTGGAGATCGCCTCATCGTGGATGCTGGCCCTCGCCTACGTGGTCTCGGTCTGCTACTACCTCAACCTGTTCGGCGCGTTCGCGGTCAGCCTCACGCCCTGGGACACGCCGCAGGTGGGACGCCTCGTCACCAGCGTCGTGCTGGTCTTCATCGCCGTACTCGGCTGGCTGCGCGGCCTGCACGGACTGGAAACCGCCGAAGCCTTGAGCGTGGGCCTGAAGCTGGCGATCATCGCCGGCCTGCTCGCCGGGCTCGCGCTGCACGTCGCGAACATCGACGCGCCGGTCGAGACGATCGCGCACACCGCCTCCGGCTGGCATGCCTTCGCGCTGGCCTGCGGCCTGCTGATCACGGTGCAGGGCTTCGAGACCTCGCGCTATCTCGGCGCCGCGTATCCCGCCGCGCTGCGGGTGCGCACGATGCGCTGGGCGCAGGCGCTGTCCGCCGCGATCTACATCGCCTACATCGGCGTGGTCGGCCTCGCCTTCGATGCCGGCACGGTGCCGCATCGCGAAACCGCGATCATCGGGATGATGGCCCCGGTGGCGCCGTGGCTGCCGGCGCTGCTGGTCGCGGCGGCGCTGGCGGCGCAGTTCAGCGC